>NZ_JBWKDK010000001.1:0-133582 GCF_056436005.1 Streptomyces sp. NPDC043854
GTTGTTGCCACCCCCCCCCCCCCCCTCCCCCCCCCCCCCCCCCCCCCCCCCCCCCCCACCCCAATCTGTCCGCCGCTGTTTGTGCCCCCCCCTCTTGTTCCCCCCCCCGGTGCGGGGCGTCAGCCGAAGTTCGCCGTGATGCGCTGGAGCGGGACGAACTTGAAGTTCTGGTTGCCGCTCGTGCCGGGAGAGCCGTTGGAGCCGTCCTGGCAGACGAAGACGCCCTGCGGGAACGCCGGGCCGAGGTCGGCGGCGGTGGCGTCGATGCCGTCGGTGTCCTCGCAGTCGTCGGCGGCGCTGCCGTTCGCGACGGAGAACCGGCCCAGGTAGGCGTGGGTGGTGCGGTCGTAGACGGTGAAGTCGTTGCTGCCCTGGGAGGACACGTAGATACGGTTCCCGGCGGCGGTGATGCCTTCGGTGTCCGCGGTGATGTGGCCGCCCGACCCGGCGGAGTCGAGCTTGGTGCGGGCGGTGCCGGCGGTCGGCTCGGCGCCGTAGACCCAGACGCCGACGTCCTCCTCGCCGAGGTAGAGCTTGCCGGTGGTGTCGTCGGCGTAGCAGCCCTCGACGGCGGAGCCCGCGTCCCACAGGCGGACCGAGGTCGCGGTCACGGAGTTCCCGCTCACGGCCAGCTCCCACTGCTCGACGCGGCCGGAGGTGGAGTTGGGGAAGGCGTACAGCTTGCCCGAGGCCGGGGAGGAGTAGAGGCAGATGCCGTGCGCGGTGACCTCGGTCGGGACGTCCCGCAGCCGGGTCAGCTTCCGGGTGCCGGGGTCGATGCGGTAGATGTGCATGGCGCCGTTGCCGCCGGCGGCCTCGTCGTCCGCCGAGACGACGATGTTGCCGCGCAGGTCGACGTTGTTGCCGTAGTCGCCGGTGATCCGCTGGAGGCGTGCGCCGGTCATGTCGTAGACCTCCAGCGCGCCCTTCTTGTCCGTGCCGATGACCACGGACCTGGCCGGGTCGGTCGGGTGGACCCAGATCGCCGGGTCGTCGGCGGCGTCGCCGCTGTGCGGAACGGGGGCGGTCTCCACGGTCGCGGTGACGGAGACGCCGGCCGCGTGGGCGGGCGCGGAGGGTATGAGCAGTGCGGCGAGTACTGCGGCGGGGAGAGCCGCTCGGCGGGCGGAGACGGTGGACGACACCGGTTTCCCTTCCGGTCGGGGGGTGGACAGGGGGAGGTTAGGGATCCCCAACGAGCCCCGCGTGAACGGCACTTGAACCGGCGGTGAGGGCTGCGGCGGTCGCGAAGGGCCGGGCGCCCGGCGCAGCCGGTGGTTCGCCGCAGCCGGTGGTTCGCCGCAACGCCGGGTGCCCCGCAGCGCACCGGCCGCGGCCCGCCTACCGGGTGCGCGGCCGGGCCGGGCGGCGGCGGGAGATGCGGGACCTGCGTCCGGCGGACAGGGCCGGCGCGGCCAGCGCGAAGGTCACGGTGATGTGCGCCCCTCCCAGGGGGCTGCGGCCGATGCGCACCGACCCGCCCGCGGCGGTCGACGCCCGTTGCGCGATGTCCAGGCCCAGCCCGGTGGACCCGGTGCTGCTCCCGCGGGACAGCGCCCGCTCCGGTTCGGGGATGCCCGGTCCGCCGTCCTCCACGACCAGCTCCACGGCCTGGGCCGTGCGTACGACATGGACGCCGAACGGGCTCCCCGGCGCCGTGTGGCGGAAGATGTTGCCGATCAGCGCGTCCACCACGGCGGCGATGTCGTCGTCCGAGAGGCTGACGGCCGTGGGCTCCGGGGTGAGGTCGACGGAGCAGGACCGGTCCTGCTGCTCCGCCAGGACCGCCCAGAACGTGGTGCGGCGGCGGACCACATCGGCCACCTCGCAGCGGGGCCCGGACCCCTCCGGCGCGCCGCCGCCCGGCCGGCCCGACGGCGGTTCCGCGCCGAGCATGCCCTGGCCCATGGGGCCCACGGCGAGCGGGGTGCGCGCCGCGGCGATGATGGCCCGGAGCTCCGCCTCCAGTTCGCCGACCGCCGCCTCGACCCTGGCCGACTCCGGTGTGCCGGCCATGCGCTCCGAGGCCAGGTGCAGGGCGGTCAGCGGGGTGCGCAGCCGGTGGGACAGGTCGGCGACCAGTTCGCGTTCGACGGCGAGCAGCTCGGTCATCCGGTGGGCCATCGCGTTGAAGGCGACGCCCGCGTCCCGCAGTTCCTCGGGGCCCATGGGGTCCACGCGGGCGTCCAGATCGCCCTGGCCGAGCGCGCGCGAAGCCTGCGCGAGCCGCTTCGAGGACCGGACGACCTTCGCGCCGAGCCGGTCGGCGACCAGCACCGAACCGCCGATCAGCCCCACGGCGAGGAAGCACATCACCGCCCACGATTCCATCACCCCGCGGGTCAGCTCCTCCTCGGGAACGAAGTTCTCGATGACGGCGACCCGGTCACCGGGGAGCACCACCGGCTGAAGGCAGATCCAGCCGCCCGGAATCTCCCGGGAGATGGACTCCCGCCCCTTCTGCGCCCGTTCGAGCAGCGCCGCAGGGGCCTTGGAGCTGCCGAGCGGGCCGGAATCCGGCAGGTGGACGACCAGGCGCTCGGCCGCGTCCAGGCCTGCCGCGGACTCCCGCAGCGCGGACGGGTCCGTGGTCAGCGTGAGTACGGGCGCCAGGGCCGCGGCGCGCTGCTCGGCCGCGGTGACGCCCTGCTCCTTGACCAGCGACATCACCAGGGCGGCCAGCGGTATGAGGAAGGACAGCGCGACCATGGAGGTCACGGCGAGCGCCACTCCGGCCAGCGAGCGTCTCAACGCGGAGCCACCAGCTTGATGCCCACCCCGCGGACGGTCAGCAGGTACCGCGGGGCCGCCGCGCGTTCGCCGAGCTTGCGGCGCAGCGACGACAGGTGCACGTCGACGGTCTGGTCGTCCACGTACGGCTCGCGCCACACCTCCGTCAGCAGCAGGCGCTTGGAGACCACCTGGCCGGCGTGGCGGGCGAGGAAGGCCAGCAGGTCGAACTCGCGGCGGGTCAGGCGGAGCTCCCGGCCGGCCAGGTGCGCGGTGCGCGCGCCCGGATCCACCGTCAGCTCGCCCACGGTGGTGGCGCGCAGCGGTTCGGCCGCCGCCGCTGCCGCCACCGGTGCGCCCGCCGCCGCGGGACCGGCGGCCGGAACCTGGCCGGTGCGCCGCAGGACGGCGGACAGGCGGGCGATGAGCTGCCCTCCGGAGAAGGGCTTGACCAGGTAGTCGTCGGCACCCGCGTTGAGGAGGCTGATGATCTCCCGCTCGTCGTCGCGGGCGGTGGCCACCAGCACGGGCACAGAGGAAATGCCGCGGATCATGCGCAGGGCGTCTCCTCCGTCCAGATCGGGCAGTCCCAGGTCGAGGACCACCGCGTCGACGGGCGTCTGGGTGACCTCGCGCAGGGCGCCGAACCCGTCGGCCGCGCTGCGCACGGCGAACCCGTGTTCCGCCAGGACCTCTATCAGTGACTGGCGGATGCTGGGGTCGTCTTCCACGACCAGGACGCTGGGCATGGGGACACCTTAGGGGCTCGGCCGACCGGGGTTTCGCGCACCCTGGCGGGCATCGAACACCGGGCCGTCCGCGGTGATGTGCAGGCGTACGGGGTGGTCGGAGACCGGGATGGTGCAGCCGTCCCGCTCGCTGCAGCTCGCGTAGCCGAGCAGCACCGTCGCGTCCCCGTTCCCGTCGGCGCGGACGGGCAGCGTGGTGGTGACCGGGCCGTCCGGATAGACCGGGACCGGGGCGCCGACACCGGGCAGGCTGATCGACCGCACCTCCGCAGCCGCCGTCAACCTGCCCTCCGCCTTGAGGGCCCCGGTGACGGACACCGAGGTCGGCCGGCCCACGCCCTCGACGCCGTCGGCCGGCAGATCGGTGCTGTAGAGGTGGAAGCCCTTCTCCTCGGGGGTGAAGACCGCGGTGAGGGTGCCCTTCGAGGCGTGCCAGTCGGACACCGAGAGGGTGACGGTGACCCCCTTCTCGCTGAAGCTCGTCGTGGACGCGGACGCGGATGCGGGTGCCGCTGCCGAGGTGCCGGCGTCCGCCGCGTGCTGCTCGCCACACGCCGTCAGGGCCGCCAGGGACAGCAGGGCCGCCGCGATACGGGTCTTCCGGGCGTGCCCGGCCTGCGGGGAAACGTTCATGTGCGCCTCTGTGTCACGTGTCAAGGGATCGATCCGGTTCTCGGGCGGGCGGTCGCGGTGGGGAAGCGGACCCCGCCGTCCTGCGCGCCGGCGCTGCCCCCGTCGCCCCCGCTGTCCGTCAGGACGCCGACGAGGACGCAGCCGGCGGCGGCGGCGAGGCCGGCCGCCGCGGCCCGCACCGCTCGTGTCATGACGCCCACTGGCGGAGGAAGGCGCCCAGGCCCTCCGAGGTCAGGGGCGGGTTGCCCGTGACGTGGGTGTCGGTGCGCACCGTGCCGGACGGGGAGACGACGACCAGCACGGGCATCTTGTAGGTGCCGCCCGAGGGGCTGTACTTCTGCAGGAGCGCGGAGTTGGCGGAGTTGTTGCCGCCGATGTCCACCTTGACCATGTGGTACGAGGACCCGAGGATCGCCGAGGTCTGCGACTGGGCGAACACCTTGTCGGCGGCCTTGCAGTTGCCGCACCAGTTCGCGCCGAAGTCGAGCAGCACCATCCGCCCGTCCGCCTTGGCCGCGCGAAGCGCCGCGTCGATCTGCTTCTGGGAGTCGGCCGAACTGTCGTAGCCGGGGCCGGGAACCGCCGCCGGCGCGGGCGCGGCCGACGAACGGGTCGCCGGCTTGGCCGACGTCCGGGCGGGGGCGGCGGACCCGGTCCCGGCCTGCGGGGAACCGGCGGACGCGGAGGCGGATGCGGACGCGGACGCGGACGGCGAGGCGGAGGCGGACGGAGACGCCTCGGCGGATGCGCCGGCCGGCTCCGACGCGGAGGGGAGCGCCTCCGAGGACGGCCGGGCCGCGGTCGGCGCCGCGGATCCGACCGGCTGGGACGACGGCCCGCAGGCGGCGGTCAGCCCCGCCGCGATCACGGCTGCGGCGGCCAGCGGCAGGCGTATCCCCAGGGGCGCGGCGGAGCGGGACGGTGTCGTACGGCGGTCGGCGCGGACGGGTCGGAGCATGCGGGAACTCATGGCGAAGACACCCCAAGGCACGGTTCGGACTGCGGGACGGGCGCAACGCCCGCCGCTCGGCGGCACGGCGGCCCGCATGGTCCGCCGGGGAGTCGTGCCCCGGCGCCGAGGGCCGCTCGGCTGACGCGAGCATAGGACCGCCGGGGGCCGCCGTAACCGTCTCGGCGTGATCTTCAGCTTGCCCTAAGGAACAGCTCACCTTCCGCTTCGCCGGACCTCTGCCCATGACCGCCCACAGGTGGTGAACCCCGCGAAAGGGACCGGGACGGCCGAGCGGTGCGGATGGGTTCAGAACGAGGTTTCGCGGACGCTGGCCCGCGGCCCCGGGTCGATCGTCGCCGTGACGACCGACCGGTGGTCGTCGCTGGTGAACGTGACCGTGAGGGTGTCGTCCGCGGTCTGCGAGGTGGTGGCCTTGAATCCGCGGCTGGGGATCGCGGAGATCAGGCACACGCCCCGGCTCCCGTACCGCACGGTGACCTTGCCGCCCTGCGAGGGGACGGTGTGCAGTCCCACTCCGCCGTCCTCGCAGTCGACGTCCGGCTTCGTCGCGCTGGTGCGGGGGGTTCCCGACGCGGCCTTGGCGGGGCCGGCGCTCGCGGCCGAGGGGGAGGGCCGCTGCGTCGCCGAGGGGGAGGGGCTCGCGGATGCGCTCGGGGAGGGCGAGCCGGGCGAGGGCTCCTGCCCCGCCTGCCAGGCCGGCGGGGTCTCGATGACCGTCGGAGCGGACCGCGCGACCGGGGGCGTATGCCGGGTCGTACCGACCACGAACTGGACCGTGGCGAGCACGGCAGTCACGCTGGCGGCCGTGCACGACAGCCATATGAGCAGGTAACGCGGAAGTCGGGGCACGGCCCCATACTGGCCGACGCGCCGGCCGGCCCGTCACCGGCTCCCCCGAAACGCGCGGGGAGCCGCCCGAGCCCCGTGGAGCCGGCCAACGCCGACGTCCTCCGGCCCGCGAACGGGCCGGAGGACGTGGCGGAGGGGGTGTGGGGGGTGGATCAGGGGGGAGGGCGGGGGGTTCGGGGGGTCGGGGGTGTCCGTTACCTCGGAGCGCCGAAGTTCTGCGTCCACCAGGGGCCGCCGTCGCCCTTGTGGACTCCTATGCCGATCTCCTTGAAGGCGCAGTTGAGTATGTTGGCCCGGTGGCCGGCGCTGTTCATCCACGCCTTCATGACCGCGTCGGCGTCGGCCTGGCCGCGGGCTATGTTCTCGCCCAGGTTGGACCACTTGTAACCGGCGGCCTCCACCCGGCTGGTCATGGTGGAACCGTCCGGTCCGGTGTGCGACATGACGCCGGCGCGGGCCATGGTGTCGCTGTACCCCCGTGCGGCGGCGCTCAGCTTGGCGTTCGTGCTCAGGGGGCCGCAACCGGCGGCGGACCGCTCCTTGTTGACGAGGGCGAGGACCGCGGACTCGGCGTCGGCGTTCACGGTGCCACCGGAGCTCCCGGACCCGCCGGACCCGCTGGAGCCGCCGGATCCGCCCGAACCTCCGGAGCCGCCGCCCGTGCCCGAAGCGGGCTTGCTCGCGGGCTTGCTGCCCTGGTTCGCCGCCGACTTGGCCGCCGTGCCCTCCTCCCCCGCGGGGCTGGAGGGGGTGGCGGATCCCGAGGCGCCGGCCTCGGGCGACCCGGACGGACTCGGGCTCGCCGAGGCCGTGGCCTCGGGAGTGGGGGCGGCGGTGGTCGGGGTGGCGGCCGCCGACCCGTCGGCGGTACCCGCCGCGGACGTCTTGCCGGCGGCCCCGCCGGCCCGCTGGTCCACGCGGGCGTCACCGTCGGAGTCGGCCACGGCGACCCCGACCGCCACCGCCGCGGCCGCCGCGGTGACGGACAGGACGATGCGGGTGCGCGCCGTCTTCCTCCGCCGGGCCTCGACGCGGGACGGGGTTCCGGTGGTTCGGCTGCGGCTCATGCCGGTAACACCTCACTAGGGCAGGGGGAGCGGAACTCCGTCCGAGCCTAGGGCGGTGACCAGCGGAAAAAGCCGTCTGGAGGGGTTCTTCAGGTTCCCTTAAGGAAGCCCGAAGGGTCGACTCAGGAACGAGCCGGGCAAACCTGCCGATTCGGAACTCGCGGCAGGTGCAAAGGGGTTGGTGTTGCTACGCGTTGAAGTCGGGGAGGACGAGGGAGCCGTCCTCGGCGAGCGTGAAGCCGGGGTTGTGGGCGATCTCCCAGGCATGGCCGTCGGGGTCGGTGAAGACGCCCGAGTAGAAGCCGATCGCGTTGACGGCGGCGGGCCGGGTGACCGTGCCGCCGGCCCGCGCGGCGGCCTCGAGGACGGCATCGACCTCGGCGTCCGAACGCACGTTGTGGGCCAGGGCGATGCCGCCGAAGCCGGTCGGCGGGGCGTCGGAGAGACCGCAGTCGGCGGCCAGTTTCCCGCGGTCCCACAGCACCAGGGCCAGGCCGCCCGCCTGGTGGAAGACCGTCTCCTGGACCTCGGTGCCGCGCCAACCGAGGGCCGAGTAGAAGCTCTTGGCGCGGGCGAGGTCCGCCACACCCAGGGTGATCAGGCTGATCCGCTGTTCCATGCAGCAACCGTAGCGGCCGGGCGCGGCCGGGTACGGCAGGCGGGCAAGCGGGCCGGTGGACGGGCGGGGCGCCGGCGCCGGGTTCGGGTACGGCTCAGGGCAGGAGCTGGCGTACGAGGGCGTCTGCGGCCCACTCCTCCCAGCGGGCGGGGGGCCAGCCGCGCCGGGTGACGAGCAGGTCGTAGGTTTCCGGGCCGAGCACGGTCAGCGCGATGTCTGCCGCCGCCGCGCTGTCGTGGCCGTGCCGCAGGGACCCGCCGGCCTTCGCGTGCAGTGCCTGCGCGAAGCGGAGCTGGACGGCGTGGCGCTGTTCGTGGTTCAGCCGCCACAGTTCGGCGAGTTCCGGATCGGCGGTCGCGGCTCCCCGTACGACCTCCAGGACCGGTGCGGCCCGCTCCAGGATGCGCCGGGCACCCGCGGCCTGGAGGGCGAGCTGGGCGGCGGGGCCGGGCGCGTCGAGGACCTCGCGGGCCCAGGGGCGGTCGAGGGTGGCGACCGGGTCCGCGTCACCGGCGACGGCCGTGTCCAGCAGCTCCTTCAGCAGTGCCCGCTTGCTGCCGAAGGTGAAGTACACGGTCTGCACACCGACTTCCGCGGTGCGGGCGATGTCCTCGACGGTGGTCCCGGTCCAGCCCTTCTCGGCGAACAGCCGGGCGGCGGCGTCGAGCATCCGCTGCCGGGTGCGGCGGGCCTTCTCCGCGCGGGTCAGGGGTGCGGCCACCGGTTCTCCCTCGGGTCGGTCGGTACCGGGCTCTTTGACTGTAGTGAGACTACAGTGTAATTCACTGGAGTATGACTACAGTGAAATGGGATCGCATCCTGGTGGTCGGCGGCTACGGCGCCGTGGGCGCGACGGTGGCCGGCGCGCTTGCCGACCGGTTCCCCGGGCGGGTCGTCGTCGCGGGACGCGACGGGGCGCGGGCGCAGCGGCTCGGCGGCGTCCGCGTCGACGTCACCGATCCGGCCGGCTTCCGGCGGACGCTCGACGGCCTCGGCGACGTGGCGGCGGTCGTGATGTGTGTGGAACCGCCCGACGCCGGGGTCGCGCACGCCTGCCTCGAGCGCGGCGTCCACCTGGTCGACATCGGCGCCACCCGGCGGCTGCTCGACGGCGTGGCGGAGCTGGACGGCGTGGCGGCGGCCGGCGGGGCCACGGCCGTGCTCAGCGTCGGGGTCGCCCCCGGGCTGACCAACCTCCTCGCCCGCCGGGCGTACGAGGCCGTCGGCGGCGCGGAGCGCATCGACCTGACGGTGCTCCTGGGCGCCGGCGAGCGGCACGGCGCCGACGCGGTCCGCTGGACGGTCGAGCACCTGGCCGAGCCCGCGACCGCCCGCCCGCTGCGGGTCGAGCTGCCCGGATACGGCCGGCGCACCGCGTACCCCTTCCCCTTCTCCGACCAGTACACGCTGCCCCGCACGCTCGGAACCGCGCAGGTGACCACCCGGCTGTGCCTGGACTCCAGGCCGCTGACCTCCACACTCTTCGCGCTGCGGCGGGCCGCCCGCCGCCCGGCGGTGCGGCAGGCCCTGACCGCCGCCTTCCGCAGGGTCCACGCCGGGGGCGACGGCTTCGCCGTACGGGCCGACGCCCGGCGCGGCGACCTCCACGCGGCCTACGCGCTCACCGGGCGGGCGCAGAGCCGTGTCACCGGACTGGTCGCGGCGTACGTCACCGGGGAGCTGCTCACCGGCTCCCTGCCCGCCGGGGTCCACCACATCGAGCAGCTTCCGGCCCTGGCCCGTCTCCCGGAGGTGCTGGCGGAGCACGGAGTCGCCCTCCGGCGCCTGGACGGGCCGCCGGAAGGGTGAGGGCGGGCGTCCCCGGCCTGTGCCGCACCCTGGAGGAATACCCCTAGGGGGTATATGGTTTCCGGGTGTGGGGCACAGGGCACGGGCCTTGTGCCGGACGGAAACGGGGTTGAGGGCCATGGGCCAGAGCGCACACCACCAGCACTCCGCCGCACAGGAGGGCGCCGCCCGTGCAGCGCACGCGGGCCACGGCGGCGCCTCGTGGGGGACGGCCGCGAAGGCGACCCTGCACTGCCTGACCGGGTGCGCCATCGGCGAGATCCTCGGCATGGTCATCGGCACCGCCCTGCTCTGGGGCAATGCCGCGACGATGGTCCTGGCGATCACCCTCGCGTTCCTCTTCGGCTACTCGTTCACCCTGTTCGCGGTCCGCCGGGCCGGCCTGGACCTCAAGTCCGCGATCAAGGTGGCGCTGGCCGCCGACACCGTGTCGATCGCCATCATGGAGCTGGTCGACAACGGGATCATCGCCCTGGTGCCGGGCGCGATGGACGCCCACCTGGACGAGGGGCTGTTCTGGGGCGCACTGCTGGGCGGCTTCGTCGTCGCGTTCCTGGTCACCACCCCGGTCAACAAGTGGATGATCGGCCGCGGCAAGGGCCACGCCGTCGTCCACGCCTACCACTGACGGCCGGAAAAAACGCTTGGACGGCGCGGGCGGCCCTGCGGGACACTGCGGATCCTGTCCTGCCGGTCCAACAGCACAGGGTTGCGATGGGATCGCCTGAAACACCCGAAAGTCCACCGCGCAGGGGCTCGGTGCTCCTCGCGCTCCGTTACTACTTAAGGGAGCTGGCCAGGCTCCGCCGGCTGACCGCGCCGGCGATGCTGCTCCCCGCACTCGGCAACATCGGGATCAACTACATTGCGCCGCTGATCGTCGCCAAGCTCGTCGGCCGGATGGCCGGAGGCGGCAACACCGGCATCGGCGCGATGCTGCCCTACGTCCTCGGCTTCGGCGGCGTCCTGCTGCTCGCCGAGGCGCTGTGGCGCATCGGCCTGCACTGCCTCAACCGCCTCGACGCCCTCGGCATCGAGCAGCTGTACGTGATCGGGATGGACGAGCTGTTCGCCAAGGACGCCGCGTTCTTCCACGACAACTTCGCCGGATCGCTGACGAAGCGGGTCCTCAGCTTCGCCTCCCGCTTCGAGGAGTTCGTCGACACCCTGACCTTCTCGGTCATGGGCAGCTTCGTACCGCTGGTCTTTGCCTCCGTCGTGCTGTGGTTCTACGAACCGCTGCTCGTCGTGGGGCTCCTGGTGATGATCGCCGTGACGGCGCTGTGCGTGGCGCCGCTGATCCGACGCCGCCAGGCCCTCGTCGACGAGCGCGAGGAGGCCATCGCCCGGGTGTCCGGCCACGTCGCCGACAGCCTGATGAACATGGACACGGTCCGGGCGTTCGCCGCCGAGGAGCGCGAGGCCGCCGAGCACCGGTCGCGGGTGGCGGAGTCCAGGCGGCTCATGCTCCGTTCGTGGGACTACGGCAACCTGCGCATCGACACGCTGGTCGCGCCCATGTCCGTACTGACCAACGCACTGGGCCTGCTGGTCGCCGTCGCGCTCGGCGCGGGGGAGCACGGGGTCGAGGCGGTCATCGTCGCCTTCGCCTACTACTCCAGCGCCACCCGGATCATGTTCGAGTTCAACCAGATCTACCGCCGCCTGGAGAGTTCGATGACGGAGGCCGCACAGTTCACCGAACTGCTGCTGACCCCGCCGACCGTGCTCGACCCGGCGTCGCCGGAGCCGCTTCGGCCCCGGGCGTCCGCCGATGTGCGCTTCGAGCGGGTGACCTTCGCCCACGGGGGAGGGAAGCCGCTGTTCCAGGGCCTCGACCTGGACGTGGCCGGCGGGGCGAAGATCGGCCTCGTCGGCCGGTCCGGCGGGGGCAAGACCACCCTCACGCGGCTGCTGCTGCGGATGACGGACATCGACGCCGGCCGGATCCTGATCGGCGGCCAGGACATCAGCCGGCTGTGCCAGGCCGACCTGCGCAGCCTGATCGCCTACGTGCCGCAGGACCCGGCGATGTTCCACCGCACACTGCGGGACAACATCGCGTTCGCCCGGCCGGACGCCACCGACGCCGAGATCCGCCGCGCCGCCGGGGCGGCACACGTCACCGAGTTCGCCGACGCCCTCCCCAACGGCTTCGACACCATGGTCGGCGAACGCGGCGTCAAACTGTCCGGCGGGCAACGCCAGCGGGTCGCCCTCGCCAGGGCGATCCTGCGCGACGCACCGATCCTGCTGCTCGACGAGGCCACCAGCGCCCTGGACTCCGAGAGCGAGATCCTCGTCCAGGAGGCGCTGTGGCGGCTCATGGACGGGCGGACGGCGCTCGTCGTGGCGCACCGGCTGAGCACGGTGGCCAGCATGGACCGGCTCGTCGTACTCGACCGCGGACGCATCGTCGAGCAGGGCACGCACGACGAACTCCTCGCCTCGGACGGCGCCTACGCCCGCCTGTGGCAGCACCAGTCCGGCGGCTTCCTCCACGACACCACCACCCGAGACAACGTCCTCTGACCCCATCCCCCCCACGCCCGCACCCCCCACGCCCGCACCGCCACGCCCGCACCCCGCGATGCGCGCGGGGTGCGGGTTCACCCGTGTGGTGACGGGGGCGCGTCTTCGGGAATGCACTCGGGCGAGAGGCGAATACGCGCCGACACCGTCCGTGCGATGTCTGGGGAGAGGTCGCGGCGGATCCCGGGATTCCGGGGGCGGTGGGGAGGGGCTTCCCGCGTTTCGATCGGCATTGCTGGCGCAAAGCAATCGGTCCTTCCTGCCCCTCGTTACTCTTCCGGGTGACGGTGTACGAGCGTCGCGTTTCGCTGCCGCTAACCTGAGGGGGCTTCGCAAAGGCCAGGGTCGGGAAACACCGCCCCGCGGCCGGCAGACCGGTCGTTGCGGCACAACCACCGACCGGTGTGCGCATCGTTTTGGCTGTCCTCGTCGCTGTCGATTACCAGCGGTCCGCGTGTTGCCGCGGTCCCGGCAATTCCCACCGTTCGGCGTTCCCGCCGAAGACCCCCGCTCCGTTCAACGACGCTCGTCCATCCAACGAAGAGAGGCAGGGGACCATGCCGCCTGTCGTTCCCCCGTTCCTGATCGGACTCATCGCCGCACCTCTGGCCAAGCGGATCGCCAAACCGCTGGTGCGCGGCATCGTGAAGACCTCCGTCGGGCTGGTGCTGGAGGTGAAGCGGGCAGCTCACGACGCCACCGAGAGCCTCCAGGACCTCGCGGCCGAGGTGGCCGCCGAGGTGGCCGCCCCGCAGGTGGCCTCCGAATCGGACGAACAAGCGGATCCGGCCCCGCAGAAGGACGGGCGGGGCCCGGAGCCGGGCAAGTCCGCGTCGACGGACGTGCCCGGGGGCCAGCAGGCCAAGGGGCGCGGACCCTCCGCCGCACCCGCCAAGGCGTGACGCCCCTCCTGCTTTCGGCCGCCGCGCCACCCGGTCGCCCTTGCGGAAAAGGGCATGGAGACAACCCTCAGGAACGGGGGAGAAATGACACTGCGGGTGGGACCTGCGGCCATTCGACAGCCTCTCCGGCTGCCGGCGGACACGTACGCATACGCGTTGACGATGTGCTCCGCCCTTCCCGGCAGGCAACGCCGGAAGATTCCGGAGCCGGCCGGGAAACGGCACCCGGCCGAGGTCCTCCGGGAAGCGCTGGAAAGCGTTTCCCGGATCAGGTCCGCGCGTGCGAACCAGGTGACGGGTGCGGTTCTCGTTCTGTACGCCGAGAATCCCGGCCCGGCCGATGTGGAAGGTGTGCTTTCGGCAATCATCCGGTGCGCGGAGAATCCGGGCCGGTCTCCTGCACCCTCGTCCGGTACCCCCGAAGGGGCCGCACCGCAATCCGGCGGCTCCGCCGGCGGGCGCCTTCCGGGTGCCGCTCTCGGCCTGGCCAGCGCCTCCGCACAGCTGGGGTTCCTGGCGGCGGGCGCCGCCACGGCCTGCGCCACCGCCGACTACGCCGTCTCCAGCAGACCCGGGTCGCGGTGCTCATGGAACGCTCCGCGGACCTGGTCGCCGCCCTGATGGCTTCCTGACCCGCACCGGTGCACCCGGCACCGTCTGCCGCCCCGGGCAGCCGGCGTACGTGATGTACACCTCCGGCACCACCGGGCACCCCAAGGGCGTCGCCGTCACCCACGCCGACGTGACCGGGCCGACCCTGGCCGACTGCTGGTCCGGCCCTGGCCGACTGCTGGTCCGGCGGCGCCCACGAACGGGTGCCCATGCACTCGCCGACGGCCTTCGACGCCTCCACCTACGAGCTGCGGGTACCGCTGCCGGGCGGCGGCCGGATCGCCGTCGCCGAGCACGGCGCGACCGGACTGCAGCTGACCGCAGGCCTGTTCCGGCTCCTCGCGGAGGAGGAGCCGGGCGGGCTCAAGGGCGTGGACGAGGTGTGGACGGGCGGCGACGTCACCCGCACCGTGCCGATCGGCCGGCCCCTGCCCGGCATGCGGGCGTACGTGCTCGACGAGCGCCTGCGCCCGGCCCCCGGCCACCACCCGAGCAGCCCCTACCACGACCACGAGGAGAATCCGTCATGAACAGCAACCCCTTCGAGGACGAGGACGCCACCTACCTGGTGCTCGTCAACAACGAGGCCCAGTACTCCCTGTGGCCCTCCTTCGCCGACGTGCCCGCCGGCTGGACCGTCGCCCACCCGGAGGACAGCCGCGCCGCCTGCCTGGAGTACATCGAGCGGACCTGGACCGACATGCGGCCCAAGAGCCTCATCGAGGCGATGGGCGGCCCGAGCGGGGAGCCGGCGGCTTCGTGACCACCGCCACCGGCAGCGGCGTGCCCGGCACCCCGGGCCACGCCGCACCCCCGCGCCGGTGGCAGCGCGGTGCCGGCGCCCCGGGGGCATCACGGCGGACATGCCGACCGAGGCCTTCCGCCGCGACCCCGACCCGCTCTACGCCCGCATGCGCCGACGCCCTCTACCGCTTCTTCGACGGCAGCGCCTGGAACTGGCCGATCCGGCTGGGCCACCACCTCTTCTCCGCGATGCCGACGACGGCGCCGACGCCGAGCAGGCGGCGGGGGAGTGGGAGGCGTGTCTGGCCGAGACGCCCCGTAAGACGGCCCCGCACCACGCACCACGCACACAGAAAGCACCGCTGATGGAGACGACCCTGTACTCGGCCGAACTCGTCGAAGAGGACGGCACCTACACGCTCGTGGTCACGGACCGGCTCCGGGACACCGTGCAGATCGCCACCCTGCCCAAGCGGGCCGTGGACAAGCTCCCGTACTTCCTCTCCCTGCTGAACTCCCGGCAGTTCAGCGCGATCCGCTAGCGGGGGTGGGGGTGGGGGCGGGGTCGGCGACACCACCGCGCAGCTGATCACCAACAGCCTCGCGGCCCTTGTCACCCACCCGGACCAGCTGCGGCTCCTGTGCGAGCAGCCGGGCCTGCTGTCCGGAGCCGTCAACGAGTGCGTCTGAGACCGGGCGCCCCCGCAACCGGACGCCCCCGCAACCCGCACCGGAGCCCGGTCCCGCACGACACGCGGCCCGGGCTCCGGCACCGGGTGCCCGCCGCCGCCCGCGGCCTTAGCGTTGAGGCGGGGAGGGGAGGACGGGATGCGCCGGCGAAGGGACTCGTATGCGCCGATATCCGCCGATCGGGGACCACGGGCTGATCGGGGACCTGCGGACGGCCGCGCTGGTCTCCTCCGACGGGGTCCTCGACTGGTTCTGTGCCCCGCGCTTCGACTCGCCCAGCCTGTTCGCGTCGCTCCTGGACCACGATCGCGGCGGGCACTTCGCCATCGCCGCCGACGCCCCCGGGGCCGTCACCCGCCAGCTCTACCTGGCGGACACGGCCATCCTCGTCACCCGTTTCATGACCGAGGAGGGGGTCGGCGAGGTCATCGACTTCATGCCGCTGGGCGAGGCCGAGGCCCCCGGCGACCGGCACCGGATCATCCGGATCATGCGGGTCACCCGCGGCACCGTCCGCTTCCTGCTGGACTGCCGGCCCGCCTTCGACTACGGGCGGGAGGAGCACGGCCTGGCCCTGGCCGCGGACACCGCCCACTTCACCACCCCGGGCCTCACCGCCTTCCTCCAGGCCGGGAGCCTGCTGCGGCTCACCGCGGACGGGGCGGGCGTACGGGGGGAGGCCGTCCTCCGGACGGGCGACACCACCGCGGCCGTCCTGACGGTGTGCCACGACCCGGGGGCCGGGGTGCCGGAGCCGCCCACCACGGCGGGGCTGCGCCGGGCGTTCCTCGCCACGTACGGCTACTGGCACCGCTGGATGCGGCGCAGCCGCTACCGGGGCCGCTGGCAGCAGATGGTCAACCGGTCCGCGATCACCCTGAAGCTCATGACGTACGCCCCGACGGGCGCGCCCGTGGCCGCGGTCACCACGGGCCTGCCGGAGCGGGTCGGCGGCGAGCGGAACTGGGACTACCGCTACACCTGGGTGCGGGACGCGTCCCTGTCCGTGAAGGCGCTGGTCGACCTGGGGCTGGAGGAGGAGGCGGAGGCGTTCCGGCGCTGGCTCGGCGCGCGCGTGCAGCACGGCCGGACGGTGACCGGCGAGCCGCTGCAGATCATGTACCGGGTGGACGGCGACCCGCACCTCGACGAGGAGGTCCTCGACCACTTCGAGGGGTACCGCGGATCGTTCCCGGTGCGGGTCGGCAACGGCGCGGCCGGGCAACTCCAGCTCGACATCTACGGCGAGGCCGTCTACGCCCTGAGCCACGGCGCCGACCTGGCCCAGCTGGCCGGGTACGACGGCTGGGTGAAACTCAGCGGGCTCCTCGACTGGCTGGCCGGCCACTGGGACCGGCCCGACGAGGGCATCTGGGAGACCCGGGGCGGCCGCCGCGACTTCACCTACAGCCGGCTGATGTGCTGGACGGCCTTCGACCGGGGCATCCGGCTGGCCACCGAACTGGCCCGGCCGGCCGACGTGGCCGGCTGGACCGCGGCGCGGGACGCGGTGTTCCAGCAGATCATCGACCGCGGGTACAGCACCGCCCGGCAGGCGTTCGTCCAGCACCTCGACGGGCACGTGCTGGACGCCTCGCTGCTGCTGATGCCGACGGTCGGCTTCCTGTCCCCGAAGGACCGCCGATGGCTGTCGACCCTGGACGCCATCGAGGCGGACCTGGTCTCCGACAGCCTGGTGCACCGCTATGACCCCGGGCTGTCCCCGGACGGACTCGCCGGCGACGAGGGCACGTTCTCCCTGTGCACCTTCCTGTACGTCAGTGCCCTCGCCCGGGCCGGGCGGCTCGACATGGCCCGCTACGCCTTCGACAAGATGCTGACGTATGCCAACCACGTCGGGCTGTTCGCCGAGGAGATCGGCCCGACCGGCGAGCAACTGGGCAACTTCCCACAGGCGTTCACCCACCTGGCGCTCATCACGGCGGCGCTGGCCCTCGACGGGGAACTGGACCGTGCCGAGCGCTGAGGCCGGGCCGCAGTGATCAGCGGTGGTAGGCGGCCGCCGCCGCGAAGGGCGCCGCGTTGGCGGCGGGCGCGGCCAGGACCGCGACCCACGAGCCGTCGGTGAACTCGATGTCCACCCGGCCCTTCTGGAGCATGCCCTTCGGGTTGGCGCGCAGCGCGGACACCGCCGCCCGAGGGGCCTCCCAGTACTGCTTCATCGTGGGCGTCGACCGCCACAGCGGGGAGACGTCGGTCAGTGCGATCCAGCGGCGGTCGGTGACGGCGAGGACGCCCTCGACCGAACCGCGGGCGCCGGCCCGGCTGATGAGGAAGTGTCCGGCCGCGCTCTGCCAGCCGCCCTCCATGCTCTTGCCGTGCATCATCCGGGAGCCGAGGTTGTCCACCGCGTCCGGCATCCGGTCGACGGCGTTCGCGGCGGCGGCCGGCCTGGAGTGCCGGGGGTCGAGCTGAGTGGCCGCCATCAGCCGGCGCAGCGGGCCCGGGATCCGGTCCTCGATGCGCTGGGTGAGCGCCGAGGGCTCCGCCGGGGGGATCAGGTCTTCGGGCGGCGACGGCACGCCCGGGCCGAGTTCGTAGCCGCATGCGGCGATCAGCCGCTCGCCCTGGTGCAAGAAGTTCTGGGCGTGTTCGCGCGCCTGACGGTTCAACGCGTGCGCTCCTGTTCCATTTCCGTGGTTCGGTCCGTTAATGGGTGCCGGACTGGGGATGATCTTGCCCGGTCAAGGGCCATTGTCCCTGGGGGGAAGGGTTTGCTCCGCACTGGGTGGGACTGCGAACCGGACGGGCGTGCGAACCCCTTCGGACCGGCTCACAAACGGGATTCGGCCAGAACTGGAGCCCCCAACACGCCTGCTGTGTCCAGAACGTGACCTGCTGTCAAGACCGGTGTTCAAAGCCGCTAAGATTCCGGGCCGTTGTCATATGATCATTCGCTTTCGATCGTTTGAGGGTTCTGATGGTTCGCGTGGGATCGTCGCCCGGAAGTCCAGGGCCCACCTCACCCGCCGTATGGGCACTGCCTGCCCTGGCGACCGCCGCTGCCACGGTCGTGGCCCTGGTGCTGGTGTCCGCACCCGCCCGCACTGCCGTGGCCTGGGTCGGTGCCGTCGCCTGTGTCGTGGTCGCCCTGGCCTGCGGTGAGGCCGCCCGCCGCGGCAAGGCCGTGGCCGCCCTGCGGGCCGTGGCCGCCGCCCAGGAGGCGGCGCTCGCCCGGCAGCAGGCGGAGACCGTACGGCTGGCCCAGGAGCTGCTGCCCGATGTCGTGGAGCGGCTGCGCAGGGGCGAGTTCCCCGAGGAGGTGCTCACCTCCCTGGAGGAGCCCGGCACCCACGGGCCCGGCCTGACCCCCGAGTTCAGGGCCGCCCACCAGGCGGTGCTCCGTTCCGTGCTCGACGCCGTCGTCGCCGAGGAGGACCTGCGCGACTCCGCGCAGCGCGCCTTCGTCAACATCGCCCGACGAGTTCAGGCCATTGTGCACCAGCAGGCCCAGGAACTCCGGGAGATGGAGGACCGGCACGGCCGCAGCCCCGACGTCTTCGGCGACCTGCTGCGCCTGGACCACGGCACGGCGCTCATCGGCCGCCTCGCCGACTCCATCGCCGTCCTCGGCGGTGCCCGCCCCGGCCGCCAGTGGTCCAAGGCGGTCCCGCTCTACAGTGTGCTCCGCGGCGCCATGTCGCGGATCATGGACTACCAGCGCGTCGAGCTCCACTCGGTCTCCCAGGTGGCCGTGGTCGGCCCGGCCGTCGAACCGCTCATCCACGCACTGGCCGAGCTCCTCGACAACGCCACCCGCTACTCGCCGCCGCAGACCAAGGTCCACCTGACCGCGGTCGACGTGAACTCGGGCATCGCCGTCGAGATCGAGGACGGCGGCGTGAGCATGAGCGAGGAGGCCCGCAAGCGGGCCGAGCGCATGCTCCGCCAGGCACAGGAGGGCATCGACCTCACCGACCTCGGCGAGACGCCCCGCCTGGGCCTCGCGGTCGTCGGCCGGCTGTCGCAGGCGTACGACTTCCAGGTCTCCCTGCGCTCGTCGGCGTACGGCGGTGTGCGCGCCGTCCTGGTGATCCCGCAGGAACTGATCACCACGGCCGCGTCCGCGACCGGCGTCGCGCACGGCATCGGCACCTCCTCCGGCCCCCGGGCGGCCCTGCCGCAGGGGTCCGGCCCGGCCGGCGCACTCGACCCGGCGGGCACACCGGCTGCCGCAGGCGCGCCGGCCGCACCCGCTGCACGGACCCGGCCGGTCACCGGCCCGCGGCACCCGCTGGAGGCCGACGAGGTGCCCGTGGTGACGGAGCGGTCCGCCACCGGCCTCCCGCAGCGCCGCCGCCGGACCCGTGTGACCGGGCCTGACCTGCCCGGCACCGGAACCGGCACCGACCCGGTCATCGAGGCGGCGGCGGCCGCCGCCGCCCGCGCCGGAGCCGCACCGGCGGCCGAACCGGAGCCGGAGGTACAGCCCGGCATGTGGCTGGCCGCCTTCCAGGGCGGCCTGACCGGAGAGACCAGCAGCAGGACCGTCGCCGGCCGCAGCGGCGCAGCAAGCCAGAACACAGACGCCTCGCCGAGCCCGGCGAGCAAGGGGGAACAGCCGTGAGTCAGCAGCAGAGCAACATGGACTGGATGCTCAAGGACCTGGCCGAGAGCGTTCCGCAGACCCGGCACGTCATCGTCCTGTCCGCCGACGGCCTGCGCATGGCGCAGTACGGAGCGGCGACCGACACCGCCGACCGGCTCGCCGCCGCCTGCGCCGGGCTGCAGAGCCTCGCCGGCGCCGTCGCCGCCGAACTGCCGCACAGCAGCGGCCGGATGCGGCTCGTCGTCATCGAGATGGACGGCGGGTTCTTCTACCTGATGGCGGCCGGCGCCGGCGCCTACCTCGCCGTCCTGGCGGACGAGGGCGTCGACGCCGGCCTGATGGGACAGCGGATGCGCGACCTCGTCGCCCGGATCGGAGAGCACCTCAGCAGCCCGCCGCGGCGCGACGGGCAGCCCGCGTGAACAACCCGGGCCGGGACTGGGAGGACGGCACGCCCGAGCGGCTCTACGTGATCACCGGCGGGCGCAGCGGGGCGGACACACCCGCCCCGCTGGACCTGGTCACGCTGATCATCGCCAGGTCGGGGCCCAAGCCCGGGATGCAGCCGGAGCACACGGCCATCATGAGGCTGTGCCAGTCACCGCTCTCGGTGGCCGAGGTGTCCGCGTACCTCGGCCTGCCGGTGAGCGTGGTCACCGTGCTCCTCGGCGACCTGATCACCGGCGGCCATGTGCTGTCCCGCCCGCCCGTCGCCCCCGCCAAACTCCCCGACCTGGCACTGATTGAGGCAGTCATCGATGGACTTCGAAAGCTCTGAGCCGTCCGCGGCACCCCACCACGGACACCTCCGGGCCGGCCCGCGGCGCGAGGACGCGCTCCCCGCCACGGCCGCCGCCGCGGTCAAGGTGGTGATCGTGGGCGGCTTCGGGGTCGGCAAGACGACCCTGGTCGGCTCCGTGAGCGAGATCCGGCCGCTGACCACCGAGGAGACGATGACCCAGGCCGGGGTCGGCGTCGACGACACCGCCGGGGTGGAGCGCAAGACCTCCACCACCGTGGCCATGGACTTCGGCCGCATCAGCATCAACGAGGAGCTGGTGCTCTACCTGTTCGGCACCCCCGGCCAGGAGCGCTTCTGGTTCCTGTGGCGGGGCCTGTTCGAGGGCGCTCTCGGCGCGGTGGTCCTCGTCGACACCCGCCGGCTGGAGGTCAGCTTCGACGTGATCGGCCGGCTCGAGGAGCGCGGCGTGCCGTTCGTCGTCGCCGTCAACTCCTTCCCCGACGCGCCCGAGCACCCCCTCCAGGACGTGCGCGCCGCCCTCGACCTGCCCGATTCCGTACCGCTCGTCGTCTGCGACGCCCGGCGCCGCGACTCCAGCCGTGACGTCCTGATGACGCTCATGCGCTACCTGCACTCCCTCGCCGTGACCCCGGAGGCCTTGTGAGCACCCCCTCGTCGTCCGACCCCGCCGCCCCGCCGCCGGGCTGCCCGGCGCACCGGCTCTACGGCCCCGAGGCGGAAGCCGACCCGACGGCCCTGTACGAGAAGCTGCGCGCCGAGTACGGCTCCGTCGCCCCGGTGCTGGTCCAGGGCGACCTGCCCGCCTGGCTCGTCCTCGGCCACCGCGAGAACCTCGACGTGGCCCGCACCCCCTCCCGCTTCTCCCGCGACCCGCGCCGCTGGCGGGACATGCAGGACGGCAAGGTCCCGCCGGAGCACCCGCTGACCCCGATGACCGCCTGGCAGCCGGTGTGCCACCTGGTCGAAGGGCCCGAGCACGAGCGGCTGCGCGGCGCGGTCACCGACTCGCTGGAGCGCTTCGACCGGCGCGGCATCCGCCGCTACGTGACGCGCTTCGCCAACCAGCTGGTCGACGGGTTCGTGCAGACGGGCCGGGCCGACCTCGTCTCGGACTTCGCCGAACCGCTGCCGATGCTGGTGATGACGCAGCTCGTCGGCATGCCCGAGTCCTACGGTCCGCGCCTCGTGGAGGCCGCCCGTGACATGATCAAGGGCACTGAGACCGCCGTCGCGAGCAACAAGTACGTCACCGAGACCCTCGAGCAGCTGGTCGACCGCAAACGGGTCGTCCCCGGCCGGGACTTCACCTCCTGGCTGCTGGAGCACCGCACGCACCTCACCGACGAGGAGATCGTCGAGCACCTGCGGCTCGTACTGATCGCCGCCTTCGAGTCGACGGCCAACCTGATCGCGAACACGCTGCGCGTGGTCCTGACCGACCGCCGCTTCCGGGCGAACCTGTCCGGCGGCCACATGACCCTGCCGGACGCCCTGGAGCAGGTCCTCTGGGACGACCCGCCCTTCATGACGATCCTGGGACGCTGGGCCACCGGGGACACCGAGCTCGGCGGAACGCCGATCAAGGCCGGGGACATGCTGCTGCTGGGCCTGGGCCCCGGCAACGTGGACCCCGATATCCGCCCCGACCTCACGGTGCCCGTCCACGGCAACCGCTCGCACCTGGCCTTCAGCAGCGGGCCGCACGAGTGCCCGGGACAGGACATCGGCCGCGCCATTGCCGACACCGGGATCGACACCCTCCTCGCGCGCCTGCCCGACCTGGAACTGGCAGTGTCGCAGGGCGAGTTGCAGTGGAAGTCCTCGCTGATGTCGCGCCACCTGATCGAGCTGCCCGTCGCCTTCTCCCCGCACGGGGCCACGGTCACCGGCTCCAACCCGGTACCCGCACGCGTACCCGCTCCGGCGCCCGTGCGCATGGCCGCACCCGCGGCGGCGGAGCGGCCGGCCAGCCGGGCCTCCTGGTGGGCCCGGCTGACCCGGCGGGCGTGAGCCGCTCCGTCCGGGGTCACCCGTCGAGCTGCTGCCACCACCCGGCGAGAGTCGGTACCGGCAGCGGCTCGACGCTCGGGTCCGAGGGCGCGTCGCTGTACACGACGTCGTACGAAGCCCCTTCGACCGGGAGGACGTTCCGGTTGCGGGGGCTCGTGTACCGGGGCGCCCGGTTGTGGTATTCGGCATCGCCGGCGATCCAGTGCTCCAGCGACCGCAGGTACCGCAGGAGCTCCGCGTCGGCGCCGCACGCCACATGGTCGCGGAGCCTGGTGAACAGCCCGACCACGCGGTCCCTGAGGGCCACCGCCTCCGCCAGCGCCTGCGCCGGCGGGCAACCGCGCTCCTGTGCCAGGACGTTGACCAGGTTCTCCTCCAGGGACTCCTGGTGGTCGTCCTTGTTGTACGAGAAGAAGTCGTTGTCACATCCGACGATGAAGCCGGCCGCGTCGGTCAGGGCCTGGACCGGTGCCGAGTACAGGACCGCCGGCGGCAGTTCGATCCCGTTGGCGGCATCGCACCACGTGAGGGTGAAACGGGTGCCGTTCACCGCCATCCGCATCGCGGCGAATTCGTTCAGCGAGGGCATGAGGCCCCGCTCCTCGTATCCGGTCTGCCAGGCCGAGCCGAACACCCAGTCCTGGATTCCCTGGACGAAACGGTTCAGCTGGGCCGGGGTGAGCATTTCGTGGGTGCGGACGGCCAGATCCTCCAGGGCCGCCGTGAACGGCCCGGGGGCCAGGAGGCCGGACCCCGGGGCCTTCACGGACCGTACGAGCCGCGCGCCGTGGTCGGCCACGACGGCCGTGCGGGACAGCCCGGAATCGGAGCCGGAGTCCTGCCAGTCGTCGATGGCGAAGGCCCAGTAGTTCCACTGGGCGAACAGCAGCATCGTCTCCACGTCGCCGTACGGGATGATCCGGGCGGTGAACTCCGCGCTGCGCGTGGCGAGGCCCCAGGCGCGTTCGGTGTCGTCGGCGTACAGGTGGTGCCCGTCGAGCCACGCCACGGCGCGCTCTTCCAGTTCGGCGGCCTTCGGATGGATCAGGCCCTGTTCGAAAGGGCAGTAGAGCGGCGGCAGTTGCCAGCCGATGCGGGAGGGGGCGGAGTCCTCCGCGTACGAGGGGGGCACGGAGTCAGTTCCCCCCGGTCAGGCGGAAGAGCAGCAGCCGGGTCTCCAGCGCGTGGTCGCGCCAGATGCGGAACAGTTTTCCGTGCGTGATCGCGGACTCCTGCAGGCGCTCGCGCGACCAGGCCGAGCGGGCGCCGTGGAGCTCGATGCCGTCCAGCTCGGCGGTGTTCCAGGCCATGGACTGCACCCAGAACTCGGCCACCCGGTCGGTGACGTCCTCGTCCTGCTCCAGCTCGAACCCGGCCGCCTCGGCGGCGCAGAGGTACTCGGTGAGCGTGCCCAGACGGGTCTTGTAGTAGCCGTCGATGAACTCGGTCCACTCGGGCCGGCAGATGAAGTGCTCCTGGATGCCGAACCAGCCGCCCGGCTTCAGACAGCCCGCCACCACCTGGAAGAGCCGCTCGCGGTCCATGTAGCCGGAGCTCTCGTTGGCGTACGCGGCGTCGTACTCGCGGCCGGCGGTGTAGTGGTGCACGTCGGCGAGGAGCGGGGTGACCCGGTCGGCCACCCCGGCCTGGCGGGCGAAGTCCTGGATCACGGGGACGTGGTCGGCCGCGACGGTCAGGCCGGTGACGTGCGCGCCGTGCTCCTGCGCCCAGTAGAGGGAGCCTCCGCCGACCCCGCAGCCGATGTCGAGGAGCCGGCCGGGCGGGTTGGCGTACGCGCCCCACGAGCGGGCGGCGTGCTCGACTATGGCCTCCTGCGACTCCACGATGCGGCGCTTGAGCACGCGCTGGGAGACCGTGGTGTTGGGGGTGGCGCCGGGGCCGAACATGCCCATGTGGAAGTGGACTCGGGGGCCGGGCCCGTACTTGTGGAGGATGTCCGCCGTCTTGCGGGTGTAGTAGAGCGGCACTTGGCTCTCGTCGAACGCCTTGCCACCCCTGGGGGTCTGGATGACGAGGTTGCTGTCCATCGGTTCTCCGGTCCTGCTGCGGTCCTGTGGGGGTGTTTCTCGGCCGCCCCACTCTGCCCAAAAGTGATCGATAAAAGTCATCAGTCACTCAAGGCATGAGCATAGCCACAGCAGAAACGGCTACAATTCCGGCCATTTGATGGCACGTCAGGGATCGTGTCCGGCCAAATTCCGGTAACCGGCCGGAAGTTGCCCGGATTGCTTCCCTGCCCGGCCGTCCGGGGCGGCGTTGATCCCGCGGATGGTCCGGACCTTGCCGATGCGCGGCAAGGTCATTTCGAACACTTGTGCGTACACCTGAGGCGGCGGGGTCGGCGCCGGGACGTGGCAATTCAAATGAGAACTCGTGTACGAATATCGAGGAATCCCGGCCCGCACGGAATTCGGCACTGCCCGGAGCGGAACTGCGTCGCTGGTACCGGCCCCTCGGCGGGCTGAGTCGGCCATGAGCTCGTGGACGACCCGCCCGCTGAGGAAGGCGCCCATCGGGCGGAGCTCCTCGTTGAAGTGCCGGTGCAGCTCGTCGCACATACTGGCTGCCGTGAAGACCGAAGCCGCCGCAGACCACCCCGTCCTGTTCCACTCCGAAGGGCGAACGGGGGCGATCACCCTCAACCGCCCCCGGGCCCTCAACGCCCTCACCCACCCCATGGTGCTGCGGATCGAGGAGACCCTGCGCGCCTGGGAGCAGGACCCCGCCGTCGCCCAGGTCCTCATCCGCGGCGCCGGCGAGCGCGGCCTGTGCGCCGGCGGGGACATCCGCGCCATCCACGACGACGCCAGGGCCGGCACCTCGGCCTCCGCCGGCTTCTGGCGCGACGAGTACCGGCTCAACGCCCTGATCGCCCACTACCCCAAGCCGTACGTGGCCCTCATGGACGGCATCGTGATGGGCGGCGGCGTCGGCGTCTCCGCCCACGGCAGCGTCCGCGTCGTCACCGAACGCTCCCGCGTCGCCATGCCCGAGACCGGCATCGGATTCGTCCCGGACATCGGCGGCACCCACCTCCTCGGCCGGGCCCCCGGCCTGCTCGGCACCCACCTCGCGCTCACCGGCGCCGCCGTGGGCGCCGCCGACGCGATCCTGTGCGGCCTCGCCGACCACTTCGTCCCCGCCGCCCGGCTCCCGGAGCTGACCGCCGCCCTCGCCGACGCGCCCGCCCGCGAGGTGCTCCCGCAGTTTTCCGCCGCCCCCGAACCCGGCGAGCTGGCCGGCCGCCGGGACTGGATCGACCGCTGCTACGCCGCCGACACCGTCGAGGAGATCGTCGAGCGGCTCCTCGCCGAGGGCGACCCCGCCGCCAAGGAGACCGCCGAGACGATCCTGGCCAAGTCCCCGACCGCCCTCAAGGTCACCCACGCCGCCGTCCGCCGGGCCCGCGGCCTGGGCACCCTGGAGCGGGTCCTCGCCCAGGAGTACCGGATCTCCTGCAACGCGCTGCGCTCACCCGACATGGTCGAGGGCATCCGGGCCCAGGTCGTCGACAAGGACCGCACGCCGCGCTGGTCGCCGCCGGCGCTGAGCGACGTCACCGACGAGGACGTGGCCCGGTTCTTCGCCCCCCTCGGCCCCGGCCGCGAACTGGAGCTGCCCGAACCGCCGGCTCACCGGTAGCCGGTGGTGTCGGCCGGGCGGCCCGGGTCCTGGACCTCGACCAGGTACCGCCAGGCGTCCGGCCGGCTCCCGTCGAGGTCGGTGAAGCCGTACTCCCGGGCGAGCTGCCCGCTCGACAGCGACTGCCCGTTCCAGCGGGCCGCCTCCGGGTCAGCGGCCAGCGCCGCCACCGCCCGGCCGACGTACGACGGGGTCTCGGAGATCGCGAAGTGCGGGACCTTCTCCAGCGCGTCGCGCCAGTTCGCCTCCGTCACCCCGAAGGCGTCCAGCATCATCTCCGAACGCAGCCATCCCGGCGTCAGGGCCACCGCCGTCGCCCCCCGCGGCCCCAGCTCGTGCCCGAGCGCGAACGCCATGCGCAGTACGGCCGCCTTGGCGATGTCGTAGAAGAACGACACCCGGTAGCGGCCGGCGTTGTAGTCGGCGGTGCCGTCCGTCATCTCCACCACCAGCCCGCCCGGCTCCCGCAGCAGCAGCGGAAGCGCGAAATGGCTGGTGATCGCGTGGGTGTCCACGGCGAGCCGGAGCAGCCGCAGCCCCTTGTCGAGGTCGTGCTCCCACACCGTGCTGTCCCACTCGAACAGCCGCTCCCCGCCCCAGATGTCGTTCACCAGCACGTCGAGGCGCCCCTGCTCGGCACCGATCCGCCCGACCAGCGCCTCGACCTGCTCCGCCACCAGGTGATCCGCGCACACCGCGATTCCGTGCCCGCCCGCCGCCGTGACCAGTTCCGCGGTCTCCTCGACGGTCTCCGGCCGGTCGTACTCCGAACGGCGGCCGCGCGTGCTGCGCCCGCTCGCGTACACTGTCGCGCCCTGCGCTCCCAGCTGGACCGCGATGCCCCGGCCCGCGCCCCGCGTCGCCCCCGCCACCAGAGCGACCTTGCCTTCGAGAGTCCGCCGTGTCTGCGTCATCGTCCGACCCTATGCCGCCCGGCCGTGCCGCGGGCCGTGCCGCGGGCGGCGCCCGGGCGTGTCCCCGGCCGCCGTTGCGGACCCCGCACGGTGGCCGGACCGGCCCCTTTCGGCGGCGCCCGCGCCCCAATACGACCGAACCCGCGACGCCCCCACCACACCGACCGGCCCCCGCCCTCCGAGGAGAACCACGCCCGATGAGCCCGACCGGCATGACCAGCTTCGACGAGGTCTACACACTCCCCGACCCCCGCGGGTACTTCACCCGCCTCGGACCGTACGCCTACCAGACCCCCGCCCACGCCCAGCCGGTCTTCCGCGCCCTCGCCGCCGAACTCGGGCCCGCCCGGC
Source organism: Streptomyces sp. NPDC043854 (assembly GCF_056436005.1). NCBI lineage: Bacteria > Bacillati > Actinomycetota > Actinomycetes > Kitasatosporales > Streptomycetaceae > Streptomyces > Streptomyces sp. NPDC043854. The sequence goes on from NZ_JBWKDK010000001.1 coordinate 27,181, forward strand.
CCGCGATGCTGGACCTGTGCTGCTCGTACGGGATCAACTCCGCGCTCGTCAACCACGACGTGACGCTGGACGAGCTGTACGCGCACTACACCGCGCCGGCGGCGGCCCGTCTCGACACCGCCGCACTCATCGCCCGGGACCGCGACTTCTACGCCGCCCGGCGCCGCCCCGACGCCGTCCCGGCCATCGGCATCGACGCCTCGGAGCCCGCGGTGGAGTACGCGGTCGCGGCCGGACTCCTCGACGAGGGCCACGCCGTGGACCTGGAGACCGCCGAACCGGGGGAGCGGCTGCGGCGCGCGGCCGCCGGAGTCGGCCTGATCACCGTCACCGGAGGCACCAGCTTCCTCACCGAGCGCACCTTCGGCCGGCTCCTCACCGCCGTCGGACGGCCGGTGCCGGTGGCCGCGTTCGTCCTGCGCACACATGACTACCAGGCGATCGCCGGCTGCCTGGAGTCGTACGGGCTCACCGTCGAACGGGCCGACGACACCAACCCGCAGCGGCGCTTCACGGACCCCGAGGAGCAGCGGCGCGCGGTGGAGGCCGTCACCGCCCTCGGCGAGGACCCGGCCGGGAAGGAGGCCGCGGGCTGGTTCCACACCCGGCTGCACCTGGCCCGGCCGGCCGGCGGAGCGACCACGACCCGGTAACCCGCACTTGTCCAACCCGCCCTCCGCATCGCACTGTTGGCCGAGGACCATCCATACGATCGGGAGAGCCCGCTTGTCACCCCACACACCGGCCCGCACCGCCACGCCCACGCCGGGGGCCGAGCCCGCGTCCCCGTACGCCATCGACCCCTCCGGCGGCTGCCCGCACGCCCTCAACGCCTCCCTGCGCGCCCGGGGACCCGTCGCGGACGTGGTCCTGCCCGGCGGGGTCCCCGGCGCGGTCGTCCTCGGCCACGACGCGCTCAAGGAGTTCCTCGCCCACCCCGACGTGGCCAAGGACTCCCGGCACTGCCCGGCCCTGACCGACGGCACCATCCCGCCGGACTGGCCGCTGCGGGTCTTCGCCAACGCGCAGGGCATGCACACCGCCGACGGGGCCGACCACCGCCGGCTGCGCTCCCTCGTCGGCAACGCCTTCACCGCCCGCCAGGTGGAACGGCTGCGCCCGCGCATCGAGGAGCTGACCGCCGGACTGCTGGACGACCTCGACCGGGCGGCCGCCGCCGACCCGGACGGCGTCGCCGACCTGCGCACCCACCTCGCGCTCCCGCTGCCGATGAGCGTGATCTGCGAACTCCTCGGCGTGGACCCCGAGCACCGCGAGCGGCTGCACCACCTCTCCTACACGGTGATCATCGACACCGGCGCCAGCCCCGCCGAGAAGACGGCCGCCGCACGCGAGCTGATCGAACTGATGGGCGCCATCGCGGCAGCCCGCCGGGCCGACCCCGGCGACGACCTGACCAGCGCCCTGATAGCGGCCCGCGGCGACGGCGACGGCGACGGCAAGGACGGTGACCGGCTCAGCGAGGCCGAACTCATCGGCACCATGCGCCTGATGCTGGTCGCCGGGCACGAGACCACCCTCAACCTGATCAGCAACGCCGTCCGCGCACTGTGCACCCACCGGGACCAGCTCGCGCTGGTGCTCGACGGCAAGGCGAGCTGGTCGGACGTGGTGGACGAGACACTGCGCTGGGACGGCCCGGTCAGCTGGTTCCCGTTCCGCTACCCGACCCGCGACCTGGACCTCGGCGGACACGCGATCCCGCAGGGCACCCCGGTCCTCGCCGGCTACACGGCGGCGGGCCGCGACGAGGCCATTCACGGACCGGACGCCGACCGCTTCGACCTCACCCGCCCCGGCGCAGCCCGCCACCTCTCCTTCGGGCACGGCGTGCACTACTGCGTGGGCGCCCCGCTCGCCCGGCTGGAGGCAGTGATCGCCCTGGAGCGGCTGTTCACCCGCTTCCCCGACCTCGACCTCGCCGTCCCCGAGGCAGACCTGCCCCGCCAGCGCAGCTTCATCGGCAACAGCGTCGAAGCCCTGCCCGTCCGCCCGACCGGACGCCGCGCCGTGTGACAGGAGGTCACTGCGGCCGCTGGCCCCACACGGCACGTTGCTCACCCGGCCCGGCTCCGATTGTCGTGAGACGCGGAGAGTCATGCACAAAAGGCCGGCGCCAACGGGGCAACAACTTTGCTAGCTGAAAGGTGAGTTGATAGACACGCAACGGCAGTGCGGCCGTGGGTGTTCGAGCCGACTTCCAGATCGACGGTGTCTCGGGCAGTGCCGCGGCGAGAAGCGGCGCTGGGGGCGGTGCAGCCGTCGAGGCCCGCCCGATCACCGCGCTGCTGCGTTCGGCGATGGACGCGGATCACGGCCCGGCGTGGCGGGTGCCGACGGGGTCAAGACCGCCGTAAACGGCATCGTCCGAGCTCAGATCGCCGGTAAGAAGGACGCCGCCACGTGAGCGGGCACTCAAGTTCGATGACGGGTCCGTCACCATCTTTCCGACCAATGCCGCCAAACCTTAAGGAGTTTTCTGACCATGCTGATGCGCGCGCCCAAAGAGAGCGGCTCGTGGTCCTGGAACCTGGAGGACGTCGAGGAGCCCGGTCTGGAGTTCGCGCTCATGACCGCGGCGCGCATGAGTGCGGTGCTGGAGAAGCACGCCTTGCTGGTGCCGTCCTCACTCGAGTGGGCCTGGTTCCAGACCGGCAAGGGCGGCCTCGGTGTCCACAGCCGCCTGAACCTCGTCACGCGTTCGCTCGACGATCCGGCACTGCCCGATGCGCTCCGCGCCTGTCGGCCGACCGGTCATCCGCAGGCAGAGATCGGCGGAATCCTCGTGCTGGGATCGGGCACCTGGTTCGACGCGGACGGAGAACGGCACAGGGAATACCGTCTGGTGGAACTCATGGTGGCACCGGACGAGACGGACCTCTGGATCGAACTGTCCATATACCACGACGTCTGGGGTCAGTGTGATTTCCGGGGCGAGCCGCAGCCGGCCATCCACGCCAACAACGCGCCGCGGCTCGCCTCGGCCCTGCAGGAGCTCGACCAGTTGCTCGGAGTCGCGGCGGAGCCCGGTGAGCCGACGTACTACGGACGGGCCGAGGGCTACGGACTCAAGGCTCCCGACATCATCGACGGGCGGGGACCGGACCTCACCGGCGCCGCACTTGGGTAGATGCCCAACCCGGGGCGCATTGCTAGCGGAGGACGCCGTCTTCGCGTGGAACCAGGTGCCGGGCCGGCTGACGTACCGCTGCGACATCGCGGTGTTGCTCGACGATCTGGTGCCGCTGCTGGAGGAGGTCCGGCGCCCGGAATTCTCCGGAACCCTGGTCGCGGCGGCAGCTGACCGAGCTGGCGTACGAGCGCGCACCCCGGTCCACCTGGACGGTGGCCGTCGGCACCCCGGACCGGCCTGCCATTGCCACCCTGCGCGTGATCCGGACCTCGGAGGGCGTGGAGGAGGACGTCACCCCCACCCTGGGCTACGGTCCCGGGGAGGAGCCGGCCCTGGAGGCCCTGCCGGGGCCGGCCGACGAGCTGGTGACCCGGTACGGGCTGAAGACCATGATGTGCCAGTTGCGCGAGGCGCGCCGGGACCTGAGCGCCCCGCCCTCCAACAGCTCGTGCGTCACCTGCGCGGGGCGCCGCCCCACTAGCCGGAGCCGCCGGCCGGAGTCGCGGCGTCCGAATCCCGGGCGGCGTCCGCCGTCCGGCGGTCACCGGTCAGCGGCCGGCGGTGGGACGGCGGGAATCCGGGCAGGCCGTCAGCGCTCCCGCGCGGCCGGGCCCGGCCGAACCTGCACCGTCACGGTGTGCAGTCCGGTCGCGCCGTCGGGAACGGTCGGCGTGCTCCGCTCGGTCTGCACCGCGCCCGTCCCGTCGGTGGCCCGGACCTGGAGGGTGTGCCGCCCCGGCGTCGCCTCCCACGGCCACGTCCACAGCCGCCAGGTGTCGACGCCGTCCGCGTCGGCGAGCCGGGCCTCGTGCCACGGGCCCCCGTCGACGCGTACCTCCACCCGGGCGATCCCCCGGTGCTGTGCCCACGCCACCCCGCCGACCGCCACCCGGCCCGCCGGGGGTGCGGCGCCGGCCCGCGGCGTGTCGATGCGGGACTGCGTCTTGACCGGCGCCTGCTGCGCCCACGACCTGCGCACCCAGTAGGCGTCGTACGCCGCGAACGTGGTCAGCCGGAGTTCGCGCAGCCACTTGCACGCCGAGACGTACCCGTACAGGCCCGGTACGACCATCCGTACGGGGAAGCCGTGCGCGAAGGGCAGCGGCTCGCCGTTCATCCCGACGGCCAGCAGCGCCTCCCGGCCGTCCATGACGGTCTCGACGGGCGTGCCGATGGTCATCCCGTCCACCGAGCGGGCCACCAGCTGGTCGGCCGGACCTCCCTGCGAGGGCGGCCGTACCCCCGCCTCGCGCAGCAGGTCGGCCAGGCGCACGCCGAGCCAGCGGGCGTTGCCCGCGTACGGGCCGCCGACCGGGTTCGACACGCAGGTCAGCGTGATGTCGTGCTCGACCAGCGGGCGGGACAGCAGCGCGGGCAGGTCCAGTTCGAGGGGGCGGGTGACGCCCTCGCCGTGGATGCGCAGGCGCCAGGTGCCGGCGTCCACCCGCGGGACCACCAGGGCGGTGTCCACCCGGTAGAAGTCCCGGTTCGGCGTGAGGAACGGGGAGATACCGGCCACCGGCAGGTCCGCGCCGGCCGGGACGGGCGCGGCGGGCACGTCCGGCGGGGGCAGAACGAACCCGGCCCGGGAGGCGCCGGCCCCGGCCGAGCCGTGGGCCCCGAGCCGCCGCCCCGCGTAGCCGATCCCGGCCGCCGCGACGAGCGTGCCGGCGACGAGCCTGCCGAAGCCGCGCCGGTCCATCGCCCAGGCGCCGCCCGGCGGCGCACCCGCCGGGCGGGGCGTGCGCAGCGCACGGACCAGCAGGTACAGCACGCCGGCCGTGGTGAGGGTGCCGGCCGCCGACGGCAGCGCGTCCTGCCAGGCCGCCTGGGGGCGGCTGACCGCGGCCAGCGCCCCGAGCAGCCCGACCGCGCCAACCACGGCCATCCCGGCCGGCGGGCGGCGTACGGCGAGGATCCCGGCCGCGGCGGCGAGCAGGCCCAGTACGGCGATGATGCCGAGGGTCAGGACCAGCTTGTTGGCGGTACCGAACTGCGCCACCGCCCATTCCCTGAGCCCGACGGGCGTCCGGTCGACCACGGCCCCGCCGACCGCGGTCACGGGTGCGGCATCGGGCCGGACCCAGGCGGCGGCCAGCTGGGCCACGGCCAGGCCCGCGCAGGTCGCGGCCAGGCCGCAGGCGGCGCCGGCCAGGGTGCGGCGCGGGCGTGGGGGCTCCGTCTTCCGTGGGGGCTCCGTCTTCTCAGAGGTCATGCGCACCCACCGTCCGCCGGTCCGGCCCCGCCCACCGGGTCCAGTGTGACGTGGCGCCGCGGGGTCGTGCACGGCTGCCGGACAGGCCGGGGGCGGGTACGAGGCCGGCCCGCCGGGTCCGCCGCGGGTCCGCCGCGGGTCGGCCCCGGGTTTCGGCCCCGGGCTACGGCCGCGGGTTTCGGCTCCCGGTCGGCTCGCGGGGCCGCGGTCAGCCCCGCGGGCGGCCTTCGGCGGCGACGCGCTCGGCAGCCTGCCGGGCCACCGCGTCCAGGTGGTGGGCCGCCTCCCCGCCGGGTTGGTGCGCCGCCGGCCCGCCGCGCTTGCGCAGCTCCACCACCCCGTCGGTGAGGCGCTCACCCGGTTCGGCGGGCCAGGGCACCGACGCGGACCGGCCGGCGGGGGTCTCCGGGCTCCCGGCGGTTGCCGCCCCTTGCGCGGGGACGTCCTGCCCGGGCCGGCCGGGCCGCTCGTGTCCGGTCTGGGACATGCTCGGTGCACTCCTGCTCGCGTCGGGCCGTCACGGCATCGGCAGGGGCGGCTGCCGTATCGATTCGGCGGCCGCCCCGTTCGCTTCCGGGGGCCAGTGAAACGACCGCCCGCCCCGAGCGGCGGCCCGCGGGCGGGGTTCTCCCCCGCAGGGGTACCGAGATTCCCCCGAAGGGGTGACCCTCCTGCGCGGTCCGATCATCCACCCATCGGATCGTGTACACGGCGCGAGCCGACAGCCGACAGCAGAGAGGCCGGGCAGCGGGCGGCAGCGTGCCGCCCGCCCCCCGGGCCCCGGCCCACTCGGTCGGCCTACCCGGTCGCCTTCAGGAGCTCCGCCACGGCCGTGGCCAGCGTGTGCGGGTCCCCGCTCGGGCCGTTCGCGCCGCCCGGATGCCGGGTGGTCCGGCGGGCCCACGCCTCCTCGAAGGCGTGCCAGTCGATCTCCGCCGGCGCGGTCCCCCTGACCAGCGCCTCGTCCAGCGCCTTGAAGTACGCCGCCCAGCGCGGCGCGTACAGCTCCCTGACCAGGCCGCTCCACTCCCGGTTCGCATAGTCGTGGAGGAAGCCGCCCTCGCTGGTGCTGCGCGCGCCCCACACGCTCAGGATCGACCGGGCGTCGTACTCGTACCGGTCCTGCTCCGCCGGGTCGGCGCCCGCGGCGCGGGCCGGGGCCAGCCAGTCGCCCAGCAGGAAGTTCGGATCGGAGCCGGTCAGGGCGTCCAACCGCCGCTCCGCGTCCTGCCATGCCGTGGTCAGCGCCCGGAACTGCGCCAGGTCCTTCGCCTCGTACGCCGCCCGGATCCTCGGCAGCAGCACCCGCGAGTGGTTGGCCAGCGCCTGCCGCGCGGTGTCCACCAGGTCGAAGCGGTAGGCGCTGGAGCCGCGCAGCAGCGGGTCCACCCTGAGGAGGTGGTCCAGGGCCCGGCGTACGGAATCGGCCGGGTAGCGCATCGACCGGGGGCTCCAGTACGCGGCGCCCACCGCGGTCAGGCTCGGCCGGGCGGCGAACAGGCTGTCCTGCGACTCCGACCACAGCCCCGACGAGGTGCTGTACGGGCCCGTGCGCAGTTCCTCCCAGGCGGCCGCCGCCTCCGCGTCGGGCCGCCCGTACCGGCGCGCCGCGAACCCGGCGAACCACGCCTTCTGGTCGATCGGCCCCGGCTCCCACGCCAGATCGGTGAACAGGTCGAAGGCGGCCGGATTGGTCCCGGTGGCCTCCGGCAGGTAGGCGATGCCGCTCAGCGCGCTGTTGCCCTTGGCCCGCCAGGCGCCGAACCGGTCGATCCACACGGAGGTGTTGGCTCCGACGGTGGTGTGCCCGCCGAAGTTGTAGATCGTGCCCAGCGCGTACGGCACCCCGCCCCAGCGGGTCTCCCGGTCCAGCCGGTTGTACCGGTCCGACAGCCCGTCGAGGATCAGCACCTTCGAGGTGTCCACCCCGGCCAGCAGCTCCCCGCGGGGGCTGTCCTGCCAGCCCAGCACCGCCCACAGCGCCCCCGGGTGGGCGGCGTGCAGGGCCGACTGGACGGCTCCGGCCGCCGCCTTCACGTCGACCGCGCCCTCCGCCCCGCCCTCGTGGAGCGGGCTCATCCGGTACATGGTGCTGTCCCCGAACACGGCGCGCTGCTCCGCGTAGTACGCCGCCGCCACCTTCGGGAACGCGGCCGAGGACGGGTCCAGCCAGTCGGGCCGCTCGAAACCCGCCCAGTCGCCCTGCGGCACCGTCACCGCGCCCGGGTTGCGGTCGGCGAAGCCGGGGGGAACGGTGCCGAAGTAGCCGGGCAGGACCGGGGTCATGCCGAGTCCGCGCAGCTGTTCCGCGATCCGGCCGCCGAGTTCGGCGCGCTCGCGCATCAGCCGCTCGGAGACCGGGCCGCCGAACCCGCTCAGGTTCTGGAGCAGCCACCAGCTCTGGTGGCCGGGCGCGGGGATCCACGCCTGCAGCTCCGCGGCGGAGTAGCCGAAGCCCTGGAGCGCCCGGTAGTACGGGTATTCGGCGCCGACCTGCACGAACACCTCGTTGATGCCGTGCAGGGCCAGCAGGTCGATCTGCCGCTGGTGCTGCTCGAAGGAGCGGTACGGGCCCGAGTAGCCGTCGTCGGTGTCGTTGAGGGCGTACCGGTGGGGGACCAGCGCGCTGCGGGTGACCGGGGCCGGCACCGCGGGCAGGCGCGCGGGCAGCATCCCGATGCTGTCGCCGGGCCAGCCGATGTCGACGCCGGCGACGTGCTGGAGGTACCAGCCGACGCCGGTCAGCAGGGTGGCGCCGGTCGATCCGCGGACCGTGATCGCCCCCGCCTGCCCGGACACGGTGAAGGTGTCGGCCCCGGCGGCCGCGTCCGGTACGAGCGTGAACTGGTCGGCATGGCGCGGCAGCAGCCGCCTCAGCGCGGCCCGCGCCGGGCCGGCGTCGAAGGCGGCCGCACCGGGCGGCCTGACCCCGCCGGGCGCACCCGGCGCACCCGGCGCACCCGGCGCACCCGGCGCACCCGGCGTTCCCGGGGAGCCCGGCGCGCCCGGCACCGCCGTCGGGGAGTGGGCCCGTACGCCGGCGAGCGCGGGCGGGCCCGCGCACAGCAGGGTCAGCAGGGCGGCGAGGGCGGCGGGGCGCAGGGACCGGGCCGCCCGGCGGCGCCGGCCCGCGGTGCGGAGGTTCGTCATGCGGATGCCCGTCAGACCGGCAGGGACCAGGCCTGGTCCACGCGGTGGTCGCCGCACTCGGCCAGCCGCAGCCGCTCGGCCGGGGCGTCCGCCGTCGCGGGCGCGGGGGGTGCGGTCAGGCACAGCCCGCTCACCTTCTCGACCAGGTTCCCGCCCCGCAGATGGGTCCAGCTCTGCCGTTCCTTCCACGGTACGCAGCGGGCCAGTTCCACCAGCTCGCCCCCGCTCGCCGTCAGGCACGTGCCGTCCAGCCGCAGGCTGTCCGCCTCGCCGAGGACCCACCGCTGGTCGGAGGCCGCGGTGCACGCGGACAGGACGACCGCGCCGGCGCCGGCGGTGTCGGCGCCGTCCATGCACTTCACGCCGTCACCGGTGATCTGCCCGGTGGGCACGGCCTCGCCGCACCCGGCGCGGGGGGTGAGCCGCCACACCGCCGTGTCGTGCGCGGCGAGCCGCCCGGTCAGGGAGTCGGAGACCTCGGTGTGCTTGCCGGTCCACAGGTCCTCGGCGTCGACGGTGCAGTCGTACAGGCCGATGTCGGCGAGCGGGACCGAGATGTCGCGGGTGCTGCCGGACCGGTTGAGGACGGCGACGGCGCGGTCGCCGTTCGCCAGCGGCCGCGCCAGCACCTCGAAGGTGGCATTGGCGGAGACCACCGCGCCCTGGCGGCCCATCGGGTCCTGGTCCAGGGCGATCAGGCCGGTGTTGCCGAGGGCGGCGAGCCCGCCCGGCGTGAGCGCGGAGACGTCGGAGGACAGGATGAAGGGGGCCGCCATCATCGCCCACAGCCCGACCTGGCTGCGGCTCTCCGCGTCGGTGAGGCCCGGGGCGCCCGCGATCAGGAAGTCGGGGTCGTTCCAGTTGCCGGGGCCCGCGTACCGGCCGAGCCAGCGGTTGTAGCCGTAGTTGCCGAGGACGGAGCTCCAGCGGGAGGTCGCCGGCGCGGCCGGGTTGTAGACCTTGATGTCCTTGCCCTCGCGCCACAGCTGGCCGGTCGAGCCGACCCAGCCGAGCACCCTGTGCCAGTCGGGGCTGCCCCATTCGCCCTGCTGGAAGTAGGCGGGCGCGGAGGCGGAGAGCACCATGCTGCGTCCGCTCGCCCGCAGCGCCTCCGCCACGGCGGCGTACGCGTCGCGGTAGGCCTGCTCCTTGGTCTTGCCCGGCGGCACCCACAGGTTGCAGCCGTCCATCTTGACGTAGTCGACCTTCCAGGACGCGAACTGCCGTGCGTCCTGCGCGTAGTGGTCCGGGCCGCCGCCCTCGGGGGAGCCGCTGCCCGGGTACTTCTCGCAGGTCAGGGAGCCGGCGTCCTGGTAGATGCCGAACTTCAGGCCCTTGGCGTGCAGGTACTCGCCCAGCCAGGCCATGCCGTGCGGGAACTTCTGCGTGTCGACGACCAGCGCGCCCTGCGCGTCGCGGCTCTTGGCCATCCAGCAGTCGTCGACGGTCACCGTGTCGTAGCCCTTGGCCGCGAGGCCGCTGGAGACGAGCGCGTCGGCGTTGGCGACCACCTTGGCCTCGTCGATGTCGCACATGTAGTGCGCCCAGTTGTTCCAGCCCATGGGCGGGGTGAGGGCGAGCGGGGTGTCCGAGGTCGCGGTCGGCTCGGCGGCCGCCGGGACGGGGGCGAGGCACAGGGCGAGCAGGGCGGCCGCGGTCAGGCAGGGGAGCGACGCACACAGGCGAGGCGGCACGGAGACTCCTTGCGGTGGGGAGCGGGCGGAGGCTGGACGGCGCTGTGGTGCGCCCAGTGCAGCCGTGCGACTACCCACTGTCAACGCAAGTCGTTCGTTGTGCGGTGATGACCAGCAATATGGGCGTAGCCGCCGTCACACGATCGGGGAGATACGGCGTATGTGACACCGGCTGATACGCTGTATCTCATGCCGAGGAGATCAGCGGCCCTGGACCGGGCGACACCCGAGGCGATCGCGGTCGCCGCCCTGCGGATCATCGACGAGGAAGGGCACGGCGCGCTCAGCTTCCGCGCCCTCGCCGACCGGCTCGACGTCTCCCACGCCACCGTCCAGCGCCGCTGTACCGACCTCGCCGGCCTGCTCGACCTGTGCACCGAGCACCTCGCGGGACAGCTGCCCGAGATCCCGGCCGGGACCGACTGGGCCGAGGCCACCGAGCGCCGCTTCACCGCCCTCTACCGGCTGCTCACCGCCCACCCCGGACTGCTCGTGCTGCGCGGCGCCCGGCCGTGGCTGGGCCGCCGGCTGCTGGCCCGGCTCGTCGAGCCCGCGCTCGCCGACAGCGTGGCCGCCGGGATGACCCCCGCCGAGGCGATGACCGTCTACCGCCGCATGTACCTGCTCACCCTGGGCTGCGCCGCCTTCGTCGACCACCGCGACCCCGCCGGGGCCACCGCCGCCTCCCGGGCGGCCCTGGCGGCGCTGGACCCGGGGGAGTTCCCCGTCCTGTCGGCCGGGCTGAACGACGTACTGCCCGCCCTGACCGGCCACGACGTCTACCACGGCGCCCTGCGCCAGCTGATCCGGGCCGCGCGGCCCGGCGCCTGACCGCCCCTCACGTCCTGACGCCATCTCCATCCTCGAGCCCGAAGGGGAGAACGACCGTGGAACACCAGCTCGACCGCGCCGCCGTGCGCGCCGCCGCCGACCGGATCGCCGGAGCCGTCCGCCCCGCCCCGGTGGTGCCCGCCGCCGAGGGCGTCTGGTACGTGCTGGAACACCTCCAGCACACCGGCTCCTTCAAGGCCCGGGGCGCACACAACTTCCTCGCCGCCCACCGCGAGGCCGGCGCCCTGCCCGAGGCCGGCGTGACCATCGCCTCCGGCGGCAACGCGGGCCTGGCCTGCGCCTGGGCGGCCCGTGCCCACTCCGTGCCCGCCACCGTGTTCGTGCCGGTCAACGCGCCCCGGATCAAGGTGGAGCGGCTGCGCCGGTACGGGGCCGAGGTGCGGCTCGTCGGGGACCGGTTCGCCGAGGCGCAGGCCGCCGCCGAGGAGTTCGCGGCGTCCTCCGGTGCCCTGGGCAGCCACGCCTACGACCACCCCCTCGTCGCCGCGGGCGCGGGCACCCTGCTCGACGACATCCGGGCCGGGCTGCCCGCGGTGGACACCGTGGTCGTCGCCGTCGGCGGTGGCGGGCTGTTCGCCGGTGTCGCCACCGCCGCCCGGGAACACGGCATCCGCGTGGTCGCCGCCGAACCGGAGAACTGCCGGGCCCTGAACGCGGCGCTGGCGGCGGGCCGGCCCGTCGACGTCCCCGTGGAGTCGCTGGCCGCCGACTCGCTGGGCGCCACCCGCGTCTCGGCGGACGCGCTGGCCGCCGCGCAGCAGGGCGACGTCCGCTCGGTCCTGGTCCCGGACACGGAGATCGCCGCGGCCCGGCGGGCCCTGTGGGAGGAGCACCGGATCGTGGTCGAGGCGGGCGCGGCAACGGCCCTGGCCGCCCTGCGCACCGCGCCGGAACCGCTGGGCAAGCGCGTCGCCGTGGTGCTGTGCGGGGCGAACACCGACCCGGCGGACCTGACACCCGGCCCCGGGCCGGGGTAGTACACCGGGCGTCACCCGCCTTACGGACGACCATCGTTGCGCCGGCCTGCGACTTTCGGGGACAGCGCACGCCCCCGCCTGCCTGCGAAGGTCTGCGTGTCACACAGGAACACGACGCACAGAACACGCACGGAGGAACGGGCATGGCACAGCGCAAGGGTTGTCTGATCGGTTGCGGAGTGGCGCTGGTCGTCGGCATCGCGATCGCCGTGGCGCTGGTACTCGGCATCGGGAAGGTGGTCGACGCCGCCGGCAAGACCATGATCGAGCCCGAGGTGTACGCCTCCGTGAAGGTCGGCGACCCCGAGGACGCCGTCCGCGCGAAGCTGCCCTCGGGCGATTCGTTCCTCAAGGAGGCCCTGAAGGAGGGCGGCCCGGCCCAGCCCGCCGACAGCGTCTGCTCCTGGTACATCGCGGGCGGCGACACCGCCGTCGGCGAGGAGACCGTGTACCGCTTCTGCTTCAAGGACGGCAAGCTCGCCGAGAAGGCCGACTACCCCATGAAGTAGGAGTCCCGGGAGTGGGGATGCAGGAGTCCCGGGCAGGACTCCCGGTCCTACCTGCCGAAGGAGAGCAGCGCGTGGGTCACGTTCCCGCGCGCCGGGCTCTTCACCGTCCCGTTGAGCAGGAACAGCCGCCCGCCGGCCCAGGCGGCGTGCACGTTGTGGGAGTAGAACACCCCTTGGGCGCCGGCGGCGGCCGCCGGGCTCTGCAGGACCACCGTCAGGGCGCCGTCGGCCGGGGCGAGCGCGGCGACCGCGCCGGCCTCGCCGGCCTCGCCCTCGCCCGGCGCAAGGTAGGCGAGGACCTTGCCGTCCTCGATCGCCAGCGGCCAGATCCTGCGGTTCTTCGGGGCCTTGGCGTGCCACTTCTCCTTTCCGGTGGCGAGATCGACGGCGACGACCTCGTCGGTGAGGTCGATGCCGAGGGTCCCGGCCGCCTTGCCGCCGGCGAGGTAGAGGGTGTCGGCGTCGGCCACGGCGGCATTGCACTCGTGCAGGCGGCCGGAGCCGTCGCCCCAGCCGTTGCACCGCTGGTCGATCCCGAACGGCGGCTCGCCGTGCGAGCGGACCTTCCCGTCCGCCGTGAACGCGGTGAGGCTCCAGGCCTTCCTCCCGGAGTGGTAGGCGGCGACGACCAGCGGCTCCGAGGACAGGATCCGGCCGAGGTTCCAGCCCTTCTCGTACCGGTGGCTCCACCGGGACCCGCCCGTGGCCGGATCCAGCTCCTCGACCATCGCCAGGCCCCCGGCCGGGTCCTTCGGGTCGGGGCAGTTGCGTACGGCGATCAGCCTGGCCCCGCCGCCGAAGGCCACCGGATAGCAGCCGTTCGGCTTCGACGTCCCGAAGAGCTTCCGGCCGTCGGTGGCGGAGAAGGCGCTCATGACGGCGGAGCGGGCGACGGCCACCGTGTCGCCGGAGACGGCCATCTGGAACTCGTTCGTGGTGTCGTACCGGTTCTCCTGCGGTACCGGGACCTTCCAGCCCGCCTTGCCCGCGGCGAGGTCCACCTGCTGGAGGGCGGTGCACTTGGCCGTGGCGCTGTCGCTCTCCCGGACGCCGAGGACCAGCTTCCCGCCCGCGGCCGGGGCCTGCGGCGCCCCGCACAGCGGAGTCTGGAGTGCCACCTTCCACTTCTCCTGGCCGTCGGCCACCGCGTAGGCGGTGACCTCCTTGTCCATCGCCCGGACCACGACGTCGCCCACGCGCCACGGGCCGAACTGCCTGGCCCCCGATCCCGCCACCTCGGTCCGGTTCTCCCGCAGCCAGATCGGCGCCTCGCCCGGCTTGATCCCGGCGTTGGGGTCGACGGTGTCCGGCCCGTTGCCGGTCCCCTTGCCGTCGCCCTTGTCCACGGACGCGGACACCGAGGGGTTCGCCGTCGGCGTCCCGCTGGCGGCGGCGGACTTCCCGGCCCCGCCGCCGTCACCGCCGCCCCACACGGCGTACGCGAAGCCGGTGGCGGCCAGCACGACCGCCGCCAGCGCCCCGGCGATCACGGCGGACTCGCGCCGGGACCGCCCGGCCCCGGCCGGGGCGGGCGAGTACGGCTCCGGTGCCGGGCCGAAACCGGGCGCACGCGCGGGGACTTCGGGCTGCCGGGGTTCACCGTGGTCACGATCGGTCATGGGACGAGTGTGTCCTGTGGGGCCGGCCGCCCGGAACAGCTTTTCGGCCTCCTTGCACCGCCCGGTCGCCCCGGCCCGGAACAGCGCACACCGGCGGCTGAAGCGGTTTTGCGGCGGGCGAGGCAAAGCGCACGAGCGGAATACCGGCCACACGCGTCCGGGCCTCATTGACGCGCGCCGCCGCCGGGCCCAGCGTGGGCACCCGCGATCCGGCAGCGAGGCCGGAACTACCCCGGAGGCAGTCGACGATGAACCGTGTGCACCTGCCCCGCACAGCCCTCGCCATGCTCGTGGCCGGCACCCTCCTCGCCGCCTCCGCGTGCGGCCTGAGCGGCGGCCCCGCGGACGGGGAGGAGGCGCAGAGGACCGGCAGGGTGGCCGGCGAGATCACGTTCCGCACGCTCCAGCTCAAGCCCAAGTACACCGCGTACGTCCAGGGCGTCATCGACGCCTTCGAGAGGAAGCACCCCGCGGCGAAGGTCAGGTGGGAGGACGTCCCCGGCGACGGCTACAACGAGAAACTCGTCGCCGACGCCCAGGCCGGCGCCCTCCCCGACGTCGTCAACCTCTCCACCGACTCCTTCCAGCTCCTCGGCGACCGCGGCCTGCTCGCCGACGTCGCCGCACTCGACGGCGACGCCGCCAAGGAGTACGTCCCCGGCGCCTGGGAGCAGTTCAAGCTCCCCGGCAAGGGCGACGGCGTGTTCGCGTACCCCTGGTACGTCACCCCGGAGATCCTCACCTACAACGAGGAGCTCTTCCGCAAGGCCGGACTGAATCCCGACGCACCGCCGACCAGCGTCGAGCAGTTCTTCGACTACGCCGAGCAGATCGCCGCCCGCTCCGGCGGCCGGTTCTCCGCCTTCATGGCCGACCCCAAGGGCAGGCTCCCCGGGGACTGGCAGAAGATGGGCATCCCCCTCCTCGACGACCGGCGGGAGCGCTTCGTCTTCGACACCCTCCAGGCCGTCGCCTGGGTCGAGCGGATGACCTCCCTCTACGCCAAGGGCGCCATGCCCAAGGAGTCCCTCCTCAAGGCCGACGACATCAACCAGCTCTACGGCAGCGGCAAACTCGTCTTCGGCCCCGGCTCCCCGGGCTTCGTCAAGGACATCAAGCAGAACGCCCCGCAGGTCTACGCCCAGACCCGGGTCGCCGGAGCCGTCACCGGAAAGCTCAGCCACATCGGCGTCTACGCCCAGTCCCTCGGCATCAGGAAGGACACCCGTCACCTCGACGCGGCCGTCGAGTTCGCCAAGTGGGTCACCAACGGCCCCAACCAGGTCGAGTTCTCCAGGAACGCGACCATCTACCCGTCCAACGCCCGGGGCCTCGCCGACCCCCGCTTCTCCGACCGCGGCGATGGCAGGGACGCCGACACGGTCGCCCGCGCGGTCGGCGCCGAACAGCTGAAGTCCGCCGCACTCGACGCCAACACCCCGGTCGAGTGGACCAACCAGGTCGGCGACGCGGTCGTACGCGAGGTGCAGAAGGCCGTCACGGGCCAGCAGGACGCCCCGACGGCCGTACGCAGGGCCCAGGAGGAGGCCAACAAGCTGCTCGCCGACACGGCCCGGAAGTGACCCGCGCACGCAGGGCGGCCCTGCGGGCCATGGAGGCGGAGCCGGGGCCGGGCCACCGACGGTGGTGGACCCCGTACCTCTTCCTCGCCCCCGGCCTGGTGACGGTGGCGCTGTTCAGCCT
This sequence comes from Streptomyces sp. NPDC043854, assembly GCF_056436005.1. Lineage (NCBI taxonomy): Bacteria > Bacillati > Actinomycetota > Actinomycetes > Kitasatosporales > Streptomycetaceae > Streptomyces > Streptomyces sp. NPDC043854. The sequence continues at coordinate 43,055 of NZ_JBWKDK010000001.1, forward strand.
GTGGCCGTTCGCCAACACCGTCATCCTGTCCCTCACCGACGCCCGGATCCTGCGCGGCGGAACCTTCGTCGGCCTCGACAACTACCGGCGCGCCCTGGCCGACCCCGACTTCTGGACCGCCGCCGGCAACAGCGTGCTGTACCTGCTGGTCGTCGTCCCGTGCCTGGTCCTGCTGCCGCTGGCCCTCGCCGTCCTGGTGCAGGCGAGGATCCCGGGCATCGGGTTCTTCCGCTCCGCCTTCTACACGCCGGTGATCGCCTCGGCCGTGGTCGTCGGCCTGATGTGGCAGTGGGTGCTGCGCAGCGACGGGCTCGTCAACACGGTCTTCCGGCGGCTGCGGATCGTCTCCGAGCCGGTCCCGTTCCTGACCGACAGCACCATGCTGCTCGTCTCCGCGATGATCGTGACCGTCTGGAAGGGCCTCGGCTACTACATGGTGTTCTACCTCGCAGCCCTCGGGAACGTGCCCGCCTCCCTCCACGAGGCGGCAGCCCTGGACGGCGCCGGCCCCGTCCGCCGCTTCCTCAGCATCACCATCCCGCAGGTCAAGCCGATGATGCTGCTGGTCGGCACCCTCTCCGCGATCTCCGCACTGCGCGTCTTCACCGAGATATACATCCTCGGCGGCGAGAGCGGCGGCCCCGGCGGCGGGGCCCGCACCCTGCCCTTCCTCATCCGGCAGGTCGGACTGGGCTTCGCCGGCGAGACCGGCTACGCCTCCGCCATCTCCCTCCTGCTGTTCCTGCTCACCCTCGGCTTCAGCCTGCTGGGCCGCCGCCTGGCGAAGGGGGACGAGACGTGAACGCGACCGCCGCCCCGCCGCGCACCGCCCGCCGGGGCCGCCGGGACCACCAGGCCCGCCGGGACCACCGGGGCCACCGGGGCCGCCGCCTGGCCGGACGGGCCGCCCGGTACGCCGTGCTGCTCCTGATGCTCGCGGTGCTGATCGGGCCGATCGCCTGGCAGTTCCTCACCTCGATCCGCGGCCGCACCGAGAACGTGTACGACGGGGTGCTGCCCGCGCAGCCCACCCTCGACAACTACGCCCGCGTCGCCGAGTCCTTCCCGCTGCTGCAGTACGCGGGCAACACCCTCACCGTCGCCGCCCTCGCCGTCACCTCGAACCTGCTGTTCTCCGCCATGGCCGGCTACGCCCTGTCCCGGGCCGGCTGGAAGGGCCGCAGGACCGTCTTCACGGTGCTCGTCGCCACCCTGATGTTCCCCTTCGAATCCGTGATGGTCTCGATGTTCCTCACGGTCCGCGGCATGGGCCTGGTCGACACCCTCGTCGGCGTCTGGCTCCCGGGTGCGGTCTCCGTCCTCAACATCATGATCATGCGCTCGGCCTTCCTCGCCGTCCCCCGGGAGATCGAGGAGGCCGCGGTTCTCGACGGGGCGGGCGAGTGGACCCGCTTCGCCCGGGTCTTCCTGCCCGCCGCGAAGGGCTCCCTGGCCGTCGTCTGCATCACCAGCTTCATGGGCGCCTGGGACGACTTCCTCTGGCCGCTGCTCGTCCTCACCGACAGCGAGCACTACACCCTCCAGCTCGGCCTGAAGACCCTGGCCGGCGCCACCACCACGAACGACCAGCGGATCATCGCGGCCGGCGCCATGGCGGCACTCCTGCCGATGGTGCTCCTCTTCTTCGCCCTCCAGCGTTACTTCTTCAAGGGGGTGGGCGAGGGAGCCGTCAAGACCTGAGGCGCCCCGCCGCCCGGCCCCCTTCCAGCCCGCCCCGTCCCGCTCCGCGCCCGCCCCCTCCCCCTGGAGCCGCCGTCATGCACGACGACCGCAGCATCACCGAAGACCGCCTGCGCCGTGTCCTGAAGGAGCGCATCAAGCCGGCAGTCCACTCCCGCCCGGTCCCGCTCACCGTCGAGCGGTGGGAGGCCCCGGGCGAGCCCGTGTCCGTCGCCGAGGGCCTGGCCGCCCCGTACGAGCCCTGCGCGGTCGGCGCGCAGTGGGGTCCGGCCTGGGGCACCACCTGGTTCCGGGTCACCGGCAGCGTCCCGGCCGGCTGGGCGGGCCGTACCGTCGAGGCCGTCCTCGACCTGGGCTTCGACCGGATGATGCCCGGCTTCCAGTGCGAGGGCCTGGTCCACCGCGCCGACGGCAGCGAGGTCAAGGCGCTCAACCCGTACAACGACTGGGTGCGCGTCGCCGACGCGGCGGATGGCGGCGAGCGGATCGAGTGGTACGTCGAGGCCGCCTCGAACCCGGTCCTCGTCGAGCACAGCCCCACGTACGAGGGCGACCGGCAGACCAGCGGCGACCGGCCGCTCTACCGGCTCGCCCGGATGGACCTGGCCGTCTTCGAGTCCGAGGTCTGGGAACTCGTCCAGGACCTCGAGGTCCTCCACGACCTGATGGTGGAGCTCGACGGGGCCGACGCCCGCCGGTACGGGATCCTGCGCGCCCTGGAGGAGGCCCTCGACGCGGTGGACCTGGCCGACGTGCCCGCCTCGGCGGCCGCCGCCCGCGCCCGCCTCGCCCCGGTCCTGGGCGCCCCCGCCCACGCCTCCGCACACCGCATCAGCGCCGTCGGCCACGCCCACATCGACTCGGCCTGGCTGTGGCCGCTGCGCGAGACCGTCCGCAAGGTGGCCCGGACCACGTCCAACGTGCTCGGCCTGATGGACGAGCACCCCGAGTTCGTCTTCGCCATGTCGCAGGCCCAGCAGCTGGAGTGGGTCAAGACCCACCGGCCCGAGCTGTTCGAGCGGATCAAGAAGAAGGCCGCGTCGGGCCGGTTCGTGCCGGTCGGCGGCATGTGGGTGGAGTCCGACACCAACATGGTCGGCGGCGAGGCCATGGTGCGGCAGTTCCTGTACGGCAAGAGGTTCTTCCTGGACGAGTTCGGCATCGAGACCCGGGGCGTCTGGCTGCCCGACTCCTTCGGTTACACGGCGGCGCTGCCGCAGATCGTCCGGCTCTCCGGCTCCGAGTGGTTCCTGACGCAGAAGATTTCCTGGTCGCAGGTGAACAGGTTCCCCCACCACACCTTCTGGTGGGAGGGCATCGACGGCACCCGCGTCTTCACCCACTTCCCGCCCGTCGACACCTACAACTGCGACCTGGGCGGCTCGCAGCTGGCCCACGCCGCCCGCAACTACCGGGAGAAGGGCCGGGGTTCGCGCTCGCTCGCCCCGTTCGGCTGGGGCGACGGCGGCGGCGGCCCCACCCGCGAGCAGCTCGCCCGGGCCCGGCGGCAGCGGGACCTCGAAGGCTCCCCGCGGGTCGAGGTCGAGACGCCCGACGCGTTCTTCGACAAGGCCCGCGCCGAGTACCCGGACGCGCCCGTGTGGGCCGGCGAGCTCTACCTGGAGCTGCACCGCGGCACCTACACCTCGCAGGCCAAGACCAAGCAGGGCAACCGGCGCAGCGAATCCCTGCTCCGCGAGGCCGAGCTGTGGGCGGCGACGGCGGCGGTGCGGGTGCCCGGGTACGCCTACCCGTACGAGGACCTGGAACGGATCTGGAAGACCGTGCTGCTGCACCAGTTCCACGACATCCTGCCGGGATCGTCGATCGCCTGGGTGCACCGCGAGGCCCGCGCGACGTACGCCCGGGTGGCGGACGAACTGCGTGCGATCACCCTCGCGGCGCAGGTCGCGCTCGCGGGGGAGGGCACCGCGGAGCTGGTCTTCAACTGCGCCCCGCACGCCCGGCGCGGCGTCCCGGCGGGCGGAGCGGGCCTGCCGGAGGCGCCGTCGCGGCCGGTGGACCTCCGGGAGCGGCCCGGCGGCGGGTGGATCCTGGGCAACGGGCGGCTGCGGGTGGAGGTCGACGGCCGCGGGCTGATCGTCTCGGCGTACGACCTCGACGCCGGCCGCGAGTCGGTGGCCCCGGGGGAGGCCGCCAACCTGCTCCAGATCCACCCGGACTTCCCGAACATGTGGGACGCGTGGGACATCGACGCCTTCTACCGCAACAACGTGACCGACCTCGTCGAGGCGGACGTCCTGGAGGTCGCGCAAGCCGGCCCGGACGCGGCGGCGGTCCGGGTCACCCGGTCCTTCGGCCGGTCGAAGGCGACCCAGTGGATCACCCTGCGGGCGGACGCCGCGACGGTGGACATCGTCACCGAGGTCGACTGGCGCGAGACGGAGAAACTCCTGAAGGCCGCCTTCCCCCTCGACGTCAAGGCCGAACGGACCGCCTCCGAGACCCAGTTCGGGCACGTGTACCGGGCCACCCACACCAACACCTCCTGGGAGGCGGCCAAGTTCGAAATCTGCGCCCACCGGTGGATCCACGCGGAGGAACCCGGGTGGGGCGTGGCCTTGCTCAACGACTCCACGTACGGCCACGACGTCACCCGCGCCATGCGGCCCGACGGCGGCCAGACCACCACGATCCGCCTCTCCCTGCTGCGCGCCCCCCGCTACCCCGACCCGGAGACCGACCAGGGCGCCCACACCGTGCGGTTCTCCCTCGCGCCGGGCGCGCGGATCGCGGACGCGGTCCGCGAGGGGCACGCGCTCAACCTGCCCGAACGGGTGGTGCCGGGGGCGGACCCGGTCGCCCCGCTGGTCACGGTGGCGGGCGACGCCGTGGTGCTCGAGGCCGTCAAGCTGGCCGAGGACCGCAGCGGCGACGTGGTCGTCCGGCTGTACGAATCCCGGGGCGGCCGCGCGACGGCCACCCTGACGGCGGACTTCCCGCTCACGGCGGCGGTGGAGAGCGACCTGCTGGAGCGGCCCCTGCCCGGCACGGCGGTCGGCCCGCTCGCCACGGACGGCGCGGTCCCGCTGACACTGCGCCCCTTCCAGATCGTCACGGTCCGCCTCCGCCGCGCCTGACCGGACGGCTCGGGGGTCCGGCGGTAGGTTCGGGCGCCATGACGGAACCCGTCCCCGCGGACCCCATCCACGCAGCGCCCATGTACGCAGCTCCCATTTACTACGTGGACCACTCGGACATCCACGAGGGGAGGATCTCGGAGGTCAGGGACCTGATGCGCGAGCTCGCCGCGCTCGTCGAGGCGCACGAGCCGCAGCTGATCGCCTACGGCTGCTACCTCGACGAGTCCGAGTCCACGATGAGCGTGGTGGCCGTCCATCCCGATACGGAGTCGATGGAGTTCCACATGGAGATCGGCGGACCGAAATTCCGCGAGTTCGGTCCGCACATCCGCTTGAGGTCGATCGACGTGTACGGGCGGCCGGGCCCGGCGGCCGTACAGGCGCTCCGGCGGAAGGCCGAGATGCTCGGCGGGGGCACCGTCACCCTGCACACCCCGGAGGCGGGCTTCGCCCGGCTGGGGCCACCCCGCAGCGGCCCGGGGGCGTGAACTGCGCCACAGGGCCGACGGGCGCCGGCCCGTCGTTGCGGGGCAGAGGGGTCGGGCCCTGGGCCCCCGGTTATGCACCTTGTTGCATAACCGGGGCCGGCTCGCTACAACAGGGTGCATCCACCCCGCGCGAGGAGGCGCCCCCATGAGTTCCCAGAGCCGGTACCCGCACTTGCTGAGCCCGCTGGACCTCGGCTTCACCACCCTGCCGAACCGCGTGATCATGGGCTCGATGCACACCGGCCTCGAGGAGCACGAGCGCGGCTTCGAGCGCCTCGCCGCCTTCTACGCCGAGCGCGCCCGCGGCGGCGCCGGCCTCATCGTCACCGGGGGCATCGCCCCCAACGACGCCGGCCGCCCCTTCGAGGGGGGCTCCCGCCTCACCACCGAGGAGGAGGCCGCCGAGCACCGCCTGATCACCGAGGCCGTGCACGCCGAGGGCGGCAAGATCGCGATGCAGATCCTCCACTTCGGCCGCTACGCGTACCACAGGGACCTCGTCGCCCCCAGCGCCCTCCAGGCACCCATCAGCCCCTTCGTCCCGAACGAGCTCACCGACGCCGAGGTCGGGCAGACCGTCGAGGACTTCGTCCGCGCCGCCCGCCTCGCGAAGCTCGCCGGCTACGACGGCGTCGAGATCATGGGCTCCGAGGGCTACCTCATCAACGAGTTCATCGCCGCCGCCACCAACCGCCGCGAGGACCGCTGGGGAGGCTCGTACGAGAACCGCGTCCGCTTCCCCCTGGAGATCGTCCGGCGCACCCGCGAGGCCGTGGGCCCCGACTTCATCCTGATCTACCGCCTGTCCATGCTCGACCTGGTCCCCGGCGGCTCCACCCTCGACGAGGTCGTCCACCTCGCCAAGGAGATCGAGGCAGCCGGCGCCACCATCATCAACACCGGCATCGGCTGGCACGAGGCCCGCATCCCCACCATCGCCACCTCCGTCCCGCGCGGCGCGTACACCTGGGTCACCCAGCGGCTGATGGGCGCGGTCTCCGTCCCCCTCGTCACCAGCAACCGCATCAACACCCCCGAGAAGGCCGAGGAGATCCTCGCCGAGGGCCGCGCCGACCTGGTCTCCCTGGCCCGCCCCTTCCTCGCCGACGCCGACTTCGTGGCCAAGGCCGCCGCCGGCCGCCCCGAGTCCATCAACACCTGCATCGGCTGCAACCAGGCCTGCCTCGACCACACCTTCAGCGGCAAGATCACCAGCTGCCTGGTCAACCCGCGCGCCTGCCACGAGACCGAGCTCGTCCTGTCGCCCACCCGCCTCGCCAAGAGCGTCGCCGTCGTCGGCGCCGGCCCCGCAGGCCTCGCCTGTGCCGTCACCGCCGCCGAACGCGGCCACCGGGTCACCCTCTTCGAGGCCTCCGGCCACATCGGCGGACAGCTCGACATCGCCCGCCGCATCCCGGGCAAGGAGGAGTTCGAGGAGACCATCCGCTACTTCGGCAACCGGCTCGCCGAGGCCGGGGTCGAGGTCCGGCTGGACACCGTCGCGGACACCGACACCCTCCGGGGCTACGACGAGGTCGTCGTCGCCACCGGCGTCACCCCGCGCACGCCCGACATCGAGGGCGTCGACCACGCCAGCGTCGTCAGCTACCTCGACGTGCTGCGCGACGGCGCCCCCGTCGGCGAGCGCGTCGCCGTCGTCGGCGCCGGCGGCATCGGCTTCGACGTCGCCGAATACCTCACCGACAGCGGCGAGGGCGCCTCCCAGGACCCCGCCGTCTACTTCCGCCACTGGGGCGTCGACACCGCGTACGAGGGCCCCGGCGGCCTCACCGCCCCCGAGCGGCCGGCCTCCCCCCGCCAGGTCCACCTCCTCCAGCGCAAGACCACCAAGGTCGGCGCGGGCCTCGGCACCACCACGGGCTGGATCCACCGCGCCGAGCTCAAGCACCGCGGCGTCGTCTCGGTCGCGGGCGCCGCGTACGACCGGATCGACGACGAGGGCCTGCACATCACCGTCGGCGGCGAGCAGCGGCTCGTCCCGGCCGACACGGTCGTCCTGTGCACCGGCCAGGAGCCGCGGCGCGACCTGTACGAGGCGCTGCGCACGGCCGGCATCGAGGCGCACCTGATCGGCGGTGCCGACGTCGCCGCCGAGCTGGACGCCAAGCGGGCCATCCGCCAGGGCACCGAGCTGGCCGCCGCGCTCTGACCCGCTCCGGCACATCAGGGGGACCAAGGGTGTTGTGGCGGCCCCGCCGGGCCGCCACAATCTCCGGGTGACCCTGACACCGGCAGATGCAGACAAGGTCCTCAAGGACAACTTCGCCCCCTGGGTCCTCGACCTGGGCCTGACCGTCGAGGAGACCGGCGACCGGCACGCCGTGCTCAGGCTGCCCTGGTCCGGGGCCCTGGCCCGGGACGGCGGCGGCCTGTCCGGCCAGGCCCTGATGGCGGCCGCCGACACCGCCACCGTCATCGCTATCAGCGCCGCCCGCGGCGGGTACGGGCCGATGACCACCGTCCAGCAGTCGACGAGCTTCCAGCGTCCCGTGACCGGCACGGACGTGCTGATCGAGGTGCGGGTCACCAAGCTCGGCAAGCGGATGGCCTTCGCCGACATCACGATGACCGCGAACGGGGCGCAGGAGCCGGCCGCGACCGCCTCCACCGTGTACGCCCTGCTGGGCTGAGCGGGGTGCCGGACCCCGTCCCCCTGTGGCGGAACCGGGACTTCAACGTCTTCTGGCTCGGCCAGGCGCTGTCCGTCCTCGGCGGTTCGATCTCCCTGCTCGCCCTGCCGCTGCTCGTCCTCGACGCCACCGGGTCCATCGTCCAGATGGGCGTCGTCACGGTGATCTCCGGGGTCACCGGCATCGCGACGGGCATGTTCGCCGGGTACGTGGTGGACCGGACGGACCGGCGCCGCCTGATGATCGCGTGCGATCTCGCCCGGGCCGTGCTGCTGGGCGCGGTCCCGGTGGTCTGGCTGGCCGGGCCCCGCATCTGGGTGCTGTACCTGCTGACGGCGCTGGTCACCGCCCTGAAGACGCTGTTCGACGTGGCGTACGTGAGCTCCGTGCCGAACCTGGTGCCCCCGCGGGACCTGACCACCGCCAACGCACGCCTCATGGGCACCTTCGCCGTCGGGACCCTGGGCGGGCCGGTGGCGGCCGGGTTCATCACGGCCTCGGTGGGCGCCGACTGGGCCCTCGGGGTGGACGGGGCGACGTTCCTGATCTCCGCCGTCAGCCTGCGCTGGGTCTCCTTCGGCCGGTACGGGGGCGCCGGCGGGGCGGGCAGGGTCGGCGGGGTCGGCGGGGCGGGCTCCGGTTCCGGCGGCGGGCGGATGCGGGAGATGTTCGTCGTCGGCTTCCGCTACCTGTGGGCCCATCCGCAGCTGCGCCCGCTCACCGTGCTCCTCACCCTGCTGACCTTCGTCACCATGGGCGCCACCGACCTGCTGATCTACCGGATCCGGCACGACCTCGGCCAGGACGCGGCCACCCTCGGCTACGTGATCGCCGTCAGCGGGATCGGCGTGGTCGCCGCGGCGCTCGCCGCCGGGACCCTGCGCCGGGTCTTCGGCTTCGGCCCCTGCTGGCTCGGCTCGGCCGCCCTGATCGCGGCGGCCGTGGCGGGGATCGGCGTCAGCCGGAGCGTGCCGGTGACCGCCGTCCTCGCGGCCGTGTTCATGTTCGGGATGACCCTCGGCGGGGTCGTCTCGATGACCCTGCGCCAGGAGGTCACCCCGGACCGCCTGCTCGGCCGGGTCACCTCGGCCTTCTGGACCGTCCACAACGCCTCGGGCCCGGTGGGTGCGGCCCTGCTGACCGTCCTGGCCGCCCGGCACGGGGTCCCCGCCGTCAGCGTGGCGGCCGGCGCGTTCTGCCTGCTCATCGTCGTCGCGGGGCTGCTGACCCCGCTGCGGGCCGGCGGCCGGACCGCGGCCGGCCCGGCCGTGTCCGAGCCGCCGGCCCGCGCGCGCCAGCGCCGGTAGCCGGCCCGGTCCGCCGTACGCGGGGTGCGGCGCGGGCCCGCAGCGCCGCCCGGGGCTGCCGTGGCGGCACCCCGGGCGGCGGCCCGGCCCCGGTTCAGAACCGGTTGGGTGCGGCGCCCGGGAAGCGCTGCGGCGACTGCGGCACGAGGTCCGCCTTGCGCTCGTTGCCGCCCGGGGCGGCCTGGCAGGTCACGTCCCCGGCGGGCAGCCTGCCGGTTCCGAGGTAGGCGTTGACCGCGGCGTCGGCGCAGGACCTGGGATCGGTGAGGTACACGCCGTGGCCCTCACCGCCGCGGACCAGGAGCATCCGCGAGCCCTTCAGGGCCCGGTGCAGGCCCTCGCCGCTGGTGAGCGGCGTCTGGGAATCCCACTCGTTCTGCACGGTCAGCACGTTCGCCCTGGTGTTCATCTTCGTGGGCGGCTCGATGGGCCGCTGCCAGTAGGCGCACGGCTTGATGTTGGACGCGAAGTCCCCGTACAGCGGGTACTTCGCCTTGTCGGCCGCGGCCTCCTTCGCGTACTGCTCGGGGTAGCGCGGCCATTCCACGTCCCCGCACACCACGGACCAGAACACGGCCGTACCGGTGTCCGAGGCGGGCTCCGCCGCAGGCTTCAGCAGCCTGCGCTGCTCCGCGGGGAGCGCGGCGGGCTTGCCCTCGGCCGCGTCCTTCAGCGCCTTGACGGCCGGCGCCGCCTGCGCCGGGTAGAAGAACATGGCCCGCCCGGCGCGGATGTCATCGCCCGAGTACTTCTGCCCCTCGATCTCGATCGGCTCCCGGTCGGCCCGGGCGACCAGATCCCAGAAGGTCTTCGACACCGCGTCGGGGGTGGCGCCCAGCCCGAACTCGGCATTGCGCTCGGCCGTCCACTGCGTCCACCGCTTGAAGGCGGGTTCCGCCTCGGTCGCCCACACCTGGATCATGCCGCGCCAGGCGCGCTGCGGGTCGACGCCGCTGTCGAGGACGAAGCGGTCGGTGCGGTTCGGGAACATCTGCGTGTAGACCGCGCCGAGGTAGGTCCCGTACGAGTAGCCCACGTAGCTGATCTTCTTCTCGCCGAGGGCCGCGCGGATCGCGTCCATGTCGCGGGCGGTGTTGCGGGTGGTGATGAAGGGCAGTACCGACCCGGACTTCTCGCGGCACTTGTCGGCGACCCTGCGCGCCCACTCCACGTCCGCGGGGAAGGTCTCCTCCCGGTACGGCCGGACGATGTTCTGCTCCTCCTCGGTCATTGCGCAGGTGATCGGGCTGCTGGCGCCGGTGCCGCGCGGGTCGAAGCCGATCAGGTCGTACTGGTCGCGGACCTCCTTCGGCATCAACTCCTGGGCCATCAGCGGCATGTCGAGCCCGGTGCCGCCCGGACCGCCCGGGTTGAAGAGCAGCGCGCCGTGCCGCTTGGCCGGGTTCTCGCTCTTGATCCGGGATATGGCGACGTCGATGGTGCGCCCCTGGGGCCGCCGGTAGTCGAGCGGCACCTTGAGGGTGGCGCACTCGTACGAGGCCGGCAGGTCGGCGCTGCACCGCGCCCACGCCGGCTTCTGCGGGGTGAACTCCGCTGCCGGGGCGGCCGAGGCCTGCGTGGCGGACAGCAGGGGGACGGTGGTGGCGAGGAGACCTGCGGCGGCGAGCGCCGGCCCGAGGCGTGTGATGTTCACGAAGAGCGGTTCCCTTCCCGTTAAGTCGGTGGCGCCACCACCCTGTTGCACGCCGCGGCCGGGCGGAATCCGTCCGAAGGGCCGACTCGTATGCTCCTCGCGAATGACTGGACATCCGGACAACTGGCCGACACGCCACGGGTGTTGCCCGCGCATGGCGGCGACCGGCCCGCAACCGCGCGCGGCGCGGGGCATCAGGGCCGGTCAGCGCGGGTCCGACCGGTAGCCGGGGGGTGGGCCGGCGGGCGTACGACTTGGGGAGGACGGCAGGAGCAGCAGCGGTCGGCGGAGCACGGCGGCGCGGGCGGTACGCGTTCCCGCAGTGCCCTCGGAGCTCCCCGGTGCAGCGGCGGCCGCACCGTCACCCGTACGGCCTTGCGCTCCCCGCCCGCGCCCGGCACCCGGCCGCCCCGGGGCCTCGTACGGCCGAATCCGTGCGCGGCTGCGGCTGCCGGGCGGGGGCGTCGGGGGGAGGATGGAGGCACCCGGGGGTCGGAGCCCGGAGCACCACGAGCGGGCCGGTGCACCGCTCCCTCGGCGGCGGACGGGAAGGAGCGGTCGGCATGAACACGGCGGACGGCCTCCCGGCCGATCCCGGGTCCCGAGCGGGATCCGGCTCCGACCGCGGCTCCGACCGTGGCTCCGACTCCGGCGCCGCCCCCGGTGCCGCTCCCGAGCCCGTCGGCGCCTCCAGCGGGCGGGGCCTGCTGGACGTGCTCGGCGTCGCGGCGGTGGTCCTCGACGCGGAGGGGCGGATCACCCTGTGGAGCCCGCAGGCCGAGGGCCTGTTCGGCTACACCGCGCAGGAGGCCCTGGGCCGGTACGCGGCCCGCCTGCTCGTGGACCAGGAGCACCTGGGCCTGGTCCTGGCCCTCTTCGAGAAGGTCATGGCGACCGGGGAGCCGTGGGCCGGGGTGTTCCCCGTCCTGCGCAAGGACGGCAGCACCCGCCTGGCCGAGTTCCGCAACATGCGCCTGGAGGACCAGGGCGGCCGGCACTACGCCCTCGGGATCGCCTCCGACCAGGCCACCCTGCGCCGCCTGGAGCGCGACCTCGCCCTGTCGCTGCGGCTCGTCGCCCAGTCCCCGATCGGCCTGGCCGTCCTGGACACGGACCTGCGCTACGTCCTGGTCAACCCGGCACTCGAACGGATCAACGGCCTGCCGGCCGCGCAGCACCTGGGCCTCAAGATCCACGAGGCCCTTCCGCACCTCGACACGGCCATCGAGGCGCACATGGCCGAGGTCCTGCGCAGCGGCGTGCCCCTGCTGGACCAGTTCACCACCGGCCGGACCCCCGCCGATCCCGACCAGGACCACGCCTGGTCGGTCTCCTTCTACCGGCTCGACGATCCGGGCGGGCGGCCCATCGGGATCGCCGCCTCCGTCGTCGACGTCACCGAGCAGTACAAGACCTCCCAGGCCGTGGCCCAGGCCCGGCAGCGGCTCGCCCTGATCGCCGACGCCTCCGTGCGCATCGGCACCACCCTCGACCTCGGCGTCACCGCCCGCGAGCTGGGCGACATCGCCGTGCCGCAGCTCGCGGACGTGGCCACGGTCGACGTCATCGACCAGGTCCTCACCGGCGACCAGCCGCCCGGCGTCGGGGCCGGCGGCACCGTGCAGTTCCGGGCCCTGGCCGTCAAGGCGGCCCGGCCGACCCCCGCCACCCGGGCGGCGGACCCGGTGGGCTCGCTCGCGCGCTACGACGCCACCCGGCTGGTCACCCAGTGCGTACGCACCGGCCGCCCCGCCCTGCTGGCGCACGCCTCGAAGCAGGACCTCGGCCGCATCGCACGCGACGCCGAGGCCGCCGAGCTGCTCGCCGAGGCCGGACTGCACTCCTACCTCGCCGTGCCGCTCATTGCCCGCGGCGAGGTCATCGGCGCCCTCGGCCTCCAGCGCACCTCCAACCCGCTGCCGTTCGACGAGGACGACGTCCTGCTCGCCGGCGAACTGGCGGCCCGCGCGGCCGTCTGCATCGACAACGCCCGCTGGTACCAGAAGCAGCGCCACACCGCCCTGACGCTCCAGCGCCACCTGCTGCCGCACCACCCGACGCCCACGCCGGGCCTGGAGATCGCCTACCGCTACCAGCCGGCCGGGAGCGGCGCCGAGGTCGGCGGGGACTGGTTCGACGTCGTCCCGCTGCCCGACGGCAAGACCGCCCTCGTCGTCGGGGACGTCATGGGCAGCGGCATCAACGCGGCCGCGGCCATGGGGCAGTTGCGGACCGCCGCCCGCACGCTCGCCGAGCTCGACCTCGACCCCGCCGCCGTCCTGACCCGCCTGGACCACACCGCCACCGGCGTCGGCCACACCATGGCCACCTGCGTCATCGCCGTCTACGACCCGCACGGCGGCACGTGCCGCATCGCCACCGCCGGCCACCTGCCGCCCGTACGGACCGGCCCGGGCCGCCCGCCCGAGCTCCTCGACCTGCCGACGGGCGCGCCCCTGGGGGTCGGCGGCGTGCCCTTCGAGGCCACCGCCCTCGACCTGGGGGTGGGCGACGAACTGGTCCTGTACACCGATGGGCTGGTCGAGACCCGCGACCAGGACATCGACATCCGGCTCCAGGCCCTCACCGCGCTCCTCGACGACCCGGCGCGCCCCCTGGAGGAGACCTGCGACCTGCTGCTGGGCAGGCTGCGCCGGCCGGACGACCGCGACGACGTCGCCCTCCTCATCGCACGCGCCCGGCCGCTCTAGGACCGGCGCGCACGGAGGTGCGCGGGGACGGTGCGCGCGGAGGTGCGCGGGGACGGTGCGCGCGGGAAGGCAGCGCCGGGGCACGGTACCAGCCCTCCGGGGTCTTGCCCGGATGTTTGTCCATTCGTGATGGTCCTTCCAAACGGACAGCACAACTGGCACTAGCGTCCCTTGGCACCCGGGGAGCGCGGGTGCACGACGGCACGACTGCCGCGGCCTTCCGCCCCTGCCGCCCCTCCCGGCCCCTCGCAGCAAGGAGGCACAGTGCTGTCATTCCGCCGGTCGGCCGTCGGCAGCTTGTCGGTCGCTTCGAAACACGTGCTGGGCACGGGCGCCGTCATCGGCGCCCTCGCCTTCACGCTGATCGCGTTGCTGATTCCGGTGCAGAGCTTCGGCGACAGATCCGCCGCGGCGACCACAACCGCCGCGGGCGACGACGACGGCCTCGGCACCATGAGCACGGCCTTCGGGCCGCTGACCGCCCAGGACCGGGACTTCGTCCGCAAGGTGCGGCTCGCCGGGCTCTGGGAACTGCCCGCAGGACGGGACGCGCTCCAGCGCGGCAAGCGCCCGGCCGTCCGCACCGCGGGCGAGCACCTCATCGAGGGCCACGCCGAACTGGACCGCCGCGTCCTGGAAGTGGGCCAGGCCCTCGGCATGGAACTGCCCGACCAGCCCAGCGCCCAGCAGCAGGCCTGGCTGGCCCAGCTCGCCGCGGCCCAGGGCACCCAGTACGAGCAGCTGTTCGCCCAGCTGCTGCGCCGGGCGCACGGGAAGGTGTTCACGCTGGTGGCCCAAGTGCGCGCGCAGACCCGCAATTCGATGGTGAGGGCACTGGCCACGGACGCCAACAACACCGTCCTGGACCACATCTCCGTGCTGGAGGCCACCGGACTCGTCGACTTCGACGGGCTCGCGGACACCCCGCCCGCGGGGTCCCGCCCCGCTGCGGGCTCCGGCTCGGGCTCCGGTGTCGTCCCCGTACCCGTCCCCGCCTCCTCCACCCTTTCCCGACCGACGAAGTGAAGTGATCGCATGAGTCAAAAGGGCCACAAGCGCCGTCTGCGAACGTCGCACAAGGTCCTCGTCATGGTGTCCGCCCTGGTCCTGGGCGGCGGCGGGGTCCTGTTCGTGTCGCAGGGCGCCTTCGCCGGACAGGACGGCCGCGCGGCACCGGCGACGGCCACCATCGACTGCCCCGACGTGGGGGACAAGCTCGACAACGTTCCCGAGCAGGCCCGGGGCGAGGTCGACAAGAACCTCGCGCAGCTCGACACCCAGGTCGCCGACGCGTACACGCAGCTCTCCTCGGGCCGTGCCAAGGGCGACGCCCTGCTCAGCGGGCTGAAACAGCAGCGCGGCACGACCATTTCCGCCATCGGCGACGCACTGGCCAAGGCGGGCGCCCGCCCGCAGGGGCTGGAGGGCCTCAGCGGCTGCCAGATGAAGAAGGCGGCGGCCGCCGACCCGAAGGACGAGCCGGCCGCCGCGGGCGGCGCCGCCGAACAGGGCGCCGCCGCGCAGAGCAGCGGTGCCCAGCAGGCCAAGGGCGGCCCGGCCCGCAGCGACTTCGTCGCCATCGGCTCGGTCAAGCCGAACGTCAACAAGCCGGGCGCCCGTTCGGGCGCGTCCCGCGGGTCCTTCTCGGTGAACTGCGGCCGCAACGAGAACGGCCACTTCAACCCCGACAACGTCATCGTCGCGCCGGGAGTCAGCAACGGCGCCCACCACATGCACGACTACGTCGGCAACCTGACCACGGACGCGTTCTCCACCAACAACAGCCTCGCGGCCTCCGGGACCACCTGCACCAACGGCGACCAGTCCACCTACTACTGGCCGGTGCTGCGACTGCGCGACGGCCGGGCCGAACGCGACGCCAAGGCGCCCGGCGGCGGACAGGACCTGAACGTCGGCACCATCCTGAAGCCCAAGCAGGTGACGATCGAGTTCAAGGGCAGTCCCGTCTCCAAGGTCGAGGCCATGCCCCGCTTCCTGCGGATCATCACGGGCGACGCCAAGGCCCTCACCAACGGCAACGGCAACGCCAACGCCTCGTGGAGCTGCACCGGCTTCGAGAACCGCCAGCTGAAGGACAAGTACCCGGTGTGCCCCAAGGGCAGTGACGTGGTCCGGACGTTCAACTTCCAGAGCTGCTGGGACGGCAGGAACATCGACAGCGCCAACCACCGCACCCACGTGGACTTCGCCAAGAAGGACGGCTCCTGCAAGCCCGGCTTCAAGGCCATTCCGCAGCTGGTGCAGCGCATCGTGTACAGCGTGCCGTCCGGTTCGCGCTTCGCCGTGGACAGCTTCCCCGAGCAGTTGCACAAGCCGGCGACCGACCACGGCGACTTCATCAACGTGATGTCGGACGGCCTGATGCGGCGTGCGGTGGGCTGCATCAACGACGGGCGCGCCTGCCGCTGATCCACCCGGTCCCTCGGCGGCGGCGTACACCCCCTCCCCCCTTCCCTGCGTCGCCCCGAGAGCGGTGTCGGCCCGAAGCAGACTTCGGGCCGGCACCGCGCACGTGCTTGTGCCGACGCCCGCAGGGGCCCGAGGGGTCCCGGAACACACCCAGGAGTGCCCGCCATGTCCGGCTCCCGCCGTCCCACGGCCCGTCCGCACCGCGCGGAGGGGCCCGCTTCCCTGTCCGCCCGCGCCTCCGCGGCCGAGTCCCCGCCCCGGTTAGCGCCCCGATCCGGATCCGGGTCGGGACCCGGCCCCGAGCCCGGCCCCGAGCCCGGCCATGGACCCGGCTCCGGTTCCGGCGGCTCCGCTGCCCGGCGGGGCGAGCCCTCCGACGGGGACCTCATCCGGCGGCTCCGTCAGGCGTACGCCTCCGGGACGGGCGCCCCCGAGGCCTGCGAGCTCCTCCACCGGCGGCACGGCGCCGCCGCCTTCGCCTGCGCGCGCCGCTGCTGCCGCGCCCCGCAGGACGCCGAGGACCTGGCCTCCGAGGCCTTCATCCGCACCCTCCAGGCCGTCCGCTCGGGCGCCGGACCGCGCGACCGCTGGCGCCCGTACCTGCTGACGGTGGTCCGCCACACGGCCATCGAGTGGCGGGCCGGGGCGGGGCGGACCGTCCTGACGCCCGACGTCGAGCCGTGGTGCCCGCCGGGGCCGGGCGGGGACGACCCGCAGCGCCGACTGCTGGAGCACGAGGACCGCAGGCTCGTCGCCCGCTCCTTCCACACGCTGCCCGAGCGGTGGAAGGCCGTCCTGTGGCACACCCTCGTCGAGGACGACTGCCCGCACCCCGTGCCCCTCCTGCTCGGCATCACCCCGAGCGCCGTGACCTCGCTGGCCTTCCGGGCCCGCGAGGGACTGCGCGAGGCGTATCTGCGGGCCCACTTCGACTCCGCCGCCGACGACCGCTGCCGCCGCTTCGGCAGCGTGCTCGGTGCGGCCGTCCGGCGCCGCGGAACACCCCGCGGCCGGTTCCTGGCCCGCCACCTGGCGGGGTGCCGGTCCTGCTCGCGGGCGTACGCCGAACTCCTCGACCTCGATGCCGCGTTGTGCTCCGCGGCCCCGCCGGTACCCGCCGGCCGCTGACACGCCGCGGCCCCGGCCCCTCGCGCCGCGTGGGCGGTGGGGGACCGGGGCCGAAGGGGGCGCCGGACCGGGCCGTGCGCGGGGCGCGGGGGAGGGGCGCCGCCCCGCGCACGGCCGGCGGCCGCTACAGGCCGTTGACGCGGGCCATGCGCCCCCCGCCCAGGGGACGGAAGTCGGTCGCGGCGGCGCGCGCCTTGCGTCCCACCCGCGAGTACTGGCGCCGCACCTGGGCCATGAGGCGGCGGCTGCGCAGTGCCATCTCGAGCTCGAAGCGGGTGCGGGGGTCGCGCAGTCCGGGTCCGAAGAGCTTCTCCAGCTGGCGCATGCGGTAGCGCACCGTCTGCGGGTGCACGCTCAGCGCCTTCGCCGCCTCGGGCGCTCCGCCCCCCTCCAGCCAGGCGAGCAGGGTCACTTCGAGCCGTTCGCTCTGGCGGGGTGTCAGATCGGCCAGCGGTCGCAGCCAGCGCGCGGCCAGTGCGTGCGCCAGCGGCTCGTCCTGGAGGAGCAGCAGGGTGGAGAGGTGGTCGTCGACGAAGAGGGGCCGCCCGTCCAGGCCGGGGCGGTTCGGGGTGAGCGCCAGCAGCCGCAGGGCCCAGCGCAGGGAGTGGGAGGTGTCGCGGGGGGCGACCGGGTGGCCCACGGCGGCGAACCGGCCGCGCAGCAGGGCATCCAGAGCGGTGCGGGCGTCCGGGTCCTCCGGGCTCGGGACCAGCAGGCACGGCTGGCCTCCGACCATGCCGGCGAGGGCGTCGTCCAGGGCGGCCGCGAGCTGCTGGGTCTCGCCGGGCGTCGCCAGGGCGATGGCGCGTATCTCGGGGGGCAGGGGCCAGCCGGCCGCGCGGGCCAGCTCCGACAGGGCGATTTCGGCCATGGGCATGTCAGATATAAGGGCGGAAAACAGCTCCCGCCGCGCCCGTTCGGAGGCGGGGCCGCCCACGCCGTCCGAGGACACGACCGTCAGTGGGGCCGCGATCCTCCTGCGGCCCTGCTGCGGAATCCGGCCACGGATCTCGCCCAGCACGCCCTCGTCGGGGTCCAGCTCCCGGCCCGGGTCCGGGTACCGGTCCGCGTCCGGGTCCTCGTACTCGTCGCCGGCCCCGAGGCCGTCCTCGTCGAGGTCGGGATGCCCGGCGGCGGCGTCGTACGCGCCCGCACCGCGGGCCGCTCCGGGCCGGTGGTCGGGGGCGGCGCCGTGCTCCGCCTGCGGGCCCTGGTCCTGTGTCACCGGCTCGCGGTAGCCGAGGGCGGTGAGCAGGGCGGCCTCGAACTGCGCTCTGACCACCTCATCGTCGAGGTCGTCGACCAGTGCGGCGAAGCCCGGGATCCCGTCCCTCAGCTCCTCCACCATCCCGGACGCCAGCGCGGGCAGTTCCCTGCGCAGGACCCGGGTCCATTCGCCGCGGGGGCGGGCCCAGATACGGTTCAGCAGTTCGCACATTGTTACCTCGTTCATGCCGGGGTACGGCCTGCCCCATGGGGGTGTCAGCAGGCCCGTCGAGCAGCCCCCTCCCTCGTCGGCGCCTGTGCAGACGAGGGAGTTGAGCTCCTCGTACACCCTCCAGGAGAGGGCCATCCACTTGCGGTCCCGCGGCTTTGCCTCGATTTTGCCGACGGGGACGTGTGGTGGCGGACAAGGCGTCACCCCGGTTCCCACCACACCGTTGGAACGGAATCTTCCGGGGGCGATCGGCAGGACGATGCCACACGCACAAGAACTTGTCACGATTCGATAAATCCTGTGGAGGCGTTGCAAAGGTCCACGATGCTTCTGCACTCCGGCCCCCGCTCCCGGCCGGCGCGGCCCTCATCTCCGGCCCGCCGCGGAGCAGTTCCGTCGACTACCCCGGGCGCCGAGTGCGAAGTGGAGTGCCTCGGGCCCGGGCGTATGGGAGAACCGATGCCCCTGTCCCAGACCCGCGCGCCCCGCTCTCACCGGGCCCGCAGCACCAGACGCCGTGCCGGCGCGGCCGCCGCCGCGGCCGCCGGCCGACGGGCCCTGCGCCGGCCGCCCATGCTGTCCGCGGCCGGAGGCCTGCACCCCGCCGCCCTGGCCGTCGCCGCCCTCGCCGCCCTGCTCGCCCTGGGCGTCGCCGCCCGGGCGGGCGCGCTCACCAACCTGTGGGACTTCCTCGACTACGGGGCGGGCGTCCTCTCGCTCGTCTCCCTCACCTCCGCCGTGCTGTGGGGCCTCGCCGCCACCGACCGCCTCCTGTTCACCTCCGGCCTCAGGATCGTCGCCCAGGGGGTGCACCGCGGACTCGCCGTCGCCGGCCTCGGCTTCCTCGTCCTGCACATCTGGATCAAGATCGCCGAGTCGCGCACCGGCGTCGTCAGCGCCCTCGTTCCGTTCACGGACCAGGACCAGCCGGTGCTGATCGGGCTCGGGAGCCTGGCCGGATACTTCTTCGTCAGCGTCGCCGTCTCCGGCGCGGTGCGCAGTGCGTTCGCCACCAAAGGGCGCTCCCTGTGGTGGCGGGCCCTGCACGTCGGCGCCTACCCGGCCTGGGGTGCGTCGCTGGTGCACGGCCTCAAGTCCGGCCGCTCCGCGAGCGGTTGGGTCACCGTCGCGTACGGGATGTGCCTCGTCGCGGTCGCCGCGGTGCTCCTCGTACGGCTCCGCAGGAGGCTGCGCGCGGAGCGCGGCCGGCCGGCCGCCGCGCAGCCGCAGGCCGGGGCCCGGGTCCCCGGACCGGACGGGCCGCGGTCGTCCGACCGGTTCCTGCGGCGGCCCGCGGAGTGGGCCGCCGAGCGACTGACCGCGCGGCTCGCCCGGCAGGCGGACGGCAGCCCCGCCGGATCCCGGCCGGGGCTGCTAGCCGACCCGCCCCCGGATCCGTACGCCGGCACCTTCGCCGAGCCGGTGCAGGACCCGCTGTTCGCCTCCGCCACCGCACAGGGCGTGCCCTCGCCGCGGCCGCCGCTGTCCCCCGTACCCGCGAGCCCGCCGTACGGTGCGGGCTCGGCCTTCGTCACCAGCCGGCTCGACGTCTCCACCGACCGGCCCGGCGGCCGGCCCGCGGGCGGCGCACGGAGGCGGTCGTGACGGTGACCCCGGCCCTCGGCTGCGTGGGCCAGCCCCGGGTGCTCGCAGGGCTCGACATCCTGCCGCGCCTGGACCGGCAAGACCACCTCGCCGTACACGGGCCCGTGCCCTCGTACGGGCCCGAGGAACTCGTGGAACTCGCCGAGGACATCGACCTGCGCGGCCGCGGCGGAGCGGGATTCCCGTTCGCCCGCAAGCTGCGCGCCGTCATGCGCACCGCCCGTGCGCGCGACGGGCGCACCGCCCTCGTCGTCAACGGAAGCGAGGGCGAGCCGAGCTGCCTCAAGGACAAGGCCATCCTGCTCAACTCCCCGCACCTGGTCATCGACGGAGCCCTGCTCGCCGCCTCGGCGATCAACGCCGAGGACGTCGTCTTCGGCGTGACCCGGGACGACGTCGAGCGGTCCCTGCGCACCGCCATCGCCGAACGGGGGGCCGGCGGCCTGGTGCGGGTCGCCATGCTGCCCGAGCGCTTCGTCACCGGCGAGGGAACATCGATGATCAACGGCATCGAGGGCGGGCCCACGGTCCCGTCCGGGCAGAAGGTACGGACCAGCGACCGGGGTCTCGGCGGCGTGCCGACCCTGCTGTCCAACACCGAGACCTACGCCCAGCTCGCCATTGCCGCCCGGATGGGCGCCGCCGGCTACCGCACCGCCGGCCTCCCGACCGAGCCGGGCACGACCCTGCTCACGGTCGCCGGCTCGACCGTCCTCGAAGTGCCGCTCGGGACCTCACTGGCGTACGTCCTGGACCTGTGCGGCTCCTCGCCGGGCCAGGGCGTCCTGATCGGCGGCTACCACGGCCGGTGGCTGACCGCCCAGGCGGCCCGCAACGTGCTGCTGTCCCGGCAGTCCCTGGCCACGGTCAAGGCCGTGCTCGGGGCCGGGGCGGTGCTGCCGCTGCCGGAGGACACCTGCCCGGCGGGGGAGATCGCCCGGGTGGCCCGCTGGATGGCCGACGAAACCGCCGGCCAGTGCGGGCCGTGCTTCCGAGGGCTGCCCTCGCTCGCCTCCGCCTTGGAGGAGGCGGTCTCCGGGGGAGGCCGCGCCGCCTTGGACGCGATCGAGCTGCGCATGCAGGCGGTGCGCAAGCGCGGCGCCTGCAGCCATCCCGACGGCACCGCGTCCTTCGTCGCGTCCGCGCTCGCCACCTTCCCCGACGAACTGCGCGACCACGCCCTCGGCAGCGGCTGCGGACGCCGTGTCCTCGGGTCCCTGGCGCTGCCCGAGGACGACGAGAGCCCCGAACAGCTCGTCGTGGACTGGACCCTGTGCAGGGGCCACGGCCTGTGCGTGGACCTCCTGCCGGAGGTCGTGCGCCTCGACATCGACGGCTACCCGGACAAGGCCGTCATGCCGCTCCCGGCACGGCTGCGGCCGAAGGCCCTGCGCGCCGTGCGCCGCTGCCCCGCGCTCGCGCTGCGCATTCAGGAATGAGCCCGCCGCAACCGGAGGCCGCCGACCGGAGTTCAGCGATTAGCGGGATCTGATAAATTCCCGGGCATTTCAATTGCGGGACCTCCGCAGGGTTTATGAATTACTCAGCAAGACAACCCCCCGGGACCAACCCGAAGGAGTGACCGTGAACAAGATGCGCCGCGTGACAACTGCCGGATCGGTGGCCGCCGTCCTGTTGCTGGCGGCCGGCTGCGGCAGCGGTGGAAACACCGCCGGCGGCGGGAATTCCGTACAGCCCGCCGGTGCCGGAAAGGCCTTGGCGGACGCGTACGGCTCGGGAAACGGAACGGGCGGGTACGGGGCGAACCCCGGGCAGCTGAGCGGTTCGGGCGCCGGGGCGGACGCCGCCGGCAAGGGCGGGGCGGCGGGCCAGCTCGCCGTACGGGAGATCGCGAACGTGGGCAGTGTGGTCACCGACAGCGCCGGTGCCACCCTCTACCGCTTCGACAAGGACACCCCGCAGCCCCCCAAGTCCAACTGCGACGGGGACTGCGCCACCGCCTGGCCGCCGGTCCCCGCGGACGACGCGTCGGCCTCGGCCGGAATCGAGGCGGGCCTCCTCGGCGCGGTCACCCGCTCCGACGGCACCAAGCAGCTCACCCTCGCGGGCTGGCCGGTGTACCGGTACGCCAAGGACACGAAGGCAGGTGAGGCGAACGGCGAAGGCGTCGGCGGCACATGGCACGCACTGGCGCCGGACGGCAAGAAGGCGGTCGACAAGAAACAGAAGACAGGAGGCCATTCCGGAATGGAAATGGGATCGGGAATGGGGTCCGGATACGGATCCGGATCCGGTTCCGGATCGGGCGACCAGTCGGCGAAGACGGGAACGGAGCTCTCCGTGGCAGCGAACGAAAAACTCGGCAAGATTCTGGTGGACGGCCAGTGGCGCACCCTCTACCGCTTCGACAAGGACAGTGCGTGGCCCATGAAGATCGGGTGCGTCGGCTCCTGCACGGACACCTGGAAGCCGGCCGCCCCCGTGGACAAGACGAAGACCACCGGAATACGGCCCGAGCTCATCGGCACGGTGAAGCGGCCGGACGGGAGCGAGCAGCTGACGATCGACTGCTGGCCCGTCTACACCTTCACCGGGGACACCGAGCCCGGCCAGACGAACGGCCACAAGAAGCAGAACCTGTGGTTCGCGGTCACCGAGACCGGCAAGAAGGCCGCCTGACGGCCCCTCGGCAGTCCCCCGCCCCTCCCCAACCCCTGTGAGGCAGCCGTGCCCCCGACCTCCCGCCACCTCGCGGCCTGCGCCGTCCTGCCGGTGCTGTTCCTGTGCGGCGGCTGCGCCGGCGGGGGCACGGCCGACCCGCCGCGGGGCTCCGGCCCCGCCGCCGCGTCCGCGGCACCGCCCGCGAGCCCGACCGCCGCCCGCCCCGGCTCTTTCGAGGAGATAGCCGCCGTGCTCGGCTGCGCGCCCGAGATCACGGTCGATGCGGAGGAGCTCCGCGAGGGGGCGTGCGGCACGGGCCCGCAGGCGTACCGGATGGCCACCTTCTCCACCGAGGAGCGCCGCAGCGCCTGGCTGACGGAGGCCCGCATGTACGGCGGCACCTACCTCGTCGGCCCCCGCTGGGTCGTGACGGCCGCCACCCCCGAGGCCCTCGGCCCCCTGCGCGACCGGCTGGGCGGCACCATCGAATCCGCCCCCGCCCATGGCTCCTCCCCGCACGGGGGCCATCCGTCCCCGTGAGCCGGTCCGCCGGATCCCTGGTGGAAGCGGGCTCCCCTTGCGGGCCTGGTCCAGCCGGCACGGCGCCGCCCGTCGCCCGGCGGGGCGGGCGCGGTGCCCCGGCCGGCCGGCTACGGGTGCCGGGCGTCGCTCTCCACACGGGAGAGGAACGAGTCCAGCCCGGCCCGGTAGCGCTCGGGCTCCTCGACCATCGCCAGGTGCGCGCTCTCCTCGAAGACCATCCACTGGGCCCCGGGGATCCCCTCCACCAGGGGCTGGACGGCCGTCGGGGTGATCTCGTCGTACCGGCCCGTCGTGACCAGCACCGGCAGGTCGAGCTCGCCGAGGCGCGCGGTGACGTCCCAGTCCTTGAGCGTTCCCGTGACGTTCCACTCGGCGCCGAACATGGCCCCGTACAGGTCCGCGTTGACGGTGGCCAAGGCCTGCGCCACGTGCTCCGGGAGCGGCGTGACACGGCACACCCAGAGCTTGAAGAAGGAGGCCGCGGCCTCCTCGTACTCGGGGCTGCCGGTGGTCCCGGCGGCCTCGTGCCGGACGAGGGTCTCGCGCACCCCGGCCGGCAGGCGCTCCATCAGGCGCCGCACCTCGGAGGCGAGCAGCGGGACGCTCGCGCTGGTCCCGGCGAGGGTCAGGCTCGCCAGCCCCGGGGGGCGCCGGAGCGCGTACTCGAGGGCGAGCATGCCGCCCCAGGAGTGGCCGAGGAGGTGGACCCGGTCGAGCCCGATCCCGTCGCGGACGGCGCCGACCTCCTCGACGAAGGTTTCCGGGGTCCACTGCGCCGGGTTGTCGAGGGGATCCGACCGGCCGCAGCCCGCCTGGTCGTAGTAGACGACGGTGCGGCCTCGGGAGGTCAGGTCGTCCAGGTCGGTGAGGTAGCCGTGCGGCACCCCGGGCCCGCCGTGCAGCACCAGCAGCGGCGGCCGCCCCGGGTCGGCGGGCCGGGGCCCGGCGACCCGGTACCAGGTGCGCCGGCCCCTGAAGGACACGGTCCCTTCACTGATCTCCACGGTGCCTCCAGCCGCTCGGGGCCCCATCCTCGGCGCAGGCGGCCCCGGGCGCCCCGGCGACGCGCCGCCGCGGACCCCGGGCTCACCCCTGGTGTCACCCGCGGGCCGCCTCCGGCCGCGCCTGCCCGCGCCGCGCCGCGAGGACGACGAGCACCCCGGCGGCGGTCCCGGCGAAGTAGGGGGACGGCACCAGCAG
Organism: Streptomyces sp. NPDC043854; assembly: GCF_056436005.1. NCBI lineage: Bacteria > Bacillati > Actinomycetota > Actinomycetes > Kitasatosporales > Streptomycetaceae > Streptomyces > Streptomyces sp. NPDC043854. The sequence continues at coordinate 67,637 of NZ_JBWKDK010000001.1, forward strand.
GACGCCGCCCAGCGCACACCAGGCGGCGAGGCCCCAGCCGACCCAGGCGGGCACCGCCACCCCGCGCCCGGCGAGGTGCCACATCAGGCAGCCCAGCAGGACCAGGGGCACGGCGAAGCTCCCCGGGCCGGCCCAGAAGGTGACCGCGTTCTGGAGGGACCCCACCGTCGGGTCGGCGCCCCGGTCCGCGAGCGCCAGTGGGACGGCGGCCCAGATGCCGCGGTCCGCCCATCCGGCGATGTCCTCGCGGGCGGCGAACGCCAGCAGGGACAGGTGCCCGGCCCCCAGCCAGATCAGGATCCCGCTCGCCCAGCGGACCAGCCGCTTCCCGCTGTGGGTGGTCTTCGTCTGTCCCGGCACGGCTGGGCCCTCCCCGTTTCTATACGGCAACGTATAATCGATGTGTACGGTAGCGTACAACCCTGGCGTGATCAAGGGAGTCGGGTACCGGCGGCCCCGCGGCCGCCCGCGGTGATCCGGCCAATCCGGCCAGTCCGTCCGACCGCGGAGGCGTGCGCCCGGACCGCAGGAAGCGAGGCCGATCGGCCCGGGCCGGGTGTGCCACCCGCCGGGCCTCACCGGGCAATTGCCAGGCGTACTCCCGCCCGCGCCGGAAATCCGTCATGCGGTGCCGGAATTCCGCCCGTACCGCCCGAAGTCTCCTTGGCCGAATCGAACTCGCCCCGGACGGTGGCGAGTTGCCGCTGTGGCATCATGGCCGCGTCGTCTGCTCGGAGATGGGAATGAAGATACCTGGCGCAGGCTTACCGACTTCGGAGGGCAGACTGCTCAGACGCCGGCTCAAGCAGGTCCGCCGCACATGCGAGGCGCGGATCGCGGAGTGGGGCATGGAGCAGGGATTCGGCATCGACGAACTCCACCGGTATTTGTGCGCGCGGCGCGGACGTCCGATCCATCTGATTCCCACCTCATTCCCGGACCGCCACCTGTTCGGCATCTGGCTGAAGCTGGATGAATTCGACATCGTCGCCTTCGAGAAGTCGGCCTCCCCGGCGCACAAGGAACACATCATCGCCCACGAACTCGCCCACATCGCTTTCGACCACCAAGGCCCGGTCCAGCTGAGCCAGGACGACTCGAGCCGCCTGCTGTCCGACGTCGACCCGGGGGAGGTGCGCGGCCTGCTGATGCGCTCCCGCTACAGCGACGACGAGGAGCAGGAGGCGGAGACGCTGGCGTCGCTGCTGCTGTCCCGCGCCGGCCAGCGCTGGGTGGAGCCCGCCTGGCGCGTCCCGGCCGAAGCCGCCGACGTCGTGGCCCGGATCGAACTCGGCCTCGGCCGAACGGACCAGCCGTGACGGCGCTCTACACGGCCCTGGCGTGGATCTGCACCCTCGTCGGCCTCGCCGCGTTCGCCTACCGGCTGCCCGACCTGCGGCGCCGGCCCCGCGACACCGCCCTGTGGGCGCTGTGCGTGTACTTCCTCTGCTCCGGCATCAGCTTCCTCGTCGACCTGGACCTGATCCGGCTGAAGATCTCCGCCTTCGTCGGCCTGCCGAACATCACCTCCCTGATCACCCAGGTCGCGGTCGTGGTCCTGACCGCCGCACAGCAGGTCGTGCTCGTCCACTGGTCGGCGCCGCCCGCCGAGGCCCGCCGCAGGAGCCGCCGCCGCGTCCTGTTCTTCGCCGCGGCGCTCGCCGCACTGGTCGCGGCCTCCTTCCACGTCGGCCCGGTCGCCAAGTCCGAGACGGCCACCTCGACGATCCTGCTCAGCATCCAGGACGGCGGATACGCCCTCTACATGTCCGGCTACCTGCTGATCTGCGCCATCGGACAGTGGGAGACGGTACGGCTGTCCCTGCGCTTCACCCGCGTCGCCAACCGCCAGTGGCTCGTCGTCGGCATGCGCACGGTGACCGTCGGCGCGAGCCTCATCCTGGTCTACTGCGTGACCCGCGGCATCCAGATCGCCGGGACCCGGCTGCACTTCGACGGAGCCGCCCTCGACCCCGTCCAGTGGACCTGCGGCAGCGTCGGCGCCCTGCTCCAGGTCACCGGGTGGACCATCCCCTCCTGGGGCATCCACCTCACCCGGGCCCGCGGCTGGATCCGCAGCTACCACGCCTACCTCCGGCTCCGGCCCCTGTGGCAGGCCCTGCACCGGGCCACCCCCGACATCGCCCTCGACCCGCCCCGCTCCTGGCCGCGCGACCTGCTGCCGCCCCGAGACCCCCACTACAGCCTCTACCGGCGCGTGGTCGAGATCCGCGACGGCCAGCTGATGCTGCGCGCCTGCCTCCCCCAGGCCGAGTTCACCCGGGTCGCCCGCTCCCTCGGCCTGCCCGAGGACCCGACCACGCCCCTCGGCGAGGCCCTGCAGCTGCGGGCCGCCGTGGACCGCCCGACCGCCCCGCGCGCCGAGCCGTCCGAGCCCTCCGACATGCCGCACCGGCCCCCGTACGAGGACTTCCGCGCCGAAGTGGCCTGGCTGACCGAGGTGGCCGCCGCGTTCCGCGCCCTCGGCCGGACCGCCGGCGCTCCCCGCACCCGTACGCGCACGGGCGCCGGCAGCGGCACCGGCGGCACCGGCGGCACCGGCACGGACACCGACAGCGGCACCGGCACCGGTTCCCGGACCGCGGCCCGGTGAGCAGCGCCGCCCTCCGTACCGTCGAGCGGCTCGTGGCCCTGGACGCGGAACACGGCGCCACGGCCGCGGTCCCCGCCGCCCGGGCCGCCGTACGCGAATTCCCCGAACTCACCGCCGCCCCCGCCGGCCTGCCCGCCCGGCGCCGGGACCGCGACCGGCTGGCCGCCCTCGCCGAACTGTGCGAGGTCATCGGCTGGATCCTCTTCGACGCCGGCCGCTACGCGCCCGCCCACGCCGCCAACCGGCGGGCGCTGGACCTCGCCCACCTCGCCGGGGACCACTGGACCGCCCGCCTCGTCCACCTCAACCACGCCATGCTCCAGACCCACACCGGCCGGGCCCGGGCCGCCCTCGAGACCGTTTCCCGAGTGCCCGGCACGCGCCCGCTGCCCGCCAGGGTCCACAGCCTCACCCTGATCCGCCGGGCCCACGCGACCGCGCTGCTCGGCGCCTGCCGCGAACCCCTGGACCTCATCGACCGGGCCCGCAGCCGCTTCCTCGACGGGATCTCCCGCCACGACCCGCACTGGGCCTGGTGGATCGACGAGACCGAGCTGATCGGCCACCAGGGCTGGGTGCTGGCCCGGCTGGGCCGCTGGGACCGGGCCGTCCCGCTGCTGCACCGGGCGGCGACCGCCCCCGGCCCCTCGTACCGGCACCTGTTCACGGCGCAGCTGCTGTCCGCGCTGGCCGGCGCCGGCGCGTGGACCGAGGCCGAGCAGCTGATCGCCGACCTCGCCCCCCGCGCCGCCGGCATCGGCTCGGCCCGCACCACCGAAACCCTCGGCAGGACGGCCGGGGCACTGTGCCGCACCGCCGGGGTCCCCGCGCGCCTGCGCGACGCGGCCGTCCACCTGCGGGCCGCACTGCCCGCCGGTGCGCGCCGCGCCACCCCCACATCCCCGACCGAACGATAGGAAGCCCCTTCATGCGCCAGATCCGGATCCCGATGTCCGCGGCCGTCGCCGTGCTCGCCTCGGCCGCGTTCTTCGTCGCCTCCGGCAGCCCGGTCTCGGACGCCGCCCCGGCCGCACGCCAGGAGGCGGCCGCGGCGGAGCGCGGCCTCCCGTACGTCTCCACCCACCTGTACTTCGGGACGGGCCGGCACGGCGGCCAACCGCCCATCGGCGACGAGGAGTTCTCGAAGTTCGTCGCCGACGTGATCACCCCCCGCTTCCCCGCCGGCCTGACCCTCCAGGAGGCCCGCGGCCAGTGGCGCGACAAGGACGGGGACATCAACCGCGAGAAGTCCTGGGAACTCACCGTCCTCTACCCGGTCGCCGAATCCCGCGCCCGGGACCGCGACATCGAGTACATCCGCGCCCTCTACTGCCGCATGTACGGCCTCGAATCCGTCGGCCGAGCCGACGCCCGCGTCCACGCCGACTTCTGACCGCGCGGCGGTCCGGCTGCCGCCCCTGGCAGGACCCCCGGCCCGGCCAGGGGCGGCGGCCGCGCATTGCGGGCTGCTGCCCGAGCCCTTCCACCGGTGGGCCCGGTTCGCCTCCTGGTGCACCCGATCCGGCGCGGCGAACGGCGAACGGCTGCGGCACGGCGCACGCCCGGCACCGGGGCCCGGGCACTCAGCCCGAGACGGCCTTCGCCCACTCGCGGTTGACGGTCTTCCTCGCCTTCTCCGTCTGCGCCTCCGTCGGGAACGCCGGGGTGCCCTCGACCGTCGGCAGCTTCTCCGCGGCGGCTTCATCGAGGGTGCCGTCCTTCTTCATGGCGTCCATGAGGACGGGGCGCGCATGGGCGCCCAGCCGGAGGTTCTGGCCCTCCGGGCTGAAGAGGTACTCCTGCCACAGACGGGCCGCCGCGGGGTGCGGGGCGTCCTTGTTCACCCCTTCCGCGTAGTACTCGGCGAAGCTGCCGTCGAAGGGGATGGCGGTCCGCCAGTCGACGTCCGCGCCCTTCTTGCGGAAATCGTCGGCGTATCCGAGGTTGAGGAAGTCCCAGTCGATGCTGATCGGGGTCTGGCCCTTCTCGATCGTGGCCGATGAGGATTCGACCGGGATGAAGTTGCCGTTCTTGCTGAGCCCGGCGAAGAAGTCGATACCGGGCTGGATGTCGTCGAAGGAACCCCCGTTCGCCAGGGCCGCCGCATACACTCCGGCGAAGGCGGAGCCGGACTTGGTGGGGTTGCCGTTCAGCGCGACCTGGCCCTTGTACTCGGGCTTGCGCAGATCGGCGAAGGTCGAGGGGCAGGTCTTGACGCGCTTGGCGTCACAGCCGATGGAGACGTAGCCGCCGTAGTTGTTGTACCAGCGGGCCCGCGGATCCTTCTGCTCCTCGGGGATCTTGTCGTACGCGGCGACCTCGTACGGAGCGAGCAGGCCCTGCCGGGCCGCGGACTGCGCGAACGAGCCCCCCACGTCGATCGTGTCGGGGGCGCGGCCGTCGCGCCGGTGCTCCTTCAGGGCGTTGATCTCGTCCTGGCTGGTACCTTCCGGGTTCTCCACCGTGACCTTGATCCCGTACTTCTTTTCGAAGCCGTCGATCAGTGCGCCGTAGTTGGCCCAGTCGCTCGGGAGCGCGATCGCATTGAGGGCGCCCTCCTTCTTCGCCGCTGCGGTCAGGGCCGCCATACCGCCGGCGTCCGCGGCGGAGGTGGCCGCCGCGGGCGTTCTGGGTGCGGCCGTGGGCTCTTCTCCGCAGGCGCCGAGGGGCGCCGCCACAAGGGCCAGGAAGGCGGCGACGGAGGCTTTACGGAGGCGGGATGCGGGCACAAAGGCTCCATAACGGGCGGTCGCGTACCGATCGAGGCCAGCGTACGTTCGGCGGCCCCGGCAACGCAGTCCGAGCCGGTGGTGTCCGCCGCCTTCCCCGCGGCTCCCGCACCGGCGCCGCTCTCAGAGCGCCTCGTCGTCCCACGCGGCCAGGAGCGCCTCTCCCGGATCCGCCCCGGGCAGGGCCGCCCCGTCGTGGAGGGCCTGCTCGCTCCAGATGATCTTGCCGCGCGTGGTGTAGCGGGTGCCCCAGCGCTCGGCGAACTGCGCGACGAGGAACAGGCCGCGGCCGCCCTCGTCGGTGTCCTCGGCCCGGCGCAGGTGGGGGGAGGTGCTGGATCCGTCGGAGACCTCGCAGATCAGGCTGCGGTCGTGCAGCAGCCTCACCCGGATGGGCTCGCTGCCGTAGCGGATGGCGTTGGTGATCAGCTCGCTGAGGATGAGCTCCGTGGTGAAGGCGATCTCCTCCAGGCCCCAGTCGGCCAGCCGGCGGGAGCAGGCGTTGCGCACCGGGGACACCGCCGCGGGGTCGGGGGGCACGTCCCACTCGGCGATCCGCGCGGGATCCAGCCGGCGGGTACGGGCCACCAGCAGCGCGATGTCGTCGCTGGGCCTGGCGGGCAGCATCGCGTCGATCACCGCGGTGCAGGTGTCCTCCGGGGTGCGGGCGGGCCCGGACAGGGCGGCACGCAGCGCTGCCAGGCCCGCGTCCGGATCGCGGTCGCGGCTCTCGATCAGCCCGTCGGTGAAGAGCGCCAGCAGGGAGCCCTCGGGCAGGGTGAGCGACGTGGTCTCCACGGGCAGCCCCGCGCCCAGGCCCAGCGGCGGGGAGACCGGCACCTCGGGGAAGGACACGGTGCCGTCGGGGCGGACCAGAGCGGGGCTCGGATGGCCGGCGGTGGCGGCCGTCACCTGCCCCGAGACGGGATCGTAGACGGCGCACAGGCAGGTGGCTCCGGTGATCCCCTGCCACTCCTGCTGGTCGGCGTCGATGTGGGCGACCAGCTCGTCCAGGTGGCTCAGGAGCTCGTCCGGGGGCAGGTCGAGGGTGGAGAAGTTGTACACGGCGGTGCGCAGGCGGCCCATGGTGGCGGCGGCGTGCAGCCCGTGGCCGACGACGTCGCCGACGACCAGGGCCACCCGGGCCCCGGGCAGCGGAATGACGTCGAACCAGTCACCGCTCACACCGGCCTGGGCGGCCAGATAGCGGTGCGCGACCTCGACGGCGGACTGCTCCGGCACGCCCCGTGGCAGCAGGCTGCGCTGCAGGGTGACGGCCATGGTGTGCTCGCGGGTGTAGCGGCGGGCATTGTCGACGGACACCGCCGCCCGGGCGGTCAGCTCCTCGGCGAAGGACACGTCCTCCTCGTCGAACGGCGGAGAGTCCTGTGCCCGCCAGTAGCCGGCCATGCCCAGCACCACTCCCCGGGCCCGCAGGGGCACGGCGATCATGGAGTGGATGCCGCGGTCCAGGATCCGCCGGGCGTTGGCCGGGTCCTGGTTCCGCCAGCCGTGGGTGGCGCGCAGGTCCGCCTCCAGGACGGCACGGCCGTCGGCCAGCCCGGTGGCCATGGGGCTGTCGGGAACGAACCGGATCAGCCTGCCGACGGGGTACAGCGGGTGGTCGCCCTGAAGCCCGACGGCGGCGGTGCGGCGCATCTCGGTGCTCGTTTCGGGTGGCTCCTCGCCGCGCAGCACCGGGTCCAGCAGGTCGACCGTGACCACGTCGGCGAACCGCGGGGCCGCCACCTCCGCCAGCTCCTCCGCAGTGCGCTCCACGTTCAGCGTCGTTCCCACCCGCACCCCCGCGTCGTAGAGCAGCTTCAGCCGCTCGCGGGCCACCTCCGCCCTGCCGGAGAGTGCCATCAGCTCGGTGGTGTCGCGCAGCGTGACGACGGTTCCGGCCTGCCCGTAGGGGGCGGTGGGCCGGATGTTCACCGCCAGCAGCCGATCGGCCGCCATGTGCACCTCGTCGGTCGCGGAACGACCCGATGCGATCGGCTCGGCGATCCCCTCCTCCAGACCCAGGTCCGCGACGGGGCGGCCCTCCGCGTCCGCCGGCAGCTCCAGCAGCCGCCGCGCCTCGTCATTGGCCAGCAGCAGCCGTCCGCCGCCGCCGACGATCAGCACGCCCTCCCGCACCGCGTGCAGCACCGCGTCGTGGTGCTCGTACATCCTCGTCATCTCGGCCGGCCCCAGGCCGTGGGTCCGGCGCAGCAGCCGGCGGCTCACCAGAGCCGTTCCACCCGCGGACAGGGCGAGTACGACGGCTGCGCTGCCGAGGACGACCGGCAGCTGCCGGTTCACCATGCTCTGCACGTTCTGGACCGTGACCGGGGAGGAGACGATGGCGATGACGCGGCCCGCGGGGTCCTTGACGGGCACCACCGAGACGACGGACTGCCCCAGGGACCCTTCGAACGTCTCGGTGAAGGACGCGCCGGCCGCCGCCTTGGAGAAGGGGCCGACGACGTGTTTCCCGATCTGCTTCGGATTGCTGTGGGTGAGGGTGACCCCGTCGAGCGTGTACACGTTGATGCCGTCGACCCCGGCGATCTTCCGCGCCGCCTCCGCGCTCGGCTGCAGCACCGCGCTCGGATGGGCGCTGCGCAGGGCCGCGACGATCCCGGGGGATTCCGCGAACGTTCCGGCGGCGGCGAGCGTACGGTGCCGGGCGTCCAGCATGGCGGCGCTCCGGGCCTGCACCACGAGCGCCACCACCGCGGCGACGACGAGAAGCACCACGACGGCCAGCTGCAGGAGGAACACCTCGCCGGCCACGCTGCGCACGCTCAGGAGGGAGGACAGCCGCTGCGGCCGCGGCGCCCTTTCCCCCGGGGGCCGGGCGTGTTCCTGATGTTCCTGGTGGTGTCCTGAGCCGGGACGCCGAGGGGGAGACGGGGAACCCGCGGTCGAGCCGGGCCGTCGACGCCAGAAATGCTCCGGGAAGTCGCGCATAGTCCATTTTCTAACGGGGACGGCTGCCACATCGACCCGAAGGCGCGTCCGTCCGGTGGGAGGCCCGTCCGGCCGCAGGGCCGGCCGTGCGTGGCAACCCCGCACCCCGGCCCCACAGGGGCCATGCTGGAAGCCGCCGGCGGCGGCCCGCCGGCGCAGCAGGCACGGGAAGGAGAAGGCGCGCATGCCCTCCAGCACCCGCTCCGGTGTGCAGTTCTGGATCGACCGGGGCGGCACGTTCACGGACGTGGTGGCACGCCTGCCGGACGGGCGCCTGCGGAGCCTCAAGCTCCTCTCCGAGATACCGGACCGCTACCAGGACGCGGCCATCGAGGGCATCAGGACGCTGCTGGGACTGCCCCCGGGCGAGCCGATCCCCGCCGAGGCGGTGCACAGCGTGCGCATGGGAACGACCGTGGCGACCAATGCCCTGCTGGAGCACACCGGCGAACGCACGCTCCTCGTCATCACCCGGGGTTTCCGCGACGCCCTGCGGATCGGCTACCAGAACCGCCCGCACCTCTTCGCCCGCGAGATCGTACTGCCCGAGGCCCTGTACGAGCGCGTGGTCGAGGTCGACGAGCGTGTCACCGCCGAGGGTGAGGTCCTTCGCCCGCCCGACCTCGATGCCCTCGCCGCCGAACTGCGGCGCGCGTACGACGACGGTGTCCGCGCTGTCGCCGTGGTCTGCCTGCACAGCGCCCTGCACCCGGCGCACGAGCACGCGATCGGGGAGCTCGCCGCCGGCCTCGGCTTCCCCCAGATTTCCCTCTCCTGCGCCACGGGGCGGCTCACCCGGCTCGTCCCACGCGGTGACACCGCCGTCGTCGACGCATACCTCTCCCCGGTCCTGCGGCGGTACGTGCGCCGGGTGGCGCGGGAGCTCGACGGCATCCGGCTGCTGTTCATGCAGTCCAACGGGGGGCTGGCCGCGGCGGGACACTTCCGGGGCAAGGACGCCGTGCTCTCGGGCCCGGCCGGCGGCATCGTCGGGATGGCCCGGCTGTCGCAGCAGGCCGGGCATGACCGCGTCGTCGGTTTCGACATGGGCGGCACCTCCACCGATGTCTCGCACTTCGCCGGCGAGTTCGAGCGGGTGTCGGTCTCCCAGGTCGCCGGGGTCCGCCTCCAGGCGCCGATGCTGGACATCCACACCGTGGCCGCCGGCGGCGGCTCCGTCCTGCGCTTCGACGGCGGCCGCTATCGCGTCGGCCCCGACTCCGCCGGCGCGCACCCCGGCCCCGCCTGCTACCGCGCCGGCGGCCCGCTGACCGTGACCGACGCCAACGTGATGCTCGGGCGCATCTCCCCCGCCCACTTCCCTCGCGTCTTCGGCCCCGGCGGGGACCAGCCGCTGGACGACGGGCTCGTCCGGCGGGAGTTCGCCGCACTGGCCACCCGCATCCACGAGGCCTCCGGCGACCGGCGGACCCCGGAGGAGGTGGCCGAGGGCTTCCTCCAGGTCGCCGTCGCCAACGTGGCCGCCGCGGTCAAACGCATCTCCGTACAGCGCGGTCACGACATCCGGGGCTATGCCCTGACGACCTTCGGCGGGGCCGGCGGCCAGCACGCCTGCGCCGTTGCGGACTCGCTCGGCATCCGGACCGTGCTGGTGCCGCCCCTGGCCGGGGTGCTGTCCGCGCTCGGCATCGGCCTCGCGGACGTGACGACCGTACGCGAACGGTCCGTCGAACTCCCCTTGGCCGAAGCGAACATGGCGGTGATCGACGCCACCGCAGACGAACTCGAAGCCGCCGCCCGTGCGGTGCTGCACGACGAGGAGGTTCCCGACGCCTCCGTCCGTGTCACGCGGACCGCTCGGCTGCGCTACGACGGCACCGACACACCGGTCACGGTGCAGCTGGCCGGAGCCGCCGCCATGGAAGGGGAGTTCGCGCAGCGCCACCGTGCCCTCTACTCGTTCCTGCTCGACCGGCCCGTGTCCGTCGACTCCCTCTCCGTCGAGGCCCGGGGGCTGACACCGCAGCCCGACCTCCGCCACCTCCTCACCCCGGGGACGGCGTACGAGGACGTGGCTGCCCCCACCACGCGCCTCTACACCGACGGGGCCTGGCGGGCCGTCCCGCTCCGTGAACGTGAGCGGCTGGGGCCGGGCGCGGTGGTCCGCGGGCCCGCTGTGATCACCGAGGCGAACGCCACCACCGTCGTGGACGGCGGATGGGAAGCCACCGTTGCCGAGCTCGGCCACCTGCGCATGGAACGGGTGGCCGCCCCCGACACCGTGGACGTGGCGACCCGCGCCGACCCCGTCATGCTGGAGATTTTCAACAGCCAGTTCGTCTCCGTCGCCGAGCAGATGGGCGCCCGCCTCGCGGCCACCGCCCAGTCCGTCAACATCAAGGAGCGGCTGGACTTCTCCTGTGCCCTGTTCGACCCGGAGGGCAACCTCGTCGCCAACGCGCCCCACATCCCGGTCCACCTGGGCTCCATGGGGACCGCCGTCCGGGAGATCGTCCACCGGCGCGCCGGGACCATGCGCCCGGGCGACGCCTACGCGGTCAACGACCCGTACCACGGTGGCACCCACCTGCCCGACATCACCGTGATCAGCCCGGTGTTCGGGGAGCGCGGGACCGCCCACGAGGACCGGATCCTGTTCTTCGTCGCCTCCCGCGGCCACCACGCGGAGATCGGCGGCCTGACCCCCGGATCCATGCCGGCCGGCAGCCGCCGCATCGACGAGGAGGGCGTCCTGTTCGACAACTGGCTGCTGGTCCAGGACGGCCGGATGCGCGAGGACGAGACCCTGGCCCTCCTCAGCGAGGCCCCTTACCCCTCCCGCGCTCCCGCCACCAACCTCGCGGACCTGCGGGCCCAGATCGCCGCCAACGCCAAGGGCGTCGAGGAAGTGGACCGGATGATCCGCCACTTCGGTCTCGACGTGGTGCAGGCGTACATGCGGCACGTCCAGGACAATGCCGAGGGCGCGGTCCGCCAGGCCCTCGACACCCTCGCCGACGGGGAGTACCGCTACGAGACCGACTCCGGCGCCATGATCGCCGTCCGCGTCACCGTCGACCGCGAACAGCGTTCCGCGACCATCGACTTCACCGGCACCTCGCCCCAGCTCGATGCGAACTTCAACGCCCCGACCGCGGTCGTCACGGCCGCCGTGCTGTACGTCTTCCGCACGCTGATCGCCCAGGACATCCCCCTGAACGACGGCTGCCTGCGGCCGCTGCGCATCATCGCCCCGCCCGGCTCGATGATCGCACCCGAAGCGCCCGCCGCCATCGCCGCGGGCAACGTCGAGACCTCCCAGGCAGTCACCGGGGCCCTCTACGCGGCCCTCGGCGCCCAGGCGGAGGGCAGCGGCACCATGAACAACGTCACCTTCGGCAACGAGCACCACCAGTACTACGAGACGGTCGCCTCGGGCGCGGGGGCCGGGCCCGGCTTCCACGGGGCCTCGGCGGTGCAGACGCACATGACGAACTCCCGCCTGACCGACCCGGAGGTGCTGGAGCTGCGCCTGCCGGTCCTCGTCGAGGAGTTCTCGGTACGCGCCGCCAGCGGCGGAGCGGGCCGCTGGCACGGCGGCGACGGCGTGGTGCGCCGGATCCGTTTCCGGGAGCCGATGACGGTCAGCGTGCTGTCCGGGCACCGGCGCGTACCGCCGTACGGAATGGCGGGAGGGGAGCCGGGCGCGCTCGGTGCCCACCACGTCGAGCGGGCGGACGGCACTGTCGTGGCGATGGCGGGCTGCGACTCCGTGGAGGTGCGCCCCGGGGACGTGTTCGTCCTGCACACCCCCGGCGGCGGTGGCTACGGCAGTGCGGACGCCGGCCCCGCAGGGACCTGACGGCCCCGGCCGCGCCCGCGCTGGGGGCTGGGATTCCTCAGCGACCGGTCGGGAGGACCAGCCCGTGGTCGCCGTCGACGAGGACCTTCTGGCCGTCGCTCAGCCGCGTGGTCGCGTCGACGGTGGCCATGACCGCCGGGATGCCGTATTCGCGGGCGACGATCGCGGCGTGGGAGGCCATGCCGCCAGTGTCGGTGACGACGGCGGCCGCCCGGCGGAAGAGGGGTGTCCAGGCGGGACTCGTATAGGCGGCGACCAGGACGTCGCCGTTGCGGAGAGCGGCGAATCCGTCCGGACCGCGGACCACACGGACCGGACCCTCCGCGGTGCCGGCACTGCCCGGGACTCCGCGCAGCAGAACGTCCGCAGGTGTCCGGCCGGGTGGCAGCGCGGGCGGCGGCGGGACGAGCGGGGTCCGGGCGAGGGCGGCGCGCCGCGCCTTGCGACGGGATGCCCGCTCGCGAAGCCCGGCGGCGAGTTCGGGCGCGGGCGGCCAGGTACCGATGCGGTCGAGTTCGTCGAGGCGCAGATGGTAGACGTCCTCCGCCGTGTCGAGCACCCCGGCGGCGACGAGTCGATGTCCCATCTCCAGCAGGGCCTGTCGCATCACAGGCAGCGGCAGCATCGCCAGGAAACGCGTGTCGTCGCGGATCTGCTGGAACCAGCGTGCCTGCCGGAGCAGTACACGGACCGCCGACCGGATCGGTCCCGGTCCCAGGCGGAGCACCGGGTGGTGGAAGAGGGCCTGTTCCGCCTGCTCGCCGGGGCGCGGCCCGGGCGGCGGCGGGTCCTGGGAGGCGAGGCTCCTGAGCATGCCGAGGACGATGTCCGGCCTGTCGCGCCACGTCCCCTGCGTGAGCAGCAGCGGTGTCACGGTGTCCCGGTGTCCGTACCGGTCGAGGAACGCGTCGAAGCCGGCCACGAAGGCGGGAGCCGCCTCCTGCAGGCCGGTGTGCAGCGCCTCGTACAGCTCGTCGGCGGTACGCCGGGCGAAGGCCTCCGAGAGCCCCGTGTCGGCCCGGATCGCGGTTGCCAGGTCCTCCAGCGCGCGGTTCGCGTCGGCGGTCAGGGTGTCCACACCGGCCAGGAGGGCGCCGAGGAGCCGGCGCCGCCGGAGCAGGGACAGCGAGGCGTACAGCACCGCCAGTGCCAGCAGGGTTCGCGGGAAGTAGCGCAGCCGCAGTTCCAGCAGCGGTGCGGCGATCCGGGGGCCCTCCTTCAGCGAGGCCGTGAGTTCAGGCCAGGAACAGCCGCCGATGTCCTGTGCCCGGTGCTCGTCCGCGCGCCGCCGCATGGTCATGATGAGCGGATCGGACCTCCACCGGGCCGGGTCCCGGCGTCTGGCCGCGCGTACGAGGCGGACGGGCGCCGTGAGCAGCCGCGACGTGGGGCGGGGCAGCGGCATTTTCACGCGGACCACCACGCCGTCGTCCTCGATGAACATCCGGGAAGCCGGCGGACAGGCGACGCCGGTCGCTTTGACGGCCTTGTCCAGCAGTGCGATCAGCGGCACCAGCCACGCCGTCATGTCGATCGGGTAGGGGCGGACCGGCAGGACTTCGCGGAGCATCGCGTTCACCATCCGCTGGAAGCGGCCCGGCAGGCCCGGCAGGCCCGGAAGGCCCGTCCGCTCGGGCAGAGCGGTGATCGGGCGCGTCTGGAGGACGTACAGCTGCCCGTCGGCCCAGGCCCATTCGATGTCCTGCGGCCGGCCGAAATGCCGTTCGACGTCCCTGGCGACGCGGACGAGTTGCCGTACCGCCGAAGCAGGCAGCGCCGCAGCGGCGGCCCGGGGCCCGGTGACCTGCTCGGTGCCGCCGCCGGGGCGGGGCCGCACAAGGACTTCGTGATGTCCGGTGGTGCGGTGGACCACCTTCGAGCGCCGTGTGTCGACCACGATGTGTTCGGGGGAGACCAGCCCGGAGACCACGGCCTCGCCGAGCCCCGGGCTCCCGTCGATGACCAGTACATGCCGATTGCCCGTGACGGGGTCGCTGGTGAACGCCACTCCCGCGAACTCGGCGTCCACCATGCGCTGCACGACGACCGCCATCCTCACCCGGCCGTGGTCGATGCCGTGACCGGCGCGGTAGTCGACCGCCCGGTCGGTCCACAGGGAACCCCAGCAGCGGACGACCGCGTCGAGAACGTCCTGCTCCCCGATGACGTTGAGGAACGTCTCCTGCTGGCCTGCGAACGCCGCCTCCGGCAGATCCTCCGCGGTGGCGCTCGAACGCACCGCCACCGCGCCGCCGAGACTCCGGTACGCGGCACGCACCGCGCCGGCCACATCGTCCGGTAGCCCGGTCCTCTCGACCGCCTCGCGGACCGCCGCCGGAGCGACCGTTCCCAGCGGGCCGAGATCGGGCGGCCGGTACGCCGCCGTGGTGACGACGAACCCCGGGGGCACCGGAAAGCCGGCGCGGATGAGCTCTCCGAGGTTCGCGCCCTTCCCGCCCGCGACGTCCAGCGCCGTCCGCCCCGGTCGCCCCAGCGGGACGACCAGGTCCGCTGCACCCGCGTCTCTCGCCGCACCGTCCATGCGCGCTCCCTCCTCTCCGGCGGGGGCTCGTCCGTGCACCGTGTGCCGGGCTCGACCTGCTGCCGCACCAGTCCGCCATGTGTGAGCAGTACGGCCGCCAGAACAGGATCCTGCAGGTCGATCCAGAGCACGCCGTCCGACACGATGTGTTCCAGCAGCGCGACGCCGACCACGGAACCGGGCCGCATGCCGGCGACAGCCGGATCGGCATGCCCGACGCGCGGGCCCGTGGACCCGAAGCCAGACTGGACAGGGGACAAGCCGAGGAGGCAGCCATGAAAACCGCACGGGAGATCATGCATGCCGGCGCCGCCTGCGTGCAGGAGACCGAAACGCTCATGGATGCAGCACGCCGCATGAGCGAGCTGGATGTCGGAGCGCTCCCCATCTGCGGCCCGGACGACCGCCTGCACGGAATCATCACCGACCGTGACATCGTGATCAAGTGCCTGGCCAAGGGAAAGGACCCGAGCCACATGACGGCCGGGCAGCTCGCGCAGGGCAAACCCGTGACGGTTGACGCCGAAGCGGGAGCGGACCAGGTCCTGGCCACGATGCAGGACCACCGCATCCGGCGGGTGCCCGTCATCGCCGACCACCGCCTCGTCGGCATGATCAGCGAAGCCGATCTCGCCCGGAACCTCTCCGACGGACAGGTGGGCCGCTTCGTCGAGGCGATCTGCACCTCCGGGTGAACCGCCGTCCGGTCGATCGGGGCACAAAGGGGCAGACAGAACCGACAGCACAACCGAAACGGCCCGCCGAAGAAACCGGCGGACCGTCACGGAAGATCGAGGTTGGCCACCGCCGAGACTCTGACCGGTTACAGCTGTCCGTGGTCTTTCAGGACGCGGCGGGCTTGGGCGAAGAGCATGCCCACGTTCACGGTCTTGCGGCACACGACCACGGCGACCACCTCGTCGGCGCTGTCGATCCGCAGGAAGAGGTGCGCCAGGTTATCGCTGTTGACCAGGATCTCCTGGAAGTAGTGGCGGTCGCTGATGATCCCGCGGCGCTCCTTGAAGATCCCTTCGATCATCACGACGTTGCGGCCCTGGAACAGGTCGAGGGTTGCCGCCGCGAGCATGTCGAGGACTTCCGCCGGGTGTGAGTCGACGGTCTCCACCGACAGCAGCATGCCCGTGGACATGTCGATGATGCCTGCGGCCACGCAGTCCGGCACTTCCGAACGCAGGCTCTTGACCAGGCTCGAAACCCGCTCGGACAGGCTCTGGGCCCCTCGGGTTTCCGTTCCGCTCATCGTGCTCCTTGGTTGTGTGTGGTTCCGGAACTTGGTCAGTTGCCCGGAGTCGGGGATTCGGCGGAGGTGAGCAGCGCGGTGAGGCGCTGCACGGAGGCCTGCGTTTCGGCGTGCAGGCGTCCGACGTCCAGGCCCGCGTCGCCGAGGACACCGATGAGCGCCATCTCGCCGACCGCTTGCGCGACGAGGTATCCGTCGGTGAACCGCGAGACGGTGTGGTGGAGTAGGCCTTTGCTGGTCATGGTTCCGGTGCGGCGGGCGATGTTGAGGGTTGCCGCAGTGAGTGCGGCCAGGCTCTCCGGATCCGCGACGTCGTCGGTCTCGGCTGTGATCAGCAGACCGTCGACGGAGGCCACCACGACGTCGGTGACGCCGACGACCTTCTCCCGAAGCGCCCGCATCTCGGTGACGAGCTGCGTGTTCCTGGTTGTCACGACTCTCCTGTTGTGTTCGTTCCATGTACGGCCGGCACGGGCATTCACAGGTGTCCGCCGGGGGCCAGGTACTTCGCGACGAGTGCGGGCGGGGGCTGCCAGTGGCCACCCACGGGCCGCAGCGGAAGGACTGCGTTGATGCCGCTCGCTCCCGGGAGGCGGTGCGGCAGTTCCGCCTGAGGGGGGCGGCTGCCGGTGGGGGACGGGCCGCCACTGCTCTGGGGCTGGGCGCTCACCATCGTTTCCATCAGGCCTTCGCCCATCAGCCGTGAGACTGCGACGGTGACGGCGTACAGGCTGCGGCCGAGCAGGAAGGCGATGTCCCGGACGCTGCGGCGGCCGTTGGCCCGCAGGAGGATCTCCCTGCGCTCGCCGGTGGCCGGGCCGCCCAGCTGTGCGGAGCCGGCGTCGGTCCGGGCGAGTCGGCTGCGGAAGGGGGAGAGGGAGGGCGCGAGGGAACCGAGGACCCGGATCCGACGCCCGGCTTCGTGCACCAGCCATTCCGGTTCGATGCCCTCCGGCGCAGCCAGCCGGCAGGAGTGCACATGCTGGTCGACGGTGAATCCGTCGATCCGTCCCATGCCCATGGCCAGGGCTCCGTCCAGTGCGGCCATCACGCATATCAAGTGCAGTTCCGCGCTGCCGACCAGTTCCCGGGCGACCAGTTCGCCCCCGATGCGGCCGGCCACGGCTCCCGACCGGGTGACCGATGTCCAGTCCGTCTCGCTGACCCGGCCCGAGCGCAGGAGCAGCGTCTCGACCCCCGGGGCGCCGGGTGAAGCCACTTCGATGAGGGCCCCGCACTGCAGGTGGAAGGCTCCTCCCGGATCACCTGCCACCAGCAGCGTTCCGGAGAGCCGGTCCCGCGATGCCTCGGTGAGTGCCCTGGCCAGGTCGAGCGTCGCTCTTGATGGTTTCCGGCGTGCCGGTACATCAATCTCTGACATGCCCCTGCAATCAGTCGCATTCTCCGTGGACGCCCGTGACCGGCAATCGCATATGCCGGCCCGGTGGTCGAACTTTAGCCAGCGTCCGGGCTGATCATCTGATCAAAGGCCGCACATTGCCTGTTAATCGATGCCGAATGAAATGTGCATGCATCAATCGTGGTGCACTGACTTCGCATTTGCTCGCGTCGTTCGTTCGTGTGTGTCACCCCGGTGGACGGCGAAGCCCGCAACGAGGGCCGAAGAGGCCTGATGGCCTGATCTGACGAGGCCGGCCACGTGCTGAACACCCCCCGCGACACCCTCGCCTCCGCCGGCTGTGCCAAACGGCGGCGGGGCCGACGGGAGGCGGTGGTGGACTGCCGTCGGAGTCGGCCGATACGGTTTCCGAAATGCGGCGGGTCGTCGCCGTGCCCGGCAGACCGCACAGGATCAACCAGAACACGGCGCCGGGCCCACCGATGGACACCGCGACGGCCACACCGAGGCAACCAGGGAGGCACCCGGATGGGCTGGCCGGCGACCGCCGCAGGCGGGGTGTTGGTGCTGATCGTCCTCCGGGACGTGTTCCACACCCTGTGGCACCCGACCCGCCACGGGGGCCTGAGCCGCCTGGTCATGACCGGTGTGTGGCGCCTGTCGAAGACCTCCCCGCGCCGTCGGGCCACAGGGCTCGCGGGTCCCATCGGAATGGCGGCCGTCGTCGCCGCCTGGTCCTTCACCGCGGTCCTCGGCTGGGCCCTCGTCTACTGGCCGCACATGCCGGAAGCCTTCACCTACACGCCCGGTCTGCGGCCCGCCGAGCACGCGGAGTTCCTGGACGCGCTGTACGTGTCCCTGGTCCACATCTCCACACTCGGTCTGGGTGACATCGCCCCCGCCGAGGGCTGGTTGAGGATCGCCGCCCCGATGGAGTCCCTGTTCGGATTCGCGCTGCTGAGCGCAACGGTGGCCTGGACGCTGGGCATCTTTCCGGCTCTGGCCCGCCGCCGCGCCCTCGCGCTGCGGATCTCGCATCTGGTCCGCACCCATCCCGCGACGGACCAGGTCGACACCGACGCGGGCGCTGCGATCCTCGACAGCCTCGCCTCCGACATCTCCGTGGTCTCCGTCGACTTCCTCCAGTACGCCGAGTCGTACTACTTCCACGACGGCGACGACGCCATCTCGCTCGCCCGCCAGCTCCCGGGCGCCATGAACCTGGCGGACCAGGCCTCGGTGGCCCGCCATCCCGACGTCAGGTTGTCGGCCGCCGTGCTCCGTGCCGCTCTGGACGACCTGGCCGCGATCCTCGACCACCGCTTTCTGCACACCCAGGGGGCGGCACGCCAGGTGTTCGGATCCTTCGCCCGTGACCACGGCCACCCGGGAGCGCTGTGAGGCGTACTGATCGCTGTGAGGCGTACTGATCCCGAGTACGCCGCGGTCAGGCCGAGTCGAAGCGGTGGCGGGCCGTTTCGATGGCGCCCAGATGGCGGTGGGTCCAGTCGCACATGGCGTCGACGGTTGCGCGCAGGGCCCGGCCCGGCTCCGTGAGGGTGTACTCCACGCGTGGCGGCACGGTGGGGTGCACCGTGCGCTCGACCAGGCCGTTGCGCTCCAGCAGGCGCAGGTTCTGCGTGAGCATCTTGTGGCTGATGCCCTCGATCTCGCCCCGCAGCTCGGTGAAGCGCAGGGTGCGGTCGCCCACCGCTTCGATGATCAGCAGCGCCCACTTGTTGGCGATGTCCGTGAAGATCTCCCGCGCGAGGGAATCCGCCCGTGTCACATCGGCTTCGTCCTTGGCCGAGCCCTTGACCTGCTTGGTCACCATGAGGTTCCCCAGTCACCGAAAAGTGCGTTCTTCCACGTCAGCGGCCACTCTCCTACGGTTTCCCAGTAACCGCAAGAGAGCACGAGGAGGCAGACAGCCATGGCCGTCACCCTGCTGAACCCCGACGGACTACCCAAGACCGACGTCTACCGGCAAGTGGCGATCACGTCCGGTACGAGGATGGTCTTCATCGCCGGACAGGTCGCCTGGGGCGCCGACGGAGTCACGGTCGGCGAGGGCGACCTGGCCGCCCAGGTCGAGCAGTGCTACCTCAACATCGGCACCGCCCTGGCCGGGGCCGGAGGTTCCTTCGACGACGTCGCGAAGCTGACCGTCTACGTCGTCGACTGGGCCCCCGACAAGATGCCCCTGCTCATGGACGGGGTCTCCCGGGCGGCCGCGAAGCTCGGGGTCGCCCCGGTGCCGCCTGCCACGCTGATCGGCGTCGCGGCGCTGGACGTGCCCGAGCACCTGGTCGAGATCGAGGCCACCGCGGTCCTCGACTGATCAGTCCTGGCGGGAGGCCTCCGAGGCCACGACCAACCGCCAGGACCTCACCGCCGTCCTTCGTCGCGAACGGGGGCTCAGTACACGCTGACGCCATAGGCGTTGAGTGCCTCCACGACGGGCTGGAAGAACGTCGTGCCGCCGGAGGTGCAATTTCCGCTTCCGCCGGAGGTGAGGCCGAGGGCCGTGCTGCCGGAGTAGAGGGGACCGCCGGAGTCGCCGGGTTCGGCGCAGATGTTGGTGCGGATCATGCCGTAGACGATGTTGCCGTTGCCGTAGTTCACGGTGGCGTTGAGCCCGGTGACGGTGCCGCACCGGGTGCCGGTGGTGGAGCCGCGGCGACAGGCCGACTGGCCGACGGACGGGTTGGCGGCGGAGGTGATGTCCTGGCTGCCGACGGTTCCCGGCTTCGTGATCAGGAGGTTGGAGTAGCGGACGATGCCGTAGTCGTTCACCGGGAAGCTGGAGCCGGTCGTGGGGCCGAGCACCGTCGTGCGTGACGCATTGGCGTACCAGGTGCCCGCGCCCTTGGTGCAGTGTCCGGCGGTCAGGAAGTAGAAGGTGGTGCCGCTGCGGACGTTGAAGCCGAGCGAACAGCGCCAGGTGTTCGCGTAGATGGCGTCGCCGCCGGAGATGAGCGTCGTGAGCTTTCCGGGGATGGACTCGACCTTCAAGGCCTCGGCGTCGGTCCCCGCGGCGTTCCGGATCCGCAAGAGCTCCGCGGCCGGGACGGTGCTGTCCACGACGAGGACGAGCCGGTTCGCCTCGTGGTCGATGTACCAAGCGGTTCCGGCCACGTCGACTGCCGCCATGGTTTCGCCCAAGCGGGTGAGCACGGCGTCGTCGTACCGGGTGGGGGAGGGGTGGGCATTCGCCTGGGGGACGGCGAGTCCGACGGCGGCCAGGAGTGCGGACGCCATGGCGAGAAGCCGGGCACGTCTCGCGAGACCGCTGCCGATCGTGCGCTTGATCCTCACTTCTTTTCCTTCCGAGGGGAATTCATGGCCCGTCATGACGTGGCGGAGCCGATGAGGCGTGGCCGAGGAGCAGGATCCGTGCAAGTCGGCGGCCTGGTGCCGGCCGGCACCGGGGCATCCCGGCGGCCTGCCCGCAAGACGCGTGAGGCGTCGTCCGGCCGGGTCGTGCGGAATGCGGAGACGGGGCACTCACATTAGCGGCCGGTGTGCCGGTCACCCCGTCATGACGCTCCGTTCGCCTGCCGCTGTGCAGGTGGCCGACGTGTTGCCGGGCGGTGGGAACGGGCTGATGAAACGATCGGTGAGGGAACGGACCCGGTATCTGCTCCAGGCGTTCGAAGACGTCCCACAGGCGCTGCGCCTGATCGGGCGCGCTCACGCGTCCGTGACACTGCACCAGGTGTCACCGCTCCCCGGCGGTCCGTCCGGCCCCCGGCCAGCCGCAAGGGCCTGAACGCTCCGGTCGCCGCTCAGAGTCCGTGGCGGTCGAGGATCGCCATGAGCTTCCGCTTGCGCTTCTGGTCGGTACGCAGGGCGGCGAGGTAGGTGGCGAACTCGGCCTCGGTGCCCAGCGTGCGGTGGCAGGCGCGGGCGCTGAGCAGCAGCTCCGCCACGCGTTCGTACGTGCCGTCACCGGTCTGCGTGCGCAGGGGCTCGATTTCCTGCAGGTAGACGGTCAGTGCGTCGGCGGGCCGCCGGTCGCGGACCCGGTCGGCGAGGGCCAGCCATTGCCGCTGGTCCGCGTATCCGTCGGCGGCCGCCTGCCAGGCGACGTCCAGGTCGCCGTCGTCCATGAGGGCGTCCATCAGTGCCGAGCCGCCGTACCGGCGGTTCTTCTGTGGCTGGGCGGCGGCCTTCAGTGTCTCCAGGGCGCCTGCGCGTTCGGCGCCCTCCCAGGCACCGGCCGCGCGGGCCGCCGTACGCAGATGCTGGTAGGCGGCCAGCGAGAGGCGGGTCCGCAGCAGGTCCCGGCGGATCGTGACCACGTCGGCGAGGCGGCCGGCCCGCGCGTACCGGTCGCAGACGAAGGTGACCAGCCCGTCGTCCGGACCCCAGTCGGTCACGGCCTCCCGCAAGCCGCGTTCCGCCCACTCCAACGCATCGACCGCGCGGCCCGCGGCCTCCAGCTCCTTGGCGATCACCAGGTGCGTACGACCGTTCGGGGCGAGGTCCGCGGCGTGGACCGCGACCAGCGCGTCCACGCTGCCGCCGGCAGCTCTCAGCAGCTGCTCCATGAGGTGCTTCTCCGCCCACCCCTTGGGCTTGGCCCGCCAGGCGGCCACCACGATCTCCCGGGCTCGGGCCAGGCCCGGCTCGCCCAGCACGTCCCGGTAGTCGAAGAGGTCGATGCCGGTGGCGTCGTTCAGGTCGTCCAGGAGGTGGCGCACCAACCACTCGGCGGTCTCCGCCGGGTCCGGCCGGGCCGTGCGGCATGCCTCCAGATGGGACTCGGCCAGTTGGGTCGCCACTTCGCCGATCAACCCGTCCGAGTCGTCGATCTCCCCGTATGTACGGCCGAGCACCCGCAGCGCCTCCCGGGCCACCTCCACCGCGTCCGCCGACCGGCCGCTTGCCGTCAGCGCCCGCAGGGCGGTGACCGCCTCGGCCGCCTGCTGGCCGTAGGCGTGGGCGTCGGAGTACTCGACGTAGCCGTACCGGGCGAAGGGGCGGGTGTCCAGGAGGCTCAGAACGCGTTCGCGGACGATGCCGATGTCCTCTCCGGCGGTGGCCGCGCGCAGCTCCAGGCGGCGGCGCAGGTCACGGTCGTCGGCGAGCTGTTCCCGCACCAGGGAGACCAGTTCCTCACGTGTACGGGACTCCAGCCAGCCGTCCAGCAGCCGGGTGCGGGAGGCGGCCGCGGACCGCTGCCGCGGCACGGATTCGGCATGCCCCAGGACGGTCAGGCCCACCGCCACGCAGTGCTTGCAGAAGTTGCCCTCCTGGCCGTAGGGACAGTCGCACCAGCCGGTGAGACCACCGTCCTCGTCTTCGACCAGCTCGACTTCGTAGGCGTCGCTGCCGTCCACGGTTGCGGTGATCGCGTCTTCCCCGATCTCCAGCCGGGAGACGGCGGACAGGTAGCCGAGTCCCCGGTCGTAGGAGCGCGTGCCTGCCAACCGGCGCAGGTCCTTCTCGGTGAAACCCAAACCATGTGTCACGGCATTCATTCAACCGGATGGGAACCACCCGCCACTGCGGCTTGCGGAGGGTTGCTCCTACGTCGGCCACCGAACACTGTGGTGCGGCGTGACTCGCTGGTCTCGACGCCCCGCGGTCAGGCGCTCTTTCCGGCCCTTTCCCGATGGGCAGGATCCCCGCCGTTTGCCTGTTGTTCGGGCGGGGGTAGCTGTCGGGCATGCGTGACTTGGTGCGGGAGCAGTACTACCGGGATCGTGCCCCGGTCTACGACGAGACCAGCTATCGCGGCGATCCCGTGGTGAACGCCGGCCTGGACCGGGAAACCGCCGACATCGGGAAACTGCTCACCGCGCTGCCCGAGGGGCGGGTGCTCGACGTCGGTTGCGGAACCGGAATATGGACTCAATTCCTCCGCGGCCCGGTCGTCGCCCTGGACCAGAGCGGAGAGATGCTGGAACTGACGCACGCCCGGGTACCTCGGGCGCAGCGTGTGCGGGCGCTGTTCCCGCCCCTGCCGTTCGCCGCCGGATCCTTCGACCGCATGGTCACCGCCAACTTCTACGGGCTGCTCCGGCCTGAGGAGCGCGCCGCATTCCTCGCGGAGGCACGTCGTACGGCGCGCGAGCTGATCGTGATCGACCTGCGCGCCGACGGCGACCTGCACGAGGAGAGGACAGAGCTGCGCTCCGTCGCCGGAACCACATATCCCATCTACCGGCGCCGATTCACCCCGCAGAGCCTGCGCTCGGAGCTGAACGGCGAGCTGATGTACGAGGGGCTCTACTTCCTCGCCGTTCGGGTCAAGAAACCAGGGCCGTCTCCAAGGTGATCAGGTGTGACTCGCCAGCCCTCTCCCCGTCGTCGGGGACGGCGAACATCCGGAGGACGAGCCCGTCCGTCTCCAGGTGCACCGCGTTGTACGTGACCACGCGGCCGGCCGGGGACAGCGTGGTCACCGGAGCCTCGTGCTCGATGCGGCCGGACTCGATGTCGACGACGGCGATGCCGCCGAGGCTGAAGACGCCCGCCCCGGCCAGGGGGTACTCTGCGATGCCCGTGCACACCATGTGGCCGCCGCCCGCGGTCACACAGGTCTGGTAGTCGACGAAGTGGCTCTTGTTGTCGACCCGGTGGGTGAGCCGGCCGTCGACGGTGAAGGTGAGCAGCCGGCGGGAACCCCAGGTGACGGCGTGCAGCAGGCCGCTGTGGCGGTCCCGCACGATCCCGCCGATGTGGTCGTCGAAGCGGAAGGCCTCCCGCACGTCCAGGGTGTCGGGGTCCACCCGGTAGACGATGGAATGGGAGTCGGGCCGGTACTCCGCCGTCGGTACCCACAGGGATTCGCCGTCGAAGTCGATACCACCCGGGTGGTAGATCGTGCCCTCGCCCACGCTCACCCGGCCCAGCGCCGTGCCCTGGGCGTCCGTGACGAACACATGACCCTGGCCCCGGCCGGGGGTCCGGTCGTAGCCGTCCACCGGACGCTCGTGGAAACGGGTTGCCTCGGTGATCTCCGCCGTCGACACGTACAGGCGGTGGTCATGGCCACGCGTGACGCCTTGCGGATGGTGGGCGGGGAAGTCCAGCGCTACCCGCCCCACCACTGTCCAGGGGGTGCTCCGCGTCAGCTGCCGCACCGCCATGACCACGGCTTCGTTCGAGTCGTCGCACACGCCCGCGGCCACCGCGGAATCAGAAAAGCTCATGACCGGTGAACGAGATCCCCCCGAGCCCGTAACGGGAACGCTGCCCGCAGCACCGACACGGCATCCGGTCCCACGAGGATCCGGGCCCTCGTCGAGCGGGCCGTCGCCACCCGCACGTCCCGGCGGCTGCGTCTTCTCAGCGGAAGATGGCCATCGCCTGGACCTCCAGAAACCCTTCGTCCGGGTTCCATTCCTGGACCTTGCCCAGGCAGCGGGCCGAGAAGGCGCCCTGGGGGACCTGGTTGCGCAGGCCCTCCGTGGCGCAGGTAACGCGGACGCGAGGGCCCCGCGAGGGGTCGGCCGGGTCTCCGTACGGGGCGAGGAAGACGGTCGAGTCGGCTCCCGCCGGGCCGTCGCCCGTCGTGCGGAACCGGCCCCGGATCAGGACGAAGCCCTCGATGTCGCGCAGCCGGACGGCGCCCTGCGCGTCGGCGGCCGTCCGCAGAGCGGTGCTGCGGGTGACGGATTGGCTCGGGAGGTCGACGTGGACGATGACGCGCTTCTCCTCCAGGACCTTCATGATCAGGCCGATCACCGAGATCGGTTCCGCGACCTCCATGTAGCGGCTGACGATCTCGGTGTTCTCCCTGCGGCCGCCGTCCGCGCCGACACCGAAGACCTTCGCACGGACGGTGCCGTCCTTGCTGTCACTGGTGCGCTGTTCGACCTCCTTGCGCAGGGCGGCCGTGTAGCCGCGCATCTGGTAGTGGTCCATGACCGTTCGGTCGTGCAGGTAGAAGCAGATGCCGTCCGTGATGTCCTGGGCGGCGGCCCGCCGGGCGCGGACCAGCCGCAGCAACGCCACCGCCAGGAGCGCCGCGAGGCCCGCCCCGGTGGCCACCCACAGCAGCATCCAGGGCCACCAGACGGCCCACCATGCTTCACTCGTCACACCCACGGATCTCCTTGAAGGCATTGAGAAGGGACTGCCCGGTGGCATCGGCCATGTGCCCGCCGGTGGCCCTGGCAGCCCGGTCGAGCTCCCGCGCGTCGGCCTCGCCGTACCGGACGGTGTACGTGCGGACCGCGCGGGCGGCCGGCGGCAGGGCGGCGTACCGGGCGAGGAACGCATCGAGGCTCATCCCGGCGTTGTTCTCCCCGTCGGTCATGAGCACGATGGAGACGCGCTGCCGGGAGTCCTTCGCCACGGCGTCGGCCGCCGTCCGGTAGGCGTGGTCGAGGGCCGACCACACGGCGGTGCCCGCGTCGAAGCCGTCCTCGGCGACCATGCCGCGCAGCCGGTCCAGGTCGGGCGCTCCCGTGTACGTCACGCTCCGCTCGTCCAGTACGCGGCCGCCGAAGCGCAGCACCGTGAGGGTCTCGCCCTGGTGGAACCGGGTGAACTTGCCGGAGCTGGAGTCGTCCGCGCCGCTGAGCCCGTCGATCGTCGCGCGGAGGTTCGCGATCCGCTCGCCGCGCATGGACGTGGAGAAGTCGAGCAGGAAGATCACCCGTGCCGGGCGGCCGCTCCGCGCGCTGCCGTAGTGGGCCAGCAGCCGGTCGACGACCGCCTGGCTGTCCGGGAAGTACAGCGCGTTGCCGAGCGGGGCGCGCAGGCTGGGTATGCGGGTGAGGCCGGGGTCGACAGGCCGGCGCAGCGTACGCTCCATGATCTTCTGCTGCACCGGTTCGCTCCGGAGCCAGGACGTCAGCCGGTCGTACGCGTCCCGCTTGGCCGGGTCGAGCAGCATCAGCGGGTAGTCGGACAGCACGATGCCGTCCTTCGGGTAGACGATCTCCAGGGGGGTGCGCAGGGTGCCCGCGCGGTTGAGGGAGAGCAGTTCGGATTCGTACGTGATCAGTGCGTCGAGGCCCTCCTCGCCCCGTGCGTACGCGTCGGTGAGGCGGCCGGAGGAGTCCTCGGCCAGCGCGTGCCCGGAGAAGAAGCCGCGCAGCCGGTCGCAGGACACCTCCTCGGGGCGCAGCGCGCTGCCGGTGCCCGCGGCGGCGGTCGCGACGCCCACCAGCGCGGCGAGTCCGCTGTTCGACCTGCGGGGGTCGGCCATGGCGTACTTCAGCGTGCCGGCCGCCGCGGCGTCGGCCAGGTCCGCCCAGGACAGGTGCCCGTCGGGGGCCGCTCGCCGCAGCCGCTGCGCCACCTCGGGCTTCATGCCCACGACGACGGGGGAGCGCATGGTGCTCGTCGACAGCGGGCTGTCCGTCTGCCGTCCGCTCTCCTTCAGCAGGAGCTGGAAGGGGCGGGAGGAGGAGAGCCAGGCCAGGTCGTGCCGGTAGCGGCCGGAGGCCAGGGAGGCGGCAGCCTCCACGGTGCCCTGGTACTCCATCGTCAGCCTGATGCCGGTGTCGCGGCGCAAGTCGTCGAACAGAGGTTCCATGTCGGCGAGTTCGGAACTGGCGAGGACCCGCAGGGTCACCGGCTCGCCCCTGCCCGGGGAGCAGGCGGTGAGCATGGCCAGCACCCACAGGCAGGCCAGCGTGAGCGCGGCCAGGGCCCTGCGGCGCCGCCGGCCGGAGGTGTCGCGCGCCGTCACGGCGCCCCGTCCGGGAACTGGGCGGGCGGGCAGTCGCCGACGATGGAGATCATCTGTTCCAGATGGCGGATCCGGGGCATGGGCGAGCGGGTGTTGTCACTCCGTAGGGCCGGCACCGGGATTCTCCGCTCGGTCAGGAACTGCGTCAGCTGGTCGCCGGCGACCTCGCCGGCCGGGTCCAGGATCCGGAAGCCCAGCTCCATCGCGCGCCGACGCAACTCCGGGTCGGAGACCATGAGTTCGGCGAGGCGCTCGCCCTTGTCGTTCAGGGCGATGAACTGGGGCTGGGTGACGAACTGGCTGGAGGGGTACAGCAGTACCCGCTCCGAGTCGAGCCGCTCGGATTCGGCGCGGTACCGGAGCTGATAGGTGAGGTACTGGTGCTCGTACGCCACGACCACCGGGGCGATCCCCTTGCCCTCCGGCGAGATGTATGTCCTGAACACGTCGGCGGCGGGCAGGCCCTGCTCCATGAGGTGCTTGACGGACTGTGCGCGGCTGCTCGCCTCCTGTGCGGTGGAAGGCACGTCGGGACCGTTGCCGCGCCGGGTGAAGGAGACCAGCGCCAGATAGGTGCCGGCCGAGTTGGAACCGCACACGTCGGGACTCTGGGCGACGATCCGGTTGGCGTTGGAGATCCCGTGCCGGTGGATGCCGAGGTCGTTCCAGCGCTTTCCCTGGTCGATTCTGTCGAGGAACTTCTGCATGTCCAGCGAGTAGTAGAGCGGCTGGTCGGCGCCCTCGGCGGGCAGCGGGGTGGCGATGCCGGCGTCGCGCAGGGTCTGGGCGTACTCCCGGTAGGTCGCGAGCACGATGGGGCTGACGAACGGGCGGTGGACCTTGGCGTACTGGCCGGCCGCCGCGCGCATTCCGGTGATCAGATCGCCGGCCGGCTGGCCGGAGGGGAAGACGAAGTCGAAGGCGGCGATGTCCCGCAGGGCGACCTCGCGCGAGCCCGAACTGGTGATGTGGACCTTGATGTGGTGCTTCAGCAGGATCCGCTGGACCTCCTCGTCCTCGAAGAAGTCCCTCTTGGAGGCCATCTTGCCTTCGAGGACGACGACGCTCTCGAAGGGCAGCAGCAGATTGCCCGACACGGCCAGCGTGGCGAGCCCCGTCAGAACGGTGGCCAGCGCGGGCAGGAAGAACAACAGCAGGCCCCGCCGCGACCACGAGCCGGACGACCGGCGCCGGACCGCCAGGCGGGGCTCCTCGATGATCGGTCTCTCTCCGACAACCACGCATGCCCCCCAGCCATCCGCGCGACCCCACCCTGAGGCGGCAGCCTGTACCACCCGGTTGACCATTCACGCACAGATCGGCTAATCCCGCGGTAACAACTACGAGGAATTCACGGCGCGTTGGCTCCCTGGGCGGAGTCTTCCAGCCATCCATGACCCGTGCGTGGGGGACCTCATCGTCCCGGACCGCCCGACAGGGCGAACGTTGACCGGTGCGGCCCTGGTTGCTGCCCTCCCAAACCAGAGGGACAAAGTTGCTGGTTTCCGCGCCCGAACGGGCCGTGACCCTCGCGGTCATCCTTCAGCTTCGCTGCCGCGTTTCTGGGGCTCCCCGGTGATGGCGTTCGCCTCGGGCGCGACGTCCGGATTCAGCGGTACGTCCGGACCCCTCAAGGGCCTTGCGGTCCGCGGACTGGCGCTGGATTCAACACCAGGATCGGTGAGCGCGGATATGCGGGCCTGTTCTGGACCGTCATGGCGGGTCACACCGGGCGCCTGCTGGCCAGTCTGTGAGACCGAGCCCTCCACATCGCGCCCGGCCCGCTCCGAACGACCTCTCAGGTCTTCCCGTACTCGTCGTGGCGGCGCAGCCAGAAGGCTTCCTCGCCGTCCTCGTGGCGGCCCATCGGCGTGCGGTCGAGAAGGCCGTAGTAGGCCATGGCGGGCTCGAGGCCGCGCGCGGTGGTGACGTACGTCCGGTAGACGGTGTCGTCCGATCGCGCGTAGGCGCTCAGCCCGGGCCCCTCGGTGACGTACCCGAGCACGTCGGTGCCGGACGCCTCCGCCATCTGAGTCACGGTCGGTGGAATCCCGCCCTCGAGGAACGGCCTCAGCTCCTCCTCGGTGTGCAGGAAGCCGAGGTCGCGGTGGAAGTCGCTGCCGACGGGGGAGACCCAGTCGAAGCTCCAGCCCATCCGCTTCCTGTAGGCGAGGAGCTTGTCGAGCGGCGCCCGCGAGGAGCAGATCAGCGTCACGTCGCGGGCCTTGAGGTGGGGCACGTTGGGGTCGAGGGTGTCCGCGATCGAGGAGCAGACCGTGCATCCGGCCTTGTACGGAGGGCCGAACATGAAGTGGTAGACGAGCAGCTGGGAGCGCCCGTCGAAGAGGTCCGCGAGTGACTTGGTGCCGTGCTCGGTCTCGAAGCTGTAGTCCTTTTCGACCGGCACCCAGGGAAGCTCCCGCCGCTTCCGCGCGAGCTCGTCGCTGCGCCGGGTGAGTTTCTTCTCCTCCACGAGCAGCTCTTCTCGGGCCGCTTCGAATTCCTCCTGTGTGCCGACCCTGTGCTCGGGCATTGCCTTTTCCCTCCTGTGTGGGAGCAGAACACCGCATCGCGGCGGGCGGTCGCCGCAGCTGCGGTCAGCAGTGCCTCCACCGGCGTACCCGTCCGGCCACACTTCCACAGTACGCGCGCGGCACCGGGCCTACGAGACGCAGCTGCGGGCCTCAGCCCTACAAGAGAATTCCCGGTGCCAATGGTCAGGTACACGACGTAAACGTTCTTCGTCTGCTGCACGCTGCGGCGACGACGACCACGCCGACGGCCGTGGGCGCCGTCGCCGACTGCTCATCGTCTGGTTCGTCCTGTCCACGGAGTGGAGAGGACGGGTATCCGTCAGACCACTTTCCCTGGATTGGCCGTGCTCTCCCGGCCCGTGAACGGACAGACTCGTCAAGCAGCTCATCGCCGAGGTGAGGTGCGTTTGGGGTGGGCGGAGCACAGGTCCCGGACCGGGGCCGCTCCTTCTGCCCGCTGTCCTGTCCGACGCCTCGTCACGTCGCCGACTACGTTCCTGGAGTGACCAGTGTCAGCTTTTGAGATCACCACCGCCAGCGCCGACGATCTCGCGCGCATGGCTGACTGGGCCGACGCCGAGGGCTGGAACCCCGGCCTCACCGATGGTTTGGCCTTTTTCGCCGCAGATCCGCACGGCTTCCTGGTCGGGCGACTCGACGGGGAGCCCGTCGCCTGCATCTCGGTCGTCCGTTACGGCGACACCTTTGGCTTCCTGGGCCTTTACATCACCTGCCCACCGCTGCGCGGCCAGGGTTACGGGATCCAGCTGTGGCGCGCCGGTCTGGCGCGGCTGGCCGGCCGCACCGTGGGCCTCGACGGGGTGGTCGCCCAACAAGACAACTACCGCACATCCGGTTTCCGAACAGCTTGGAACAACATCCGCTACGAAGGCACCCCCTCAGCGGACACCGCGCTGACGAGCGATGTCGTCCTCGTCGATGCCCGAAGCCTGCCCTTCGACCGACTCGCTGCCTACGACCGCCGCTTCTTCCCCGCGGGCCGCGACCATTTCCTGGCGTCCTGGATCTCCGCTCCGCACCGCAGCGCCCTGGCCGCGGTGCGCGACGGGGAAATACAGGGCTTCGCCGTCATACGTGCCGGCCGCGCAGCCTCACGCATCGGGCCCCTCTACGCCGCCTCACCCGATGTGGCGGCCGCCCTGGTGAACGCATTGTCGGACACCCTGCCGGGCAAGCCCGTCGCGATCGACGTACCTGACGTCAACGGACCGGCCGTGCGGCTCGCGGAGCAACTCGGCCTCACGCCCTCCTTCGAGACCGCGCGCATGTACACGGGCGCGCCCCCACACATCGACCACGCCGGATTGTTCGGCATCACCAGCCTCGAGCTCGGCTGACCCCGTCGGCAGCCGTAGCCCCGTGGTCGGCCACTTCGACCTCGCTCACGAAGCCCTCACTCTGCCAGGCGACGACGGACAGTCACGTCGGGCCGCGCAGGAGAGTGGGTTCCACGCCGCCCCGGCCTCGTCGCCGTGGTCCGGATGTACGCGGTTCCCGGCCGTAATACGGGCGTAATGGCCTGCGGGCGCGCCGTCCCGTTGAATGCAGTCGAAAAGACGCATGCCCCGCGGGGCACGGAGTAGGGAGTAGCGAGATGAAGCTGGGTCGTGGGCGGCGCGGACCGCTGGTGGGGGTCGTGGCCGTCCTGCTGGCGAGCGTCCTGGCGGTGGGCCTGTACCTGTTGGAGCCGTGGAAGCTGTGGCAGGACGAGACGGTGAGCGAGGCGCTCCCCGCACCCGCGCAGAGCTCGCCGAAGGGGGATGCCGCGACGCCCGTCCCCGGATCCCCGGCTCCGGCCGCCCAGCCGCAGACCCTTGCCCAAGGCTCCTTCATCAGCCACGAGCACAAGACCGAGGGGAAGGCGAAGCTCGTGCGCCTGGCCGACGGTTCCCACGTGCTCCGACTGGAGGGCCTGGACACGAGCAACGGGCCGGACCTGAGGGTGTGGCTCACGGACGCGCCGGTGAAGGAAGGCGTGGCGGGCTGGCGGGTGTTCGACGACGGCAAGCACGTCAGCCTCGGCAAGCTCAAGGGGAACAAGGGCGACCAGAACTACGGGATCCCGGCGGATGTGAACCTGGCCGACTACAGCAGTGTCGCCATCTGGTGCGACCGCTTCGACGTCTCCTTCGGAGCTGCCGAACTCGCCAAGGCGTAGGTGCCGGACCGGCGGGGATGACGGAAGCCTTACGGGGCGGTGTGGGATCCCCCGGCGGCACGCCCGGGTGCGTAGCGTGCGGGCATGCGCGTACTTGTGACGGGAGGCGCCGGGTTCATCGGCGCACATGTGGTCGATGACCTGCGGGTGCAGGGGCACGAACCGGTGGTGCTCGACGTGCTGCTGCCGGCCGCACATCCGGCGGAGCCGCTGCTCCCCGACGCGGAGTTCCTGCGCGGGGACCTCCGGGACGCCGACGCGGTCCGGCGGGCCCTGCGCGGGGTGGACGCGGTGTGCCACCAGGCGGCCATGGTCGGGCTGGGGAAGGACTTCTCCGACGCGGCGGACTACGTGGCCTGCAACGACCTGGGGACGGCCGTGCTGCTGGCCGGCATGGCGGAGGCCGGTTTGCGCAGGCTGGTCCAGGCGGGGTCGATGGTGGTGTACGGGGAGGGCCGCTACGAGTGCCCCGACCACGGTGTGGTGCGACCCGGACCGCGGGCCCTGGCGGACCTCGAGGCCGGCCGGTTCGAGCCCCGCTGCCCGCACTGCGGCGCCGACCTGGTGCCGGGGCTCGTGGCCGAGGAGGCCCCGGCCGACCCCCGCAACGTCTACGCGACCACCAAGCTGGCCCAGGAGCACCTGGCGGCCTCGTGGGCCCGCTGCACCGGCGGTTCGGCGGTCTCGCTCCGGTACCACAACGTGTACGGGCCGGGCATGCCGCGGGACACCCCGTACGCGGGCGTGGCCTCGTTCTTCCGGTCCGCCCTGGCCCGGGGCGAGGCGCCGCGGGTCTTCGAGGACGGGCGGCAGCGCAGGGACTTCGTCCACGTCCGGGACGTCGCGCGGGCCAACACGGCGGCGCTGACGTGTCTCGCGGCCACGGGCGACGGGCGCCACCTGGCGTACAACGTCGGCAGTGGTGAGCCCCGCACCGTCGGTGAGATGGCCACGGCACTGGCCGGGGCCCACGGCGGTCCCGATCCGGTGGTGACCGGGGAGTTCCGGCTCGGGGACGTCCGGCACATCACGGCCGACTCCTCGCGGGCCCGCCGGGAACTGGGCTGGCTGCCGGAGGTCGGCTTCGCCGAGGGCATGGCGGAGTTCGCGGGCGCCGAGCAGCGGGCCCCGGCGGGTGCCGACCGCGTCGCCGGTTAGGCCACGGTCAGGCCAGGGGCAGCGTCACCTCGAACCGGCAGCCGCCGGGGACGTTGCGGACCTCGGCGCGACCGGCGTGGGCCTCCACGATGCCGCGTACGATCGCCAGCCCGAGCCCGGCGCCGGACGGGGGCGTGCGCGCGGGGCTGCCGCGCCATCCGGTGTCGAACACCCGCTCCAGGTCCTCGTCGGGGATGCCGCCGCAGCCGTCGGTGACGGACAGCACGGCCGATTCCGCACGCTGGTCGACGGCCACGGCGACGGTGCCGTCGGCCGGGGTGTGGCGGATGGCGTTGACCAGGAGATTGGCCAGCACCCTGGTCATCTCTTTGCCGTCCACGTCCACCGGCACATGGACGATCTCCTCACCCATCAGCCTCACCCCGCGCTCGCGGGCGAGCGGATCGGCGCCCAGCAGCGCGTCGGCCGCCAGGTCCCGCAGGGAGAGCCGGCTGGGGGCCAGCTCCAGCGCGCCGGCATGGATGCGGGACAGCTCGAACAGATCGCCCACCATGACGTCGAGGCGTTCCACCTCCGTGCGGATCCGGCGGTGGTAGCGGGCGGCGTCGTCGGCGACGCCGTCCTCCAGGGCCTCGGCCATGGCCCGCAGTCCGGCGAGCGGAGTGCGCAGGTCGTGGGAGATCCAGGCGACCAGCTCGCGCCGGGAGCTTTCCAGGGCGCGTTCCCGCTCCCGGGAGGCGGCCAGCTTCGCGCTGGTGGCGGCGAGTTCCCGGGCCAGTTCCGAGAGTTCGGCGGTGGCAGGTGCGGGAGGGGCGGCGAAGCTGCCGCCCTCCCCGAAGTCCCGGGCGGCGAGTGCCAGGTCGCGGCTGCGGGCGACCACCCAGCGGCCCATCAGCAGGGCGGTGGCCAACGAGACGACGGCGGCCATCGCGACGACGAGGGTGACCACCGTCAGGTCGTGGGGCGAGAGGAACATGGCCCGGGCCACGGCCAGCGTTCCGGCGAGCATGGCGGCGACCGCCACCGCCGCGACCACGGTCAGGGAGACCGAGACCGACCGCCGCCGCAGCAGGCGCAGGGCCAGCGCCCCGGCCGCCCCGGCGCAGGCCGCGCCGCCGAGGGCGAAGAGGGCGATGAGCAGGACGTCGGTCACGACCGGCCCTCCTCCTGCCCGGCGGGGAGCGCGTCGGCCCCGTCCGGCGTCGCGTCCTCGAAGCGGTATCCGACACCCCACACGGTGTGGATCAGCCGGGGCGCGGCGGGGTCGTCCTCGACCTTGGTACGGAGCCGGCGGACGTGGACGGTGACGGTGGACAGGTCCCCGAAGTCCCAGCCCCACACGTCCCGCATGAGCTGCTCGCGGGTGTGGGCCCGGCCCGGGTGTGCCATGAAGTGGGCCAGGAGGTCGAATTCGCGCAGGGTGAGGGCCAGTTCAGCGCCGTTCCTGGACGCCTTGCGGGTGGTGGGGTCGACGGTGATCCCGGCCGCTCGCAGCGGAGTGCCCGCACCCCGGCCGGCGGGCTCCGCGCCGTGTCGGCTGCGGCGCAGTACGGACTCCACCCGCAGGACCAGTTCGCGCGGGCTGAACGGTTTGGTGACGTAGTCGTCCGCACCCAGTTCGAGGCCTGCGATCCGGTCGTCCTCCCCGCCCCGCGCGGTCAGCATGATCACGGGCACCGGGCGGTCGGCGCGCAGCCGGCGGCAGACCTCCAACCCGTCGAGGCCCGGCAGCATCAGGTCGAGGACGACCAGGTCGGGCATGTCGCGGGCGGCCAGGGCGAGGGCGGCGGGGCCGTCGGCGGCGTGGCCGACCGTGTGGCCGGCCCTGCGGAGGTATCCGGTGACGACTTCCGCGACGGTCGGGTCGTCGTCCACGACGAGGATCCGGGCGGGGGCTGCTGGCGTGCTCATGCGCACCAGTGTCGTACGGAGGACCGTGGACCGTCGCCCTCCGCTCGCCTGCCCCGCTCTGCCGTCCGCGTTTCGTAAGGAGTCGATCGCTCCATTTCCGGGATCGGCTTCCTACGGTGACAAGCGTGACTGATCACCCCCTGGACACTGCCGTGGACGTCGTCCTTCCCTGCCTGAACGAGGCCGAGGCGCTGCCTTGGGTCCTCGCCCGTATCCCCGCCGGCTGGCGGGCCCTGGTCGTGGACAACGGCTCCACCGACGGATCGGCGGACATCGCCCGTTCCCTCGGCGCCACCGTCGTGCCCGAGGCCCGGCGCGGCTTCGGGGCCGCCTGCCACGCCGGACTCCTCGCGTCGGACGCCGAGTTCGTCTGCTTCTGCGACTGCGACGCCTCCCTCGACCCCGGGCTGCTGACCGGATTCGTGAGCCGGATTTCCGCGGGCGAGGCCGACCTGGTGCTGGGCCGCCGCCGGCCGCGGGGGCGCGGCGCCTGGCCCGCGCACGCGCGGGCGGGCAACCTGGCCCTGTCCCGGATGCTGCGCCGTCGCACCGGCCTGCGACTGCACGACCTCGGGCCGCTGCGGGCCGCCCGGCGGGAGGCACTGCTGGCCCTGCACCTGACCGACCGCCGCAGCGGCTACCCGCTCCAGATGGTCGTCCGGGCCGCGGACGCCGGCTGGCGGGTCCGCGAGGAGGACGTCCCCTACCTGCCCCGGGCGGGGAAGTCCAAGGTCACCGGCACCTGGCGGGGCACCTGGCAGGCGGTCCGCGACATGCGCGCCGTGCTTGCCGAGCCGCCCCGCTCCGCCTCCCCGGCCTCGTCCGCGGGGGGTGCCCGGTGACCACTCTGCTCGTGATCGCCAAGGAGCCCGTGCCCGGCCGGGTGAAGACCCGGCTGACCCCGCCGTTCACCCCGTCCGAGGCCGCCGGCCTGGCCAGGGCGGCCCTGGCAGACACCCTCGACGTCGTGGCCGCGGCCCCGGCCGACCGCCGGGTCCTGGTCCTCGACGGCCGTCCCGGCGACTGGCTGCCGTCCGGTTACGAGGTCGTACCGCAGCGCGGCAACGGCCTCGACGAGCGGCTGGCCGCGGCCTTCGCCGACTGCGCCGGCCCGGCCCTGCTGATCGGCATGGACACGCCCCAGGTCACCCCGGAACTCCTGTCGCCGGGCCTGGACTTCGGCCGGTACGACGCCTGGTTCGGACCCGCGGAGGACGGAGGCTTCTGGGCCCTGGGGCTGGCCGCACCCGATCCGGCCCTGCTTCTCGGCGTACCCATGTCGGTGCCCCAGACCGGGGCCGTGCAGTTCGGGCGGCTGCGCGCGGCGGGGCTGCGCGTGGGGCGGCTGCCCGTCCTGCGGGACGTGGACACCGCGGCCGATGCCCACGAGGTGGCCGCAGCTGCTCCGTACGGCAGGTTCGCCGCCCTGCACGCCCGGCTCACGGGCACGCTGCGGGCCGCCCGGTGACCGCCCCCGGCGCAACGGCACCCCGTTCGGGATACCCGGCCGGTGCGGCTCCCTGGCAGGACGATCCGTACGCCCGGGCCCTGCGCGCCGGGCGCGGCCCGCTCTTCCTGCGCCGTGGGGACGGATGGCTGCTGCCGCTGGAGGTGGAGCGGTGGCTCGCCGACGCGGACGCCGCCGACGAGAGCGTGCTCACCCGGTGCCGCGGCGCCGTCCTCGACATCGGCTGCGGGCCCGGCCGCCTGGTCGCAGCCCTCGCCGGCCGCGGCCACCGGGTCCTCGGCGTGGACGTGAGCCCGGCCGCCGTGACCCGGACCGTCCGACGCGGAGGGACGGCCCTGTGCCGGTCGGTCTTCGGCCCGCTGCCCGGCGAGGGACGCTGGAGGACCGTTCTCCTGATCGACGGCAACATCGGCATCGGCGGAGACCCGGACGCGCTGCTCGGCCGGGCGGCCGCCCTGCTGGGCCCCGGCGGCCGGGTGATCGCCGAAGCCGCCCCGGTCGAGGTGGACGAGCGGTGCGAGGTCCGCCTCGACGACTGCCGCGGCACTCCCGGTGTCCCGTTCGCCTGGGCCCGTGTCGGGCCGCAGGCCCTCCGCCGCCACGCCGAACGCGCGGGGTGGACGACCATACGGAGCTGGACGGTGTCCGGCCGGACCTTTACCGAACTCGAAGTCGAAGTCGAAGTCGAAGTCGAACCCTGACCCGGACTCGGACCGCTCGCGCCCGGAACTCAGTCCTCCGCCCGCTGCCGGACGCCACCCTGCTCCGGCGGCCGTGTCCGTCGCCGTGCGGCGAGCAGCGCCGCGACCGTCGCGCACAGCGCCACGACCGCCAGCACCAGCAGCAGGTTGCGGGCGTACGGCAGGGGCAGCGCAGACGGGTTCGGTGGTGCTCCCGGCCGCAGGAGCAGGGGCAGGGTCACCAGGACCAGCGCCCCCGCCGTGATCAGTGCACCGCGTACCACGGGCCGCGCGGGTACGGCCGCCACGAGCAGGCCGATGACCAGCACCAGGGGTGCGACCAGCGCGTCGTGCAGGACCAGTGCCCCGCCCAGCCACACCAGTACGCCGTACGGGTCGGGCTGCGCCGCGAGGTGCCATCCGCCGATGCCGATCAGCAGCACCCCCAAGGTGCCGAGTGCCCAGCGGGTGGGGGCCACGGGGGAGGGGGGGGGGGGGGGGGGAGGGGGGGGGGGGGGGGGCCCCCCCCCGGGGCCCCCCCCCCCCCCCTCCCGTCCCCGTTCCCCCACCGGATCCGGCCCCGGCCGCGGGGCCGGTGAAGCCGGTGGATCCGGCCGCGGTACCGGCTTTGCGCCCCTGCGCCGGGCCGGACACCGGACCGGATCCCGGACCGGGTGTGGATTCCGGCCCGGGGGCGGATCGGGCACCCGCCGCCGAGCCGGACCCTGGTGCGGCCGCTTTCGGCGCAGGCGCAGGTGCAGGCTCCGGCTCCGGATCGGGCGCCGGCCAGGGCTCGGACGGGGACATCACAGCACCTCCAGTCGGGTGACCCACTTGGTCTGCAGTACACCGGGCCGGTTCGGCGCGATGATCCGCGCCGGGTACCCGTGGTCGGCCGACAGCACCTCGCCGTTCAGCCGCAGCGCGAGCAGGGTCAGCGGGTCCTGGGCGTACTCGCGTCCCATCTGCATCACCCGGTACGCGCCGGCCACCTCCAGCGACACCACCCGCAGCCCGGACCCGGGCGGTGCCCCCGCCCGCTCCATCAGGTCCCGGATCCGTACGCCGCCCCAGTCGGCGTCCATGCTCCAGCCCTCCACGCACGCGATCGGCAGCCGGACCCGGCGCTGCGGCAGGGCGGCCAGCTCGGCGAGCGTCAGCCGGTACGGGGCCGGGCCCAGCACCTCCAGCCGCCAGTCCCGCGCGGCCGCTGCCGTCACCCCGGCCGCGGCCGCGGTCCGGTTCACCGGCAGTCCCTGCGGTCCGTATCCGGGATGGCGGGGTGCCAGCAGGTCCAGGGACGCCAGCGGGGTGAACGCCTGCCCCACCGTGGTCACCGTGACCGCGCCCACGGCCGTGCCCACGCCGAGCAGCAGGGCCCGCCGGTCGGGCCCGTCCCGTTCCCCGTCGGGCAGGGCGAGCGTTCCGGCGGACCTGCGGCTCCAGTGGGAGCGGATCTCCGGCGCCTTCACGGCGAGGTGCAGCAACACCGATCCCGCCACCACCCACGCCACCGCATAGTGCACGGGCACGAAGGAGAACGGCCACGGGTACCACTCGGCGATGTTCAGCAGCCCGGTCAGCACTTGGAAGACCGCCGCCGCCACCAGCACCGCCACCGACAGCCGCTCCAGCGCGTGCCGCGCCGAGCGGACCGGCGGCCACACGAACAACCGCGGGTAGACCGCCCACAGCTTTGCGAACAGCAGCACGATCGCCGCGAGCCCGACGGCCACGTGCAGCCCCTGGGTCAGCCGGTAGCCCCAGGCCGGCCGCGACGGCAGGTGGCCGGCGAGCCAGGGCGGCGGCTGCTGGAGGAAGTGGCTGACCAGTCCGGTCAGGAAGCACACGGCCAGGGCCGCGCCCAGCCACCGCCCGACCGCCGTCGCCGTGCGGGGATCGTGCAACCGGCCCGAGAACGAGGGCGGACGGAGGACGGGCCGGCGCAGGGCCGGTGGCCGAAGCCTGGGGAAGGTGGGGCGCCGTCGGCCGGGAGGAGTTTCCATGCCCTCATGCAACCGCCTGGACCGGTTGCGGAGGCGGGTCCGACACCTTACGGAACGCGAACGGCCCGCCATGCCGGGCCCGTCGGCGGCCCGACCGCTGCCAGGGTGGTCCCGTGACCCACCCCCGCTCGGCCCGACCCGATCCCGGCGATCCGCGCCACGCCCCGTCGGCCCCCGACCCGGCCCGGTCCGGCACCGGCGCCACCGGCCAGGCCCGGCACGCCACCGGCGCCACCGGCCAGGCCCGGTCCGGCGGCACCCGCGCCCCCGGCCCGGCCCGGGCCGGCACGGTCCGTGCCACCGCGGCCACCGCCGTCCTGCTGACCGCCCTCACTGCCGCGCTCGTCCTCACCGTCCGCCACGACGGGTACTTCGCCGACCCGGCCGGACTCAGCTGGCGGTACGCGCTCTGCTGGGCGCTGTCCGGGGCGGCGGTGTGGACGCTGCGGAGCGCGCCCGCACGGCACACCGCGGCCCTGGTCCTCGCCGGGGGCATCGCCGTGGCCGCCACCGGCCTGGCCGCCGCACCCCGGACCAGCACCGATTCCTTCCGCTACGCCTGGGACGGCCGGGTGCAGGCCGCCGGCATTTCCCCGTACGACCACGCCCCGGCAGACCCGGCCCTCGCAGCCCTCCGCGACGGCTGGCTCTTCCCGCCGACCGAGGCCTGCGGCCGCCCGGACCTTTCGTCGCTGCCGGCCGGCGGCTGCACCCGCATCAACCGCCCCACGGTGCACACGATCTACCCGCCCGCCGGCGAGGCGTACTTCCTCCTCGTCCACACCCTTTCCCCGGACGGCGTCCGCCACAAAGCGCTCCAGACCGGCGGCGCGGTGCTGGCCGTGGCCACCACCCTGGTGCTGCTGCGCGTCCTGCGGCGCCGCGGCGATCCCCGGAACGCCGCCTGGTGGGCCTGGTGCCCGGCAGTGGCCGTCGAAGCGGTCAACAACGCGCACGCCGACGTGCTCGCCGTCCTGCTGTCCGTGGCCGGCCTCGCCCTGACGGTCCGCCACCGGGTGGTCGGCGGCGCGCTGCTGGGCCTGGCCACCGCTGCCAAGCTGCTGCCCGCCGTGCTGCTCCCCGGCGCGCTGTCCGGCGTACGCCGGCCTCGGGACGCCGCCGCCACCCTGCTCCCCGCCGCCGGCGTCCTCACGGCGCTCTACCTGCCGTACGTCCTCCTCTCCCGGTCCTCCGTACTGGGCTACCTCGGTGGATACACCGAGGAGGAGGGGTACCAGGACCCCGCCACCGGCAACCGCTACGCCCTGCTGCGCCTCGTCCTCCCGGACTCCTGGGCGCCGGCGGCCGTGCTCGTCGGCATGGCCGCGATCAGCCTGTACGCGATCGTCCGCGGCGACCCCGAACGCCCCTGGTCCGGAGCCCTCCTCGTCACCGGCACCGCCTTCCTCCTGACCACCCCCGGCTACTCCTGGTACGCACTGCTCCTGATCGCGCTCGTGGCCCTCGACGGCCGCTGGGAATGGCTCGGTGTGGCCGTCGCGGGCGCAGCGGCCTACCTCACCTCGCGAGCGCTGCCCGGCGCCGGGACCGTGGTGTACGCGGCCGCCCTCCTCGCCGTCCTCGCGGGCCACGCACTCCGTGTGCGCCGCGCCCGCTCCGTCCCCAACACCCTTGCGGACCCGGTGGACTGACCGACGAGCGGGCACGACACGGTGTCGGATGATGTCGTGGGGTGCGGAGACTTCGTCGTACGTGCCCTGCCCGGCCCCTGGCGTACTGGGCGGCCACGGTCTGCCAGCGCGCGTCCCCGGCTGCGGAGCGTGCCGCGGACGCCATCCCGGCCGCCGCTGTCCGGTCGTCGAGTACGGCACGCAGGGCGGTGGCGATGGCGGCGGGATCGTGGTGGTCGACCAGGATTCC
Organism: Streptomyces sp. NPDC043854; assembly: GCF_056436005.1. Classification (NCBI taxonomy): domain Bacteria; kingdom Bacillati; phylum Actinomycetota; class Actinomycetes; order Kitasatosporales; family Streptomycetaceae; genus Streptomyces; species Streptomyces sp. NPDC043854. The sequence goes on from NZ_JBWKDK010000001.1 coordinate 108,357, forward strand.
TGGCCGTCCCGACCCAGTGCCGCCAGAGCGGAGCCTCCGCGGCTCGTCGTGGTCCGTGGGCTGAGCCGGGCTGGTGGGAAGCCTTACCGCAGGTCGTCCATCAGGCCACGGGCGCGCCGCTGCCGGCGATGACCTCCGGTCGCAGCAACGCCGTGAGCCTCTCCGCGGGAAGCAGCCCCCTCTCCAGGACGAGCTCGGCCACACCCCGGCCGCTGACGAGGGCCTCCTTGGCGATGTCGGTGGCGGCCGTGTACCCGATGTGCGGGTTCAGGGCGGTCACCAGGCCGATGGAGTTCTCGACGGTCGCGCGCAGAACCTCGGTGTTGGCGGTGATGCCGACCACACAGCGTTCGGCGAGGGTGAGGCAGGCGGCGCGCAGGTGTGTGATGGACTCCGACAGGGAGTGCAGGATGATCGGCTCGAAGGCGTTCAGCTGGAGCTGCCCGGCCTCGGCGGCCATGGTGACGGCGACGTCGTTGCCGATCACCTCGAAGGCGACCTGGTTGACGACCTCGGGGATCACCGGGTTGACCTTGCCGGGCATGATGCTGGAACCCGCTTGCACCGGCGGCAGGTTGATCTCGCCGAGGCCCGCGCGCGGCCCGGAGGAGAGGAGTCGCAGGTCATTGCAGGTTTTCGACAGCTTGACGGCGACGCGCTTGAGCACGCCGGACATCTGGACGAAAGCGCCGCAGTCCTGAGTGGCTTCGACCAGGTTGGCGGCGGTGATCAGGGGCAGCCCGCTGATGGCGGCGAGGTGGCGGCGGGCCGACTCGGCGTATCCGGCGGGGGCGTTGAGACCCGTGCCGATCGCAGTCGCCCCGAGGTTGATCTCGTGAACCAGCTCGACGGCCTCCGCGAGCCGGCTGCGGTCCTCGTCGAGCATGACCGCGAACGCCGAGAACTCCTGCCCGAGCGTCATCGGCACGGCATCCTGCAGCTGCGTACGGCCCATCTTCAGTACGTCGCGGAACTCGACGGCCTTGTGGGCGAAGGCGTCCTGGAGGACGGCCATCGCCTCGAGCAGGCCGCGCACCGCGAAGACGGTCGCGATCCTGACGGCAGTCGGGTAGACGTCGTTGGTGGACTGGCCGAGGTTGACGTCCTCGTTGGGGTGCAGATGCTCGTACTGGCCCTTGGCATGACCCAGCAGCTCCAGCGCCCGGTTGGCGACGACCTCGTTGGTGTTCATGTTGGTCGAGGTGCCGGCGCCGCCCTGGATGACGTCGACGACGAACTGGTCGTGCAGTTTGCCCTCGCGGATCTCGCGGCAGGCGGCGACGATCGCGGCGGCCTTCTCGGGATCCAGCAGGCCGAGTTCCTCGTTGGCGAGGGCGGCAGCCTCCTTGACGGCGGCAAGGGCGTCGATCAGATGCGGGTAGGCGGAGATCGGCGTGCCCGTGATGGGGAAGTTCTCCGTGGCGCGCAGGGTGTGGACGCCCCAGTACGCGTCGGCGGGGACGTCGCGGTCTCCGAGCAGGTCGTGTTCGCTCCGGGTGGCGGCGGTCATGGGTGTGCGGGTCCTCTTCCTGAGGTGGGTGGGCCAGGGTCTTGAAGCGGGTCGGGGCAGGAGTAGGGTCGGGAGTCGCGTCAGGAGTCGGGTCAGGCGGGGGCGAGACCGGTCAGCGGGTCCAGCGCTTCCACCGGCCGGACGCTGCCGACGGGTCGGCCGCCGCCGGCCATCGGCTCCCCCGCGAACCCGGTGAGCAACTCCGGGTCGACTCCCGCCCGTGCCAGGGCGGCCGCAGCCACCGGGATGCGCGCCCGGTTCGCCCCGTCGGCGATCTTCACGGCGACGGCGCGGCCGTCCGGCAGCGCGGCGACCTGGACGCCCTCGAAGCCGTCCTTGGTGAGCAGCCCGGGCACCGCACGCATCAGCGCGGCCACGTCCCGTCCCGTACCGGAGGCCATCTCCGCGTGCCCACGCAGCGCATCCGCCACGCGCAGCTCGGGTGTGCCCGGTGCGGCGGTGGCGATGCGGGCGGCGGCCCGGGCGAGGCCGTGGAGGGAGACGGAGAACAGCGGGGCGCCGCAACCATCGACGGTGACCTGCGCGATCCGCTGACCGGTGAGGTCCTCGACCGTCTCGGCGATCGTTGCCTGGAGTGGGTGGGCGGGGTCGAGGTAGTTCTCCAGCGGCCAGCCGTTGAGCTTGCAGACATGGAGCATCGCGGCGTGCTTGCCGGAGCAGTTCTGGGCGAGCCGGGAGGGCGGTCGGCCCTCGCGCACCCAGGAGTCCCGGACGGCCGGGTCGTACGGCATGTCCGGGACGTTGCGCAGGTCGCCCTCGGTGACGCCGGCCAGCTCGAGGATCCGTCGGGTGCCGGCGAGGTGGCGTTCCTCGCCGGAGTGGCTGCCCATCGCGAGCGAGAGCAGGCCACCGTCGAGCGGCAACCCGGCCCGCACCATGGCCACGGCCTGGACGGGCTTGAGGGCCGAGCGCGGATGGAAGGCGGCCTCGATGTCGCCGATGTGGAACCGGACCTCGCCGTCGCCGCCGAGGACGACGACGGAGCCGTAGTGGATACCCTCGATCACCCCGCCCCGGGTGACGTGGGCGACCGGCGAGTGCAGGGGTTCGCGGATCGCGGGGGCGTCCGCGAGGAGACTGCTGCGCATCACTGCCTCGATCAATGGTGGGTTGCTGCTGACCGGTGTGCGGGGGCGTGCGTCGGCCCGCGGTGCAGGCGTGCGTGCCCCGTGGGCCGTCGTGGACGACTGCGGGGTTCAGCCGTCGGCCTCCGTACGCCCGTGGCGCACGATGTCGGTGAGAGTGGACTCGACGCGGTGGAGGTGGTGGGACATGGCCTCCACCGCGTCGTGCTCGGAACCGTCGATCAGCGCTTCGACGATCGCACGGTGCTCGCGGTTGGACTGATCGCGTCGACCGCCCAGCTCGGTGAGGAATGCCGACTGACGCGCCAGCGCGTCGCGGATCTCCTCGATGACCCGGCGGAAGACCGGGTTCTGGGCGGCCTCGGCCACGGCCAGGTGGAAAACGGTGTCCATCGCGACCCACGCGGTGGTATCGGTCTCCCGCTCCATCCGGTCGAGGAGGTGGGCCAGGTGATCCAGGTCTTCCGGGGTACGGCGCAGAGCCGCATACCCGGCGACCGGGATCTCGACGTGCCGGCGCACCTCCAGCAGGTCGCTGGCCGCGTAGTCACCGAAGGTGGGGTCCTCGACGGTGTTCGCGACGACGAAGGTGCCCTTGCCGGTCCTCGAGACCGTCAGGCCCATGGCCTGCAGGGCCCGCAGTGCTTCCCGCAGCACGGGTCGGCTGACCTCCAGGACGCGGCACAGCTCCGCCTCGGACGGGAGCTTGTCGCCTACGGCGTAGTCGCCGCGCTCGATGGCGCTGCGGAGGTGACCGAACACCGCTTCCATCGCGCTGACGCGCCGGGGCATCCGACCACCTGTCTGGCTGTCTGACAGGTTCACGGAGCGATCCTGCGGGTCGCAGGACAGCGGTGTCAAGCCATGTCCTCGCCCCGATCCCTGTCGGACCGGCCACGCTCCGCGTCGACGGGGCGGCCTCGGTGGTGCGGGGCCGGCCCCCAGGAGGTCTCCTCGGGGAGGAATTGGAACGGGCGATTGCGGCGAGCGGGGCGTCGCCCTCGCGCAGCAGCCGGCCTGCTCCTTCCGCCGCCCAGGCGGAAGGTGCCCCATGGACCTACGGTGGTCGAAGAGGGGGGAGGGTCGATTCTCGCTCGTGAGGAGGCCGGAATGGAGGAGCGTTTCGTCTGGGTGACAACGCGCCGCATCAAGCCGGGCAAGCTGGAGGAGTTCGAGCGTGCGTGGCGCCCCGGTTCCCTCCCGGACGGCATGCGACACGCTTACGCGTACTGGTCCGAGGACGGACAGGAGATCACCGGCGTGTCTGTCTGGGACTCCAGGCAAGCGTGTGACGCGTGGCGGTCCTCGGACGCGGAGAAACGGCGGCGTGAGGTGATGGCCCCGTACGTTGTCGAGGAGCGGGAAGGTTTCTACCGCGGAGGCGAACTCACCCTTCCCGCACGGTAACCAGGGTCTGGCCGACGGGTGGCCGGTGAGGGGGCCGTCCGGGTCACGGAGCGCCGACCGCGCCGCCGCACAGGGTGTTACACCGCCGAGGGCGTCGGCCGAGCAAAGGGGTGCGGCGTGACTCGCGGGGTCGACGCCCCGCGGGCAAGAAGCACCGGCCTCGACGGGGATAAATTTGGCAAATCCGGATGTTTCCCTAGTTGGCTGCGGGGTAAGGGACAAGTAGGCCTATGAAGCGAGCGAGGGAGCTCGACCGGAGTAGCCGACTTTGGCGGAAGAGAATGACGTCCGCCGGGGCCGACAGCGGCTGTCGGGCTGAGAGGCCGGAGGGTGTGGTGACCCGAAGGCGACCCCCAGCACCTGATCCGGACAATGCCGGCGCAGGGAGCCCGTTTCATAGGTCGTCTGCGTACCCGGGCCGCGTTGTGGTCCGGGCTTCGTGGCGGCCGCCGCCACGGGACCCCGCTGCCGGAGTCCGGTCAGGATCTCCCCGGCAGCCGTTCCGGAACGGCAGGTCCGCGGCACCGAGGCCAGCCGGTGGGTGACCGGGGGCGATGTCCCTGCGGCCCGCGGGCGTGACCGCGACGTACGGTGATCACCCGCGCGACCCGGCCGGGACGTGGCGATCAGTATGCGCTGCCATCCGGCCTGCCGACTGTCCACTAGGCTCGGCCCATGCCGGACCTGGTGATCCTTCGGCACGCCAAGAGCGCCTGGCCGCAGGGCGTGCCCGACCGTGAGCGTCCCCTCGGCCCGCGCGGACTGCGGGATGCCCCCGCAGCCGGGCGGCTGCTGGCTCAGGCCGCCCTGCTGCCGGACCTCGTCCTGTGCTCCCCGGCCCGGCGCACCCGCCAGACCTGGGAGCTGGCCGCCGCGGAACTTCCCGGTCAGCCGCCCGTACGCTTCGCGCCGCGGCTGTACGGGGCCGACGCCGAGGACCTCCTCGAGGCCGTACGGGACACGCCTGCCGAGGTCGCCCGGCTGCTCCTCATCGGCCACAACCCGGGCCTGCAGGAGCTGATCCTGCTCCTGGCCGGCGAAGCCCCCGACCGAGACCTGGACCGTATCGAGACCAAGTTCCCGACCTCGGCCGTCGCCGTCCTCCGTTGCCCCGCGCCCTGGCCCGCGCTCAACCCGGCCACCGCAGTGCTCACGTACTTCGCGATCCCACGCGGCTGAGCCGCGAACAGGCCGGGTTGCTTCAGCCGTGCGCCCCGGACTGCTTCAGTCGGGACGCGAGCTCCACGGGCAGGGCGTCCCGGTTGGCCGGCGTGAGGTGGACGACCTCGACGTCGGTACGTTGCTTGAGGGCGTCGGTGAACGGGTCGTGGTGTGCGTGGACCGTGGCGACGACGTCGACATCTGCGGAGAACAGCGAGTCGACCGCGTCCCGGAACGCCCCGCACGCCAGTTCCATCCGTCCCAGTTCGTCGATGAGCACCAGCCGGCCTGTGGCCTCCCCGGTTGTCGCCGACCGCAGCGACGGAAGCGCCAGGCGTTCCAGGACGCCCAGGTCGACTCCGTACTTGCCCACCCGCGGCGGACCGGGCAGGTCGACATGGGCGAGCACCTGCCGTCGGCCCGCCAGGGTCTCCAGGGCGAAGCCGACGCGGGCGCCGGACTGCCGGATCTCCTCCGTGGTGAAGCCGGTGGCCGCGCGGGCGGGCAGCAGCGCGGCCAGCCGGCGCAGGGCGGTCGTTTTGCCCGCGCCGGGACGGCCTTCGAGCAGGATCCTTGTCGGCACACGGCCATCCTCACCCGCCTGCCGGAAGGCGGCTGATCGGGCTCGGCCGAACGGGGCGTTTACGTTGCGGATCGGTGGCGGTGCCGCCGTTGCGGGTAGGGCGGCGGGTGTGAGCGGCATTGAACTCAGCAGTACCGCGTTCGACGACAATGCGGTGATCCCCCGTCGGTACAGCGGGGAGGGAGACAACATCTCGCCGCCCCTGAACTGGTCGGGGGTGCCCCACGAGGCCACGGAGCTGGTGCTCCTGTGCGAGGATCCGGACGCACCGGGGCCGACCTTTCTGCACTGGCTGGTGACCGGCATCGATCCGGAGACCACCGGGGTGGTGGAGGGGCAGAAGCCCCACGGCGGCCTGCCGTGGCCCAACGGGTTCGGGCGCGTGGGCTGGGGCGGACCGATGCCGCCACCGGGGCACGGGCCGCACCGCTACTTCTTCCGCCTGTACGCCCTGTCCGAGCCTCTGCCGCTGCACGACCGCCCGGGCGTCGAGGACGTGCACCGCGCCCTGAAGGGCAGAGAGCTGGCCTCCGGCACCCTCGTCGGGACCTATCAGCGCTGAGCGCGCCAGCCGGGGATCCGGCGTGCGGAGCCCGCCGGCGTCAGGGCGGGGCGGCCCGCGTGGTGTACGGCAGCAGGGCGCCCACGCGCTCGTACGGCCTCGGCTCGCTGTCCGGCACGACGACCGGCTCGGCACCGAGCCGAGCCCTGCGGGGCGTCGTACGGGTGAACGCGCTGGGGCAGCGGGCTCGGGGGAGCCGGTGCGGTGAGGGGCGGCTCGTATAACTGGGTGGATGTCAGCACGCGAAGAAGGTGACGGCGATGGGCGATGACCTGGGAAGTCTGCTCGGCGGACTGCTCGGAGGCGGGCAGGGCGGCAAGGGCGGCGCGCTGCTGGGGGCGCTGCTCACCTCGCTCGGCGGGGCCGGCACGCACGGCGCGGGCAGCAACCCGCTGGTCGCGCTGCTGGACACGCTGAAGGAGGGCGGACTCGGCGCACAGGCCGACTCGTGGATCGGCAGGGGCCGGAACGAGGTGGTCAGCGGCCCCGAGGTCGCGCAGGCGCTCCCGTACCAGGCGCTGGACCACGTGGCCCGGCAGGCGGGCGTTTCTCCCGAGGAAGCCGCTGACCAGCTCGCCCAGACCCTGCCCCAGGCCGTCGACAGGCTCACCCCCGACGGCTCCGTGCCCGAGGGCTCGCTGGAGGACCTGATCCGCAAGCAGCTCTGACGGGCCGACCGGTCATCAGACTCCCAGGATGGTGGCTGAGGCTGAGGCTGAGGCTGAGACGCGGATGCCGATGGTGAGGGCGTCCCTTCTGCGGGTTCGGCGGCCCGGGCGCGCCGGGCGCCGACTCCGGTGACGGCCCCGCGGCTGCGGCGACCTCGCACCGGGTGCCGCTGATTGTCAGCGGGCCCACCGTGCAGAGGGCCTCGTCGTGGCCTGGCCCGCCGTCGCGTCGCCGGCCGGCGTCAGCCGGCCCAGGGAGCCATCGGGTACCAGATCAGGTCGCGGCGGGCCAGGATCCGCACGTCCCAGTAGAGCAGCATGAAGATCCCGGCCGCGATGAACGACGCCGCCATCACGGCGGACATCCGGCTGGGCCGCTCCGTGAACCACCGGTTCAGCCGGTCGCCGAACACCAGCGACACCACCACGAACAGCACCGCGACGATCAGCATGTTGCCGAGCGTCTGGACACTGAACGCCACCGCGCCGTACAGCGGGTTCTGGCTCTGCGCCGTGTCCCGGAACAGCTGACGGAACAGGCCGAACGGGCGCCCGATCAGGAACGCGCCGATGAACGCGCCCATCACGACCATCGGCGCGTTCGGGAAGCGACGCGTCAGCCGGGCCAGCGGGTCACGGACCAGACCCGCCGCCGCCAGCCCCAGGTACGTCATGGCCAGCCCCAGCAGCCCGTAGACGACCATCGCCTGGATCAGCCGCGGCGAGAACCCGGCGCCCGACGACGCCGTGGCGGACTGCGGCATCCCACTGCCGGCGAGCGCGGCGATCACGCCGTACGCCGCGGACACCGCGACCGCGCCGAGCGCCAGGTAGCCCAGTGGCTTCAGCAGCCCGGCGATCCGCCCGCGGCGGGTCGTCTTCTGCCCGGCCAGCGGGGCCATCGCGCTGAACACGGCGACGTTGCAGGCGGTGAAGGTGCCGCCGATGCCGGTCGCCAGGGCGAAGGCGACACCCGCCAGGGCGCCGGAGATCGGCGCGTCTTTGGCCGGGTGGCCGAGCAGGGTGTCGGCCACCGTCCCCGCGATGGTCTTGTCGACGAACTCCGCCGACCAGACCACGGTGAGCGCGAACCCGAACATCGCGCCGAGCAGCAGCACCAGGGCGCGGCGGCGCGGCACATGGCCGTTGAAGAAGAACGAGGGCGAACGATGCGAGGCCGTTGGCCGCGAGGTCGGAGGATGCACGAGCTGAGCCATGGGGGCGTCCCTTCAGCGAGGCGTCGGCAGTGCCGCCACGCTAAGGGCGGGACCGCGTCGCCGGTCGGCGCGGCGGGCAACAGCGCACATCCGAAGAAACAGCCCACGCCCCGCACGGATCCAGGGCCGGAAGGGCAGTCTGGAATATGGCCGCCGCCCGTCCGGCTCAGCAGGATGGGGGCGAAGACTCGATCACGCCGATCACCCCGACCACGCCAACCGCACACCGTGGAGCAAGCATGGGCAACGCCTTCGTCGTCCGGTACGAGATGCGTCCGGAGACCGCGGACGAGAACCAGGCCGTCATCGAGAAGGTCTTCCAGGACCTGGCGGAACGAGCCCCCGAGGGCCTGAGCTACGCGTCCTTCCGACTGGCCGACGGCGTCACGTTCGTCCACATCGCCATCACCGAGGAAGGCTCCGAGGGCCTGGCCGTCTCCCCGGCGTTCCAGGAGTTCCAGAAGGGCTTCGGCGACCGGGCGGCCGGGCCTCCGGTGGCGGGCGGCGCCACCCTGGTGGGGGCGTACGGGTTCACGCTGTGATCGGACTGCCGTCGGGCGCCGTCGTCCCGCCGCCGGAGCTGCGCGGGGTGCTCAGCACCCGGGAGAGTGATCTCGCCGCCGCGGCCCGGGACTTCGGCAACCTGGTGCACCTGCGCCCGCGTGCCGTGCTGTTCCCCGCCGACGCCGGAGACGTCGCGGCGATCGTCCGGTTCGGCCGCGCGAACGGCCTCCCCGTGGTGCCCCGGGGGACCGGCCACGCGGTGGACGGCCAGGCCCAGGCCCCCGGCGGCATCGTCGTCGACCTGACGTCGGTCGCGCGGGTCCGCGCGCCGGATGACCGGAACCTCATCAGCGTCGACGCCGGGGCCACGTGGCAGGCGGTCGCCGAGGCGACGCTGCCGCGGGGCCTCGTCCCGCCCGTGCTGCCCGACCACCTCGGGCTGACGGTCGGCGGAACGCTGGCGGCCGGCGGCTTCGGCGGATCGAGTCACCGGCACGGCAGCGTGTCCGACCAGGTCCACGAACTCGACGTGGTCACCTCGGGCGGAGAACTGCGCACCTGCTCCCCGGCCCGGGACCGCGCCCTCTTCGACGCGGTGCGGGGCACCCAGGGCCAGTACGGCATCATCACCCGCGCCACGCTGGGCCTGCACCCGGCCGGCCGCACGGCCCTCCGGCACCGGATCGGCTGCCCGGACCCCGGCACCCTGCTCGCCGCCCAGGTGCGCCTGGCCGCCGGGGGGCGCTTCGACCACATCCTCGGCTCGGCCGTCCACGTGCCCGGGCGGGGCTGGCAGTTCGTCCTGGAGGCCGTGGCGGTGTTCACCCCGCCGCAGGCCCCGCCGCCGTTGCCCGGGATCCGGCCGGCGGACGGTTCGGCCCCGGAGACCGACACCCTGCCGTACGCCGACTACCTCGGCCGTCTCGCCCCGTTCGAACGGCAGTTGCGGGCCACCGGATCCTGGCAGCACCATCCGCACCCCCGGTGCAATGTGCTGCTGCCCGGCCGGCATGCCGCCGGGATCATCGCCGACACGCTTGCCGGGCTTGGCCCGGAGGACATCGGCGAGAGCGGCAGCGTCCTCATCTACCCGATCCCCAACCGGCGGCTGCGCGCCCCGGGGCTGCCGAAGGCCCGCGGGATCACTTCGGTCCTGTTCGGCCTCCAGCGCACCGCGCCCCCCGACGACCCGGCCACGCTCCGGCGCATGCGCGAGGGCAACGCCCGGCTGCTGACCCGCGCCCTGAGTGTCGGTGGAGCCCCGTACAGCGCCCGCACCCCCCACCACGACGCGCGCATCACGGGCGGCACCGCCGGCATCGCGTAGCCCATGAGCTCATGAGCCCATCAGCCCATGAGCACCCGGACCGCGGTGTCCACCACGTGCGCGGCGAGTTGGTCGATGGTGCCGCGGTCCTGCCAGGCCAGTGGGCCGCGGGCGGCCAGGTCGGCGAAGCCGTGCACCGACGACCAGCAGACCCATTCCGCGTTCACCCGCCGCTCCGGCGTCATCGCGCCGGCCTTGACCATCGTGTCGAGCGCGTCGACGAGCAGCTGGTACGGCGGAGCCACCCGGTCCGCCAGCGTGGCCGGCGGAGCTCCGGCCCGGGAGTCGTCGGGGGTGAGGATCGCGATCTCGAACCAGCCGGGCTCCGAGAGCGCGAACTCGATGTAGCCGAGCCCGACTCCGTGCAGGTTCCGCACCGACCGCGCCACCGGGTCCGGGTCGGCCGTGGCGCGCAGTGCCTCCATCCGGTCGAGCATCGCCCGGGCGAGCTTGTCCTGGGCCTCGGCCGCCACGGCGAGCACCAGCGCCTGGTGATCGGCGAAATGCCGGTAGGCGGCATTGGGCGTGACGCCCACGGCGCGGGTGACGCTCCGCAGCCCGAGTGCCGCGGACCCGCCTTCGCGTGCGAGTTTCAGGCCCGCGTCCACCAGCGCGGCCCGCAGGTCGCCGTGGTGGTACGGGCGGGTCTCGGCAGGTCTCCCCTTGGCCATCGTGTACCGCTCCCTCCGTGCCGGAGTATACACGGTGAACATAGCCGAGACCTGCGGTTTGTGGAGCGGGCGAAGGCGGACGAACGCCCTGAGCACTCCGGGAGAAGACACCACTGGCGGGGTGTGGAACCGTGAGGGCCGTGCACCCGTCGTCGTCGCAGGGAGGCCCTCCGTGAGTGCCGGCTCACCGTCCCAGGTGCTGACGCTGAGGGTGACCGCCAAGCAGGCGGCGGCCGACGGCGTCGTCGTGCTGGAACTGGCGCACAGCGACGGCGCCCGGCTGCCCGACTGGACGCCCGGCGCCCATGTCGACCTCGTCCTGCCGGGCGGCCTCACCCGCCAGTACTCGCTGTGCGGCGACCGCTGGGACGCCCACCGCTACCGGGTCGCCGTGCTGCGCGAGCCGGCCGGCCGCGGCGGCTCGGCGTACATCCACGAGCGGTTGCGGCCCGGCGACAGCGTCGGCGTCGGCGGCCCGCGCAACCACTTCCCCCTGGTGCCCGCCGACCGCTACCTGTTCCTCGCGGGCGGGATCGGCATCACCCCGCTGCTGCCGATGATCCATCAGGCCGAGCTGGTCGGCGCGGACTGGACGCTCGTCTACGGCGGCCGGCGGCGCGCATCGATGGCCTTCCTCGGCGAACTCGCCCGGTACGGCGACCGGGTCCGCCTCGTCCCGGAGGACGAGGCGGGCCGTCCCGACCTGGCCGGCCTGCTGCGGGAGGTGCGCGCCGGGACGCGGGTGTACTGCTGCGGCCCGGCCGGGCTGCTCGACGCGGTCGCGGCGGCCTGTGCCCACTGGCCCGCCCGCACCCTGTACACCGAGCGGTTCGCGGCGGCCGGGCCGAGCGCGCCGGTCCGGGACGCGCCGTTCGAGGTGGTGCTGGCCCGCTCGGGCGGGCGGGTGACGGTCACTCCGGACGCGACCGTCCTGGACGCCGTGCGTGCGGCCGGGGTGGAGCTGCTCTCCTCGTGCGGCGAGGGAATCTGCGGCACCTGCGCGACCACGGTGCTCGACGGTGTGGTCGACCACCGGGACAGTCTGCTCAGCGACGAGGAGCGGGCGGCGGGGGACTGCATGTACCCGTGCGTGTCCCGGTCCTGCGGCGACCGCCTCGTGCTGAACCTCTGACCTCCGCTGACCTCCGCACCTGTGCACCGCTGACGCCGACCGAGTTCCGATCCACCCGCCACGGAGGGCGAGACCCATGACCGCGATCCTCGACCTCGATCCGTTCGCCCTCGACGTGCTGGCGGACCCGCACCCGCATGACGCGCGGCTGCGCGACGCCGGGCCGGTCGTCTACCTGCCCGCCCATGACATCTACGCGATCGCCCGCTACGCCGAGGTGCACGCGGCACTGCGCAACTGGCAGGGCTTCCAGTCCGGGGCCGGGGTGGGCCTGGCCAACTTCCGCAAGGAAGCGCCGCGGCGCCCGCTGAGTGTGGTGGTCGAGGCCGACCCGCCGTACCACGACGCGCCGCGCCGGGTGCTCTCGGCGCTGCTCGGGCCCCGCGCGCAGCGCCGGCTCCGCGAGGGGTGGACCGTACAGGCGCGGGAGCTGGTGGACCGGGTGGTGTCCGGCGGCGACGGTTCGGTCGTCGAGTTCGACGCGGTGAGCGCGCTCGCGGAGGCGTTCCCGCTGCGGGTGTTCCCGGACGCGCTCGGCATTCCCGACGAGGGCCGGGAGAACCTGCTGCCGTTCAGCGACTTCCTGCTCAACGCCTTCGGGCCGCGCAACGAGCTCGTCGCGGCGGGCGCGCCGCGGGCGCGGGCGCTGTCGGACTGGGTGGGGGAGCACAGCGTGCGCGAGGCGCTGGCCGACGACGGGTTCGGGGCCCAGATCTGGGCGGCGGCCGACCGGGGCGAGATCACCCACGGTCAGGCGCCGCACGTGGTCCGGTCGTTGTTCGCGGCCGGGGTCAACACCACCGTGCACGCGCTCGCCGCGGCCCTGCACGCGCTCGCCGCGCATCCCGGGCAGTGGCGCAGGCTGCGGGCCGATCCGGGCCTGGTCCGGGTGGCGTTCGACGAAGCGGTCCGCTGGGCCTCCCCGGTGCAGACGTTCTTCCGCACCACGACCGGGGACGTCCGGGTCGGGGACGCGGTGGTGCCGGACGGTTCGAAGGTGCTGCTGTTCCTCGGGGCGGCGAACCGGGATCCGCGGCGGTGGTCGGATCCGGACATGTTCGACGTGCACCGCAATCCCTCCGGGCACGTCGGCTTCGGCTTCGGCATCCACCAGTGCGTGGGCCAGCACATCGCGCGGCTGGAGGCGGAATGCCTGCTCGGCGCGCTGCTGGAGCGGGTGGAGTCGATGGAGCTCGCCGGGCCGGCCCGACGCCGCCTCAACAACACGCTCATGGCGTGGGATTCGGTGCCGGTCCGGGCCGTACTCACCCGTTAGAGCGAACATCTGTCCGAAAACCTGATCCGTGTTGCCCCGCCTCGAAGCGTGAGTCTACGATGTGAACATGGCTGATGTGGACAGTGTGAACGTCGAGACGATCAAGGGAGACCCAGCGTGACCACCGTGAATTCAAGTGCGTCCGCGGAAGACGCCAAGGCCTCGACGGCGGAACCGGACCCGCGGCGGTGGACGGTGCTCGCCCTGCTGTCCGGCCTGCAGTTCATGATCCTTCTGGACATGACCGTGGTGAACGTGGCATTACCGCGGATCCAGGACGGACTCGGCTTCTCGACCCCCGGGCTGGCCTGGGTCGTCAACGGCTATGTCCTCGCGGCCGGCGGTCTGCTGATGCTCGGCGGCCGGCTGGCCGACTTCTTCGGCCGCCGCCGGCTGCTGCTGATCGGCGTGACCGTCTTCACCCTGGCCTCGGCGATCTCCGGAGCGGCGACCGCCCCCTGGATGATGGTCGTCGGCCGGTTCGGCCAGGGCGCCGCCGAGGCGCTGGCCGCGCCCGCCTCGCTCGGCCTGATCGCCCTGCTCTTCACCGACCCCAAGGAGCGCACCAAGGCGCTCGGCGTCTGGGGCGGCATCATCGGCCTCGGCGCGACGCTCGGCTCGGTCATCTCCGGCGTCCTGACCGACCTGGCCTCGTGGCGCTGGATCTTCTTCATCAACCTGCCGGTCGCCCTGGTGGTCCTCTTCCTCGTCCCGCGGCTGGTGCGGGAGAGCCGGATGGTCCGCGCCAAGGACACCTCGCTCGACGTGTTCGGCGCCGCCACCCTCACCCTCGGACTCGTCGGCGTGGTCTACGGCCTGCTGCACGCGGCCGACCACCCGTGGGGCTCGGCCGGGGTGCTGGTCCCGCTGATCGCCGGCGCGGTGCTGCTGCTGGTGATGGTCGCGGTCGAACTGCGCGGGAAGAACCCGCTGATCCCGTTGAGCTTCTTCGCCAACCGCACCCGGTCGGTCGTCAACTTCACGACCCTCTTCTACATGTCGGCCTTCATCTCCTACACCTTCATGCTCACCCTGTACGAGCAGCAGGTGCTGGACTACTCCCCGCTGCTCAGCGGGCTCGGCTGGCTGCCGCTCAGCGTCGGCATCGGCGCGGGCATGGCCCTGGGCACCGCGATGATCCCCCGGGTCGGTATCCGCGCCGTGGTCTCCGCCGGGTACATCGGCGCCGGTGTGGGCCTGTTCCTCACCAGCACGGTCGACGTGGACAGCTCCTACTGGGGCGGCATCGTGCCGGGCATGGTCGTGTTCGGCCTCTTCGCCGGCGCCGCCATGCCGGCCGCGACCAACGCCGCCCTGCACGGCGTCACCGCCCAGGACTCCAGCCTGGCCTCCGGCGTGCAGAGCACCATGCAGCAGATCGGCAGTGCACTCGGCGTCTCCGTGCTGGCGGCGCTCGCCTTCCGGCACGCCGGGGACGCCATGGCGGACGGGGCGGCCGCGCCCGTCGCCGCCACCGAGGGCTACGCGCTCGGCTTCCGGATCGGCGGCGCGCTGATGGTGCTCGGCGGAATCCTGCTGCTGGCCCTGGTCGAGCGGGTCGGCACCGAACTCCGCGACCCGACCGCCGAGCGGCTCGCGGCCGGCTGACCGGCACCCGGACCGCGCCCGCACACGCACCGCACCCGCACCCGTACGCCGAAGCCCGCCGGAGAGGCCGACGCCTCCCGGCGGGCTCACCCACCCGATCCGAAAGGCAGACCCATGAGTATCGCGGAGACGAGCCCGGCTGCCACCACGGGTGGCACGGGCACGCGGGCCGAACTGCTGGCCGTGGACGCCGACTTCCTCTGGCACCCCTGGTCGCCCAGCCGGGTCAACCCGGACACCGTGCTCGCCGTCTCCGGCGACGGCTGCGAGATCCGCGACGCCGACGGCAGAACCTACCTCGACGCCAAGTCGTCCGGTCTGAACGCCACCCTGGGCTACGGCAGCCGCCCCGTCATCGACGCCGTGGCCGGCCAGCTCGCCCGGCTGATGACGTACGACATGGGCGAGGGCGCCAACGAGCCGGCCATCCGGCTGGCCGAGCGGATCGCCGGGCTCACCGGGCCCCGGCTGACGCGTACGTTCTTCTGCAACAGCGGCTCCGAGGCGGCCGAGGCCGCCATCCGCATCGCCCGCTTCTACCACGCCGTACGCGGGGAGCGGCAGCGCGGCCTCGTC
The DNA here is from genome assembly GCF_056436005.1 of Streptomyces sp. NPDC043854. Taxonomy (NCBI): domain Bacteria; kingdom Bacillati; phylum Actinomycetota; class Actinomycetes; order Kitasatosporales; family Streptomycetaceae; genus Streptomyces; species Streptomyces sp. NPDC043854. Next base: position 123,665 of record NZ_JBWKDK010000001.1, read on the forward strand.
GTGTCCTTCGAAAACGCCTACCACGGCGCGACCCTCGGCGCCGCCGCCTCTTCGGCGGGCGCCTCGCCCGTCTCGGCCGAATTCACCCCGGCCGGCTTCGTCACCCTGCCCGGCCGCACCGACGCGCTGCGGGACTTCCTCGCCGGACAAGGCGACCGGACCGCCGCCGTCCTCATCGAACCCGTCCAGGCCCGCGGCGCCCACCAGGTGCCCGACGACCGCCTCCGCGAGGTCCGGGAACTCTGCCGCCGGTATGGCGCCCTGCTGATCCTCGACGAGGTCACCACCGGATTCGGCCGCACCGGCCGGATGTTCGGCTACCAGCACGCCGGTGTCGAACCCGACCTGCTGACCACCAGCAAGGGTCTGGCGGCCGGCTATATGTCGCTGGCCGCGGTCACCACCACCGAGCACGTCTTCGACGTCTTCGACACCCACCGCAAGCAGGCCGGCTTCGTCCACGGCCACACCCACTCCGGCCACGCCGCCGCCTGCGCCGCCGGCCTCGCCGTGCTCGACGTCATCGAACGCGACGGCCTGGTCGCCAACGCCGCCGCCCGTGGCACCCAGCTGCTGGCCGCGCTGGACGGCGTACGCGGCCTGCCGTTCGTTCGCGACATGCGCGGCCGGGGCCTGCTGGCCGCGGTGGAGTTCGACGGCTCGCCGCGGGCCTCCTTGGTGCGCCGCAGGATGAAGGAGGACGGCATCCTCGTCCGCCGCACCGGACCGAACATCGTCATCGCCCCGCCGCTGATCATCGACGCCGGCCGGATCGACCGGATCGCGGGGGCGCTCACGGCGGCGGCCGAGGCCGCCGGCCTGAAGACCACGTGACGCCAGACCCCGAGAGAAACAGGGAGAACACACCATGCCAGCCGCGCCGAACAACGCCCAGGCCATCGACAAGAAATTCTCCGCCCCGGTCATCAAAGAGAACAACAGCGGCTGGATCTGCGTGATCGTGCCTGAATCCGGGGACTTCTTCGGCACCCGCAAGCCCGTGAAGATCGCCGGAACGGTCGACGGGCACGAATTCCAGGCGACGTTGCTCCCGATGGGCGACGGAACCCACATGCTCCCGCTGAAGGCGGCGCTCCGCAAAACCCTGAAGAAAGACCAGGGCGACAGCGTGGACGTCCACCTGAACCAGCGGCTCTCCTGAGTCCATTCCACGTTCGAAAGGCATAGCCATGGTCGACGCACACCCCGAGAACGGCCAGCCCGCCGCGCCCGGCTGGTTCGACATCTCCACCCCCGACGCGGCCCGCGCCCGCGACTTCTACCGGCAGCTGTTCGGCTGGCAGGTCAACGCCCTCGACGACACCTACGCGTTCGTCAGCGGCTCCGACGGCGCTCCCACCGGCGGCATCGGCCAGGCCGGCCCGGAGAGCCCGTACACCGGCATCGTCCCCTTCTTCCCGGTCGACGACGTCACCACCGCGCTCGCCCGGGCCGAGGAGCTCGGTGGCAAGCGGATGATGGAGCCGCAGCCCGCCGGCGAGGGCCGGATCGCCGCGTTCACCGACCCCGACGGCAACACCGTCGGCCTGATGAGCCCGTGACCGCTGACCCGCTGACCCGCTGACCGGCACGGCCGGCGGAAAGGGCCCGGAACGAGGAAGCGTGTCGGATCGTCGGGATCAACCCGAAGACCGGCAGACGCTGGCGCAACGGACGCAACGCGTCCGGCAGGAACAAGGCGGCACCACCGATCCATGCGGTGGTGCCGCCTTCCGCGTCGTCGCGGTACCTGACCTGTCGGTCCACACCCGCGACCACCTCGCCGCCGCCGTCGCCGAACTCAACGGCCGCCCACGCAAAACGCTCGGCTGGGAAACCCCAGCCGAGCGCCTGCACAACCTGCTCGCGCCCTGACCAACACGACCACGTGTGGCAACGGCCCCTGGAAGCCGCCGGGATCGCACCGGGCCCTTCGGCTTTCGCGCTATGGCGCCGCGAAGAAGTTCATCAGCAGCGGCGCGCCCGCCTTCTGGTCGAAGAGGTGGTCATACCCCTCCATCGTCAGGAGCGCGGCACCCGGGATCTCCTCGGCGACCCGGGCACAGGCGTCGTGGATCTCCTTCTCGCCCTCGTCGCCGCGCATGACCAGGGTGGGCACCGTGATCTTGTGCAGCTCCTCGTACGGGATCTGCAGATGGTGCTTGTTGATCAGCGCGTCGTAGTACGTCGACGGCACCATCGTCTTGAACGCCGCCCACGCCGGGTGGTTGCGGAAGTAGTCGATGGTGTCGTCCGTGACGAAGCCGACGATGTCCTTCGCGAACAGCGTGACGACCTCCTCGCGGCGGTCCTCGTCGATCAGCCGGCGGAGCGTCGACAACTGCTCGTCGGTGGTCTCGCTGGACCAGTACGGGGGCTCGTACAGGCCCAGCTTCATCATGGGCACGCCCTGCGCCGCCGCCAGCAGCGCGATCATGCCGCCGGTGCAGTTGGCGAACACATGGCTGGGTTCGCCCACGGCGTCCAGCACCGCGGCCAGGTCCTCGACCTCCCGCTGGATCGTCCACCGGTCCGGGTCGCCGTACGCGCTGTCGCCCCGGCCACGCCGGTCGTAGGTGTACACGGAGAAGCCTTCGGACATGATCGTGGCGAGCGGGGTGAACATCGCCCGGTCGTTCAGGCCGCCCCCGATGACGACGACCGGCGGGCCCTCGCCCGCCTTCTCGTACGCGATGGACGTGCCGTCGGCGGAGTCCACCCGCCGCAGCTGCCGGGCCGGGCCGCCCGCGTAGTCGGTGTCGAGGTCACCGAGGATTCCGCCCTGCGCCGCCGGTGCTGGCTCAACCATGGTCTTCCTTTCGTTTGGCTCGGCTCAGCCGACGAGTGCGGGCTTGCCGTGCAGGTAGACCGGAACCTCCGCGTGGCCGTTGACCACGAAGCTGCCCTGGCCGACGAGCTCGCCGCGGTCCACCGCCAGTTCGAGGTCGGGGAACCGGTCGAACAGGGCGGGGATGCCGATCATCCACGCGCTGCGGGCCAGCCGGGCGCCGAGGCAGTAGTGCACGCCGTGGCCGAAGGACAGGTGCGTCTTGTCCTCGCGCAGCGCGTCGAACGCGTCGGCGGTCTCGCCGTGGACCGAGGGGTCGCGTCCCACGCCGGCGAAGTCGATCAGGACGACGTCGCCCTGGACCAGCTTCACCCCGCCGATCTCCACGTCCCGGGTGACGAAGCGGAACGGCAGGTGCGCCACCGGCGACTCCACCCGCAGGGTCTCCTCGAAGACGTCGTCCCACGGGATCTCGCCGGACTTGGCCTTCGCCAGCAGGTCGCGGTCGGTCATCAGGGCCACCGACGCATGTGCCAGCGCGTTCACCAGCGTCTCGGAGCCGGCACCCAGCAGCAGGTGCAGCGTGCCGATCATCTCGGAGTCGGACAGCCGGGAGCCGTCCTCGTCCATCGCGGCGATCATCCCGGTGGTCAGGTCGTCGCCCGGGTGCTCACGCTTGTACTGGACCAGGTTGGAGATCTCCACCTGCCAGTTCTCCAGGTTGGACGAGGCCACCTCGGCGGAGATCCGAGTGTCGATGTTCTTGTGGCCGCCCTCCAGCACCCGGGCCCGGCGGTCCTCCGGCACGCCGAACAGGTCACACATCAGGCGGGTCGGCAGCTCCATGTGGAACCGGCCCTTGAGGTCCACGGCCTCGTCCCGGCCGGCCGCCGCGAGGTCGTCGAGCAGCTCCTTGACGGTCGCCTCGATCTTGGGCCGCATGTCGTCGACCCGGCGCTGGGTGAACGCCTTCAGCAGCAGCTTGCGCAGGCGGGCGTGGTCCGCGCCGTCCTGGGTGGCCATGGTGTCCATGGCGGCCCAGGTGATCAGCGGCCAGCCGTTGGATATCTCACCGTTGATGTACGCGGGCCAGTTGCGCCGCGGATTCTTCGAGAACAGTTCCTGGTCGCCCATGATCTCCTTGGCGACCTCGTAGTCGTGCACGGACCAGGCGAGTACGCCGTCCGGGAGTTCGACGCGCGCGATCGGGCCCTGCTCGCGGAGCCGGGTGGTCTCACCGTGGGTGTCGGCACCTTGCGGGTCGAGAACATAAGGGCATACAGCTTCGGACACGGAACACGACCTCCAGCTGAATGGGACTGGTGACATGGGGGCGGACGGATGAGCGGTTGTCACGCTAGCCGCCGGATCCGCTTCCGGACTTCTTCGGAATTGCCGCAGCGGCGGTGGTACCGAACGGAACTGGGGCACGCAGGAAGAAGAGCGAGTGATGTGGCGCAGGCTATTTTCGAGGTCCCGATGACGTGAGGAGAGACCAGTGGAACTCGGCCAGATCTCCATGGAACTCGTCCAGGCTCCCGCCGACGCGCCGCTGCCGGAGACGCCCCCCGGGCTGGGCGCCGTGCACCACGTCGGCATCACCGTCACCGACCTGGAGCGCAGCGTGCGGTGGTACGCCGAGCACCTCGGCATGGTGCAGTGGATGAAGGAGACCTTCCCGGGTGGGCGGACGGCGGGCATCATGCGGCCCGGCACGCAGATATACCTCGGGCTGACACAGCACGACGCAGGCGTCGACGAGGCGTTCGCGCCGCACCGCACCGGCCTCGACCACCTCACCTTCGCGGCGTCCACCCGCGAGGAACTCCACGCCTGGCGCGAGCATCTGATGGCCCGTGGGGTCAAGTGCAGCGACGTCCACGAGTACGCGGCACCGCTGCCGTTCGCGCTGTTCACCTTCAACGACCCGGACGGCGTGGCCCTGGAGATATTCCACCTCGCCGTCTGACCGGCTTCCGGCGGGCCGGTCCGCCCCGTGGTGGCCACGGGGCGGACCGGCCGCATCAGGCCGGGGCCGCGCGCGGCCCGCTCCGGCTCCGCGCCCAGCGGCGCATCGCGGGCCGCTCCACAGCGGCGTACAGGGCCCAGGCGAGCAGCACGGAGACCGCCAACTGACCCAGCAGCAGCCCGACCGCGGCCGGGACCGGGAACAGCCGCTCGCCCAGCAGGTACCGGCTGACCGCCAGCACGGGGTAGTGCACCAGGTAGAAGCCGAACGAGACCTCGCCGAGCCATACCGCGAAACGGTTGCGGAACGGCGTGAACCCGCGCCGCGCGTCGGCCCGGGCAACGGCGGCGATCAGGCAGGCCACCGGGACCAGGCACACGGCCCGCTGCTCGTACAGGAACGGCACCCGCAGCGCGACCGGGTAGGAGGCCACGAGCAGCAGGCCCGACCAGCCGGCGCCGGGCCCGGACCAGCGGCCCGCGCGGACCGCCAGCGCCAGCAGGATGCCCAGCAGGAAGTCGAAGACGCGGACCGGCGGCAGCACGTACGCGAACCAGTACTGGAGCATCGAGGCGTCCTCGTCCGGCACCATCGGCCCGTCGCCCGGGACGAACGCGTACGTGAACCACGGCGTCAGCACCACCACCGCGACCGTACCGGCGATCCAGAGCATCAGCCGGCCGGGCCTGATCCGGCGGCACACCGCGATCAGCAGCGGAAAGGCGGCGTAGCAGAACGCCTCCACGCCCAGCGACCAACTCGGCGGGTTCACACTGAAGTTGGTGGGGAAGTCCGGCACCCACCCGTGCAGCAGCGCGAGGTTGGCCAGAGCCTGCTCCCGGCTGGTGACCGCGGCGGCGAAGGTGAGCATCGCCAGTCCCCACACGACGGCGTGGCTGGGGTAGATCTTCACCAGTCGGCGGCGCCAGAAGGCCCGCGCCGGGACGGGGTCGCGGGCCGTCCAGGTCAGGATGAAGCCGCTGAGGACGAAGAAGAACGTGACCCCGAGGCCACCGGCCGGTGAGGCCAGCCGGTGGAAGGTGTGTTCCGCCGACTCCGATGCGAACAGCCTGATCCATGGCACGGGGAGGGCGGTGTGGAACCAGAAGACCAGCAGGGCGGCGGGGAACCGCAGGCCGGTCAGGGACGGCAATCGGTGAGGGTACTGCGACTGGGGGGATGCCTGCGCTGCGGCCGCCGGCCCCGCGGGGCTCGGCGAACGCCTCTCGTCGAGAGACATGCGAAAAATTTCCTCCGATGCGGGGGAGCGCAGGGGGTGGCGTTGGTCCATTGCGCCTCTTCCCGCTCGGCGCCGCATCTCCTGAACTGCTCCCCTGGAGCTCCAGCACGTTGTGAGACGCGGGCACCGCGCGCCGCGCCGTAGCGTCGGAGCACCGAACGTGTACTGGCCGACCCGGCCGGCCTGGCCGACCGAATCACCCCGGGAGTGACCATGTCCGATGCACCACTGGCCGTTGTGACCGGAGCCTCGTCCGGCATCGGCGCGGAGTTCACCCGCGTCCTCAGCAGCCGCGGGTACCGCGTCCTGGCGGTGGCCCGGCGCGCCGACCGGCTGGCCGCGCTGGAAGCCGCGTCCGACGGGCGGGTGATACCCGAGGTCCGCGACCTGACCGCCGACGGGGCCATCGAGGCCGTCGCGGCGCGCGCCGACGAACTCGGCGGGGCCGACCTGCTCGTCTGCAACGCCGGGCGCGGCGTGCACGGGCGGTTCGCCGAGACCGACCGGGACGAGACCGTCGGTGTGCTGCGGCTCAACGTCATGGCGAGCGTCGACCTCGCCGCGCAGGTGGTGCCGCGGATGGTCGGTCGCGGCTCGGGAGGGGTGATCGTCGTGGCGTCGACGCTGGGCTATGTGCCCACCCCGTACCTGGCGGCGTACGCGGCCAGCAAGGCGTTCCTGCTGTCCTTCGCCGAGGCCCTGTCGCTCGAGCTGCGCGGGACCGGCGTACGGGCCATGGCGCTGTGCCCCGGGCCCACCGTCACCGAGTTCAGCGATGTCGCCGGACTCGGCGACGCGGTGGAGAAAACCCCGGGCCACACCACCGCCGCCGAGGTGGTCGGCGGCGCGCTGCGGGCCTGGGACGCCGGCCGCACGGTCGTCGTGCCGGGCACCGTCACCCGGCTGATGACGGCGGCGCTGGAGCTGCTGCCGCGGCCGGTGGCGGGCCGGGTGATGGAGCGGATCTTCCGCTGAGCGGCGCGGACACGTGAAACGGGGGGTGCCGCGGAACTCCGCGACACCCCCCGGGGTTTGGGACTGCGGCTATGACGGTCGGGCGGTGGCCAGTGCCGTACGGCGGAACGCCCGCACGTCGGCGACGAACTCCGCGGGCCGCTCCATCGCGGCGAAGTGGCCGCCCCGCTCGAACTCGCTCCAGTGCACGATCGACGGGTACCGGCGCTCGGCCAGCCGGCGCACCGGCTGGGCCAGGTCGTTGTGGAACACGGCCACGCCGAGCGGACCGGGCGGAGCCGGCAGCGGCGGCGGGGGCGTGGCCGAGGTCGGCATGAACGCCGCGTTGTCGTAGTAAAGATGGGCCGACGAGCCCGCCGTCCCGGTCAGCCAGTACAGCGTGGCGTGCGCGAGCAGCTGGTCGCGGCTGAGCGCGTCCTCCGGGTTCTTCTCCGAGTCGCTCCACTCGTGGAACTTCTCCACGCTCCAGGCGAGCTGGCCGACGGGCGAGTCCGTCATGCCGTAACCCACGGTCTGCGGGCGGGTCGCGAACAGCTTCATGTAGCCGGAGCCCTGATCGCCGAAGTCCGCGAGCCGGCCCAGCCGGGCCAGGTCGGCCGGGGCCAGCTCGTCGAGCTCGCCCGGCTCGTCGGACGGCGGCGCAAACAGGAAGTTGACGTGGGTGCCGATCACATGGTCGCTGTCCAGCACGCCGAGCAGCAGCGCCACGCTCGCGCCGAGGTCGCCGCCCTGCGGGAGATAGCGGTCGTAGCCCAGCTCCGCCATCAGCGAGGCCCACATCCGGGCCACCCGCGGCAGCTCCCAGCCGTGCTCGGTGAGCGGGCTCGAGAAGCCGTAGCCGGGGAGGGTGGGCGCCACGACGTGGAAGGCGTCGGCCGGATCGCCGCCGTGCGCCCGAGGGTCGGTCAGCGGGCCGATGACGTCGAGGAACTCCAGGAACGAGCCCGGCCAGCCGTGGGTGAGCAGCAGCGGCACGGCGTCCGGCTCCGGGGAGCGGGCGTGCAGGACGTGGATGTCGGCGCCGTCGATCCGGGTGCGGAACTGGGGGAAGGCGTTGGCCCGGGCCTCGACTGCCCGCCAGTCGAACCCGTCGCGCCAGTACGCGACGAGTTCGCGCAGGTACCCCTGGGGCGCCCCGCGGGTCCACCCGGTGTCCGGGGTCTCGGCCGGCCACCGGGTCCGGGCGAGGCGCTCGCGGAGGTCGTCCAGATCGGCCTGAGGTATGTCGATACGAAACGGGCGCATGGCGAATTCCTCGCTGTTCGGTGGCTCGGTGGCTCGGTGGCTCGACATCGCGGTGAGACGGCAGGTCGGAACCGACCCCGCGGAACCGGCAACCTACCGCCCACCCGCCGCGCCGCCTACGATTCCGCGAGCTTTCCGCAGTAACGGAGAAGTCCCACGCCCGGATCGGCCCCACGCCCGGCCACGCGGCGCCAAGCCCCACCGGGCCACCGCCGGGCGTGGTGCGCCCCGCCGGAGCGTGCTCGCGCCGGCGGGGCCCGCATCGCGCAACGTGGGAGAACAGCCCGGCCGGGCCAGCGCCTAGCGTGTCCGCATCCGCTCACTCTTCCGAACAGGGGAGGCGCATGTCCATGGGAACCAAGGGCGGCGAGCACGCCGTCGTGCTCGGCGGAAGCATCGGTGGCCTGCTGGCCGCCCGCGTGCTCGCCGACGCCTACGACCGGGTGACCGTCATCGACCGTGACGACCTCACCGGCGCGGGCATGGGCCTGCGGCCGGCGATCTCCTGGGCCCACCACATCCACGCCCTGCTGGAGCGCGGTCGCGCCATCATCGAGGACCTCTTCCCCGGCTTCCTCGATGACCTGCTCACCCTCGGCGTGCCCGTCGGGGACTTCGGCACGACCTGCCACTACTACTTCAACGGCCGGATGTTCGCCCCGGCGGAGACCGGGATGGCGTGCGTCGCCGCCAACCGGCCCGTCATCGAGAACCGCATCCGCACCCGCGTCGCCGCCCTACCCGGCGTCACCCTCCGGGAGCGGACCGACATCCTGAGCCTCGTCGGGTCCCCCGACCGGCGCCGGATCACCGGAGTCCGGGTGCAGGGACGGGACTCAGGCGACGGCGGCGCGCCCGGGGCCGAGGAGACCGTCGACGCCGACCTGGTCGTCGACGCCACCGGCCGGGCCACCCGGACTCCCCGCTGGCTGGGCGAACTCGGTTACGAGCGGGCCCCCGAGGAGCGGATCCGGATGGATCTGACCTACACCACCATGGACTTCACCCGCCCGCTGCCGTACGACCCGCTGGGCGACGACATCGCCCTCGTCCCCACCGCGACCCCGGCCCTGCCGCGCGGCGCGATCTTCGCCCGGCTCGCTGACCGGTACGCCCTCACGCTGACCGGCATCCTCGGCGACCGCGCGCCCACCGACCGCGAGGGCTTCCTCGCCTACGCCGCCTCGCTGCCGGTGCCGCAGATCCACGAGGCGGTCCGGGACGCCGAGCAGCGGGGCCCCGCCCACAGCTTCCGGTTCCCGGCGAGCGTGCGCTACCACTACGAGCGGCTGAGCCGGTTCCCGGCCGGATACCTCGTCCTCGGCGACGCGGCCTGCATCTTCAACCCGGTCTACGCCCAGGGCATGACGGTCGCCGCGATGGGCGCGACCGTGCTCGCGGAGCACGTCGGCAAGGGCGGCGAGCCCAGATCGGCGGACTACTTCCGCGACCTGGGACAGGTCATCGACGCGCCGTGGGCCATGTCGGCCGCGGCCGACCTCGGCTATCCCGCCGTACGCGGGCGGCGCACGATCGCGACCCGCATGGCCAACCTCTACATGCCCCGGGTCCAGGCCGCCGCCGCCCACGACCCGGTGGTGGCACGGGGCTTCATCCGGACCGCCTCGCTGGTGGACCCGCCGCAGTCGCTCATGAAGCCGTCGATGGTCGGGCGGGTGCTGTTCGGACGGAAGCCTGCCG
>NZ_JBWKDK010000001.1:133680-453885 GCF_056436005.1 Streptomyces sp. NPDC043854
CGCGCCTGCCGCGCCTGCCGCGCCTGCCGCGCCTGCCGCGCCTGCCGCGCCTGCCGCGCCTGCCGCGCCTGCCGCGCCTGCCGCGCCTGCCGCGCCTGCCGCGCCGGCCGCACCCCGGGTCCCCGCGCCGCGCTCGGAGGAGCTGAGATGACCGGCGTACGGCCGGCCCCCGTACCGGCCCCGCCGGCCGGCCCCGTCCCGCGCCGGCGCTGGGCGGCGCTGGTCCTGCTGTGCGCCGCCAACTTCGTCGTGCTGCTGGACTCGCAGAGTGTGATCCTGGCCCTCCCCCAGCTGACCAACGAGCTCGGCATGGCCCCGGTGGACGCGCAGTGGGTGCTCACCGCCAAGCTGCTCACCTTCGGCGGCCTGCTGCTGCTCGGCGGACGCGCCGCCGACCGGCTCGGCCGCCGCCGGGTGTTCATGGCCGGCACCACGCTGTTCCTCCTCAGCTCGGCGGCCAGCGGACTGGCCTGGACCGGCGGGGTGGTCATCGCGGCCCGCGCGGTCGGCGGGGTGGCGGCGGCGCTGATGGTACCCACCGCCCTGTCGATCCTGCTGAACACCTTCCCGGAGGGCAGGCACCGCAACACCGCCCTGGCCGGCTGGGCGGGCATCGGGGGCATCGGTGCCACCGTCGGGCTGCTGCTGGGCGGCCTGTTCACCGAAGTGGCCGGCTGGCAGTGGGTGTTCTTCATCAATGTGCCGGTGGCGCTGATCGTGCTCCTGCTCACGCCGGTCCTGATCGGTGAGAGCAAGGCCGCCGGGCAGCACGGCCCGTACGGCGTCCTCGGCGCGCTGACCAGTACGGCCGCCCTGGTGCTGGTCATCCTCGCGGTCAGCCGGGCCGCCGGATCGGGCTGGACCAGCGGACAGACCCTGCTTCCGCTGGCCGCGGCGGTCCTGCTCGCCGGGGTCTTCGCGGCCGTCGAACGGCGCTCGGCGGCGCCCCTGCTGCCACCGGCCCTGCTGCGGCGCTCCACCCTGGCCGGCGGCAACCTGGTCACGCTCTGCATGGGCATGGCGACCTTCTCGCTGTCGGTCAGTGTCGCCGTGTACGGCCAGGCCGTGCTCGGCCACGGGCCGATGGAGTTCGGCGCGCTCCAGTCGGTGATGTCCTTCCTGGCGTTCGTCGGGGCCTACGCCGGTCAGCGCGTCGTCACCCGGATAGGCTTCCGGCCCGTCGTCGGCGTGTGCCTGGTGCTGCTGTGCGCCGGGTGCCTGCTGCTGGCCCGGGTTCCGGCGGACGGCAGTTACCTCCGCGATGTGCTGTGGGGGCTGGTCGTCTTCGGGCCGGCGCTCGGCGCGGGCACCGCCGCTGCGTCGGTCGCCGCGCTGTCGGGCGTACCGGAGCGGTCCAGCGGCGTCGCCTCCGGGCTCATCGTCGCCGCCCTGCAGATCGGCGGGGCGCTGGGCGTGGCCGTGGTCACCACGATGACGGCGACGTTCAGCGGTCCTGAGCCGGGTCCGGCCGGACTGACCGAGGGCCTTCAGGCGGCGTTCACCACCTGCGCGGTGTTCGTCGCCCTCGGCATGGTGGTGGCCGCCCTCACCCTGCGCTCCCGGATCAAGCCGGCCCGAGTGCGCTGAGCCGGTACCCGGTACGGCAAAGCCCCCGGCACCCGTCCGAGACGGGCGCCGGGGGCTTTCGTACGTCTGGCGTCGGCGGCTAGGCCGAGTCGGCCCGGCCGGCGTGGATGGCCTTCAGGTAGGTGCGGTTGTCGGGCAGCGCGGCGGCGTAGATCTCGCGCTCCTTGTCGATCTGCTCGAACGCCTGCCAGGCGGCGTCGTCGCTCATCAGCTCCACCGAAGGCGGCGCCTTGGTGAACGGGAAGTCCATTCCCGACAGGATCGCCCACAGGCTCCGCGTCTCGAAGAGTCGGAGCTGACTGCCGTCGGGAATGATGACGCTCTCCGCGTACTCGGTGAGTTTCTCCGCGAGGCTGTCGGGAATCGGGTTCTCCCGTACCGCGCGCCAGAATTCGGTGTCCGTGCGGTCGGTGAGGGCGTAGTGCATGACGATGAAGTCGCGCAGATCCTCGAACGCGTTCACCATCAGCTCGTTGTAGCGGGCCTGCCGGCGCTCGTCGAGCTCCGAATCCGGGAAATGCAGGACCAGCAGCGCCAGCTGATATTCGATCAGGGCGATCGTGGTGGACTCCAGCGGCTCCACGAAACAGCTCGACAGTCCGATCGCAATGCAGTTGCCGACCCACGAGCGCCGGTTGTGGCCCACCCGCATCCGGATGTGATTGCCCGGTACGTCATGGGCGCGCGGGCCCAGGAAGTCGCGGAGGTCCTGCTCGGCCTGGTCCGGAGTCGTCGTCCGGCTCGAATACACATAACCGGTGCCCTCGCGGTGGAAGAGCGGGATCTCCCAGATCCAGCCGTTCGGACGGGCGTTGGCGACGGTGTACGGGCGGATGCCGTCGGGGTGGTGATCGGCCGGGAGAGCGATGGCGGAGTCGCACAGCAGCCAGTCCTGCGCGCTGATGAACGGCTCCTCCAGGGTCTGGTTGATCAGCAGGCCGCGGAAGCCTGAGCAGTCCAGGAACAGGTCGCCGGTGAGCTCGGCGCCGGTTTCGGTGATCACCTTGTCGATGTGGCCGCGCCCGTCGCGAGTGACCCGGGTGACATCGGCGACCACGTGCCGTACGCCGCGTTCGGTGGCCAGGTCCCGGAGGTACTCGGCCATCAGGGCGGCGTCGAAGTGGTAGGCGTAGCGGAACCCGGGGTCCGGGGCGCCCGATCCGGGCAGCGGCTTCGGGGCCTTGTTCAGCTCGCACAGGTGCTGGAGCGCCATGCCGGCGTCACCGAAGGTCTCCCGCACCCGGGAGTCGCCGGCCAGTCGCAGCTTGGTCCAGAAGTGGGCCAGGGACACGCCCCGCCCGAACCGCTTGTGGAACGGCCGCTCGTAGCTGGGCACCGGCGGCTCGGGCACGGTGAAGAACGGGTGGTAGTAGGTGTGCCGGTCGGTGCCGGGGTGGGGGGTGCGCCAGTCGTTGAACCGGACCGCGGACTTGAACGACGCGTTGGTCCGCGGCATCCAGTCCTCTTCCTTCATGCCGAGGAAGGCCAGGGTGGTGCGCAGGGTCGGCACGGTGGCCTCACCGACCCCGATCCGGCCGATCCGGGCCGACTCGACGAGGGTGATCTCGACCTTGCTGCCGAACGCGCGATTGAGGTAGGCCGCGGAGAGCCAGCCGGCCGTACCGCCGCCGACTATCACGATCTTCTGGACTGGACGTGCCACGGAAGTCCTCCTCGAGTCGCGTGACGCGGGTGAGTGCGAGAGGTGCTCGGGCGCGGCGCATCCGGCGGAGCAGCCGGCGGGTACTCATCGCCGTGCCGGCCGGGCGGCGGGCGCAACGCGGGGCCCGTCGCGGGCCGCGCGCGGGTCGCGCCCCCGTCGGGGCGTCCGCGCTCCGCTGTGATTATCGGCGCCGCCCGGAGGCACGGGCATCTCCTGACGTGCGCTGGCGTCCGCGGGACCGGGCGGGCGTGCGTTGTCCGGGCCGGGACCCGCTCCGGTCAGCGCGCGCTGCCCGGGCCGCCGGGCACCGCGCTGCCGTCCGGTCCGCGTCCCTGCCACGACTCGTGGTCGAGCAGCCGCAGTTGCTCCTCCTCGGTACGGGCGACCCGCGCCATGGTCAGCCGCAGCAGCGGCGGCGCCATCAGCGAGGTGGCGATCGCCACCAGGACGACCGCCGTGTACGCGGCCTCGCCGAGCACCCCCAGGCGCAGCCCGACCATGGCGATGACCACCTCCACCACCCCGCGCGAGTTCATCCCGGACCCCAGCGCCAGGCCCTCCCAGCGGCTCAGCCCGCCCAGCCGGGCCCCCAGGTACGCCCCCGCGAACTTGCCGAGGACCGCGACCGCGAGCAGCGCGGCGGCGGCCAGGGCGGTGGCCGGGTCGGCCAGCTCCCTCAGGTCCATCCGCAGTCCCGCGGTGGCGAGGAACAGCGGGGCCAGCACCGACAGCACGACCGTGCGCAGCGGCGCCAGCTTCGGCTGGGCGGCCGGGGCCCCGGCGATGAGCAGTCCGGCCGCGAAGGCACCCAGCAGCGGCTCCATGCCCATGGCGTGGGTGAGCGTGCCGGCGCCGAGGACCAGCACGACCGCGGTGGCCACGGCCGGCCCCGGCTCCGGGTGGCGTGCCGCCCGCTCCATCAGCCGGCGTACCAGCACCCGCCCCGCGGTCGCGGCCACGGCCACGAACCCGGCCAGCAGCAGCACCGGAACCGCGACCCCGGACAGGGTCAGTCCGGCCGTGGCCCCGGCCGCCACCACGGACAGCAGCAGCCAGCCCACGGCGTCGTCGACCAGGCCCGCGCACAGGATCAGCTGCCCGACCGTACGGTGGGCCAGCCGCAGGTCCGACAGGGTCTTGGCGATGACCGGGATCGCCGTCACGCACATGGCCACCCCCATGAACACCGCGAACAGCCACCGGTCGGCCTGCGGTCCGGCCAGCCCGTCCGGCAGCACCAGTCCGGTGGCCACGCCCAGTGCCAGCGGAACCACCAGCCCGCACAGGCTGACCAGGACCGCGGCCCGGGCCCGTGAGCGCAGCACCCGCAGGTCCAGGTGCGTACCGGTGACGCCCACCAGCAGCAGCACCGCGAGCTGGCCCACCGCGTCGAGCAGCGCCAGCTGCCCGGCCGGGCCGGGCAGGACGGCCGCCGCCACGCCCGGCGCCACCCCGCCCAGCACGCTCGGGCCGAGCAGCACACCGGCGGTCAGCTCGCCGGTGAGGGCGGGCAGCCCGGCCCGCTGGGCGAGCGCGCCCAGCAGCCGGGCCGTGGCCAGCAGCGCGGTGACCGAGGCGAGGAACAGCAGCACCGCGTGGGACGACAGCGGGGGAACCGGGGCGGCGATCTCCATGGGGGCGTCCCTTTCGGCGCGTTCGCTCAGTGGCCGGCCGGGTCCGCCGCGGCCGTCGCGGCGGACCCGGCCGGCGCGGCCGACAACCGGACCGCGTCGGCCCGCAGCCGCTTCTTGTCGACCTTGCCGAGCGGGGTGCGCGGCAGGGACGGCAGGGTGTGCAGCCGTTCGGGCACCTTGAAGGACGCCACGTCGGCGGCCCTCATCACGGCCCGTACGTCGCCGAGGTTCACCGGCCGGCCGGCCGCGGCCGGGTCCGGGACGACGAACAGGCAGATGCGCTCGCCGAGTTCGGGGTCGGGCAGGGCCACGGCCGCGGCCTCGGCGACTCCGGCCACCCGGAGGGCGAACTCCTCGACCTCCTCCGCGTAGATCTTCTCCCCGCCCCGGTTGATGACGTCCTTCTCCCGGCCGGTCACCACCAGGTTGCCGTCCGGTGTCCGGCGCACCACGTCGCCCGTGCGGTACCAGCCGTCCGTGGTGAACGCCCGCGCGTCCACGGCCGGCGAGTCGTAGTAGCCGCGCGGCGTGTAGGGGCCGCGGGTCAGCAGGAGCCCGGGCTCGCCGGCCGGCACCGGCTCCCCGTCGGGTCCCACCACCCGGATCTCGTCGGCGGGGGAGATCGGCCGCCCCTGGGTGTGGTGGACCACCTCGTCCGGGTCGTCCAGCCGGGTCAGGCAGAGCAGTCCCTCGGCCATGCCGAACACCTGCTGGAGGGCACAGCCCAGCTCGGGGCGGATCCGTGCCGCCAGCTCCGGCGTCAGCCGGGCCGCGCCGACCTGGACCAGCCGCAGCGAGGCGAGGCCGGCGTCCAGGTGCTCCGCGCGGTGGTCCAGCCAGCGGCCGATCACCGGCGGGACCACCGATGTGGCGGTGACCCGCTCGCGCTCGATCAGTTCGAACGCGACCTCCGGGGCCGGCGAGGAGCCGATCACCACCCGGCCCCCCGCCAGCAGCGCGCCGAGCACGCCGGGCCCGCCGTACACAAAGCCGTGGCCCAGCGGGAGCACGGCGAGGTAGACGGTGTCCGGGCCGAACGCGCAGATCTCACCGGCCCGTTTGATCACGTACGCGAAGTCGTTGTGGGTCCGCGCGGCCAGCTTGGGCACTCCCGTGGTGCCGCCGGACAGCAGGAACATGGCGATGTCGTCGCCGCCCGGGGCCGCCTTGTCGCATTCCTCGGCGGCTCGCGCCGGATCGTCGGCCGGGGCGCAGAGCTCGGTGAGCGACAGGCTGCCCGGCCTGCCCGGCCGCTCCGCCCCGTCGCCGTCGGCCGGGTCTCCCGCCACGATGACGTGCCGGGCCGCCGGGACCGCCGCGACGATCTCGTGCGCCATCGCCTCGTGGTCGAAGCCCTTGAGCACCCGGGGCACCACGAGCGCCCTGGCCTGCGCGTGGGCGACCACTCCGGACATCTCGTGGTGCCGGTGCTGCGGCAGCGCCCACACCGGCAGCGCGCCCAGCCGCAGGCACGCCACCGTCATCACCACATGCTCCCAGCAGTTGGGCAGCTGGATGACCACCCGGTCGTCGGCGCCGATGCCCAAGCCGCGCATCCGGCCCGCGGCCCCGTCGGCGCGCGCCATCAGCTCGCGGAAGGAGATCCGTAACGGCCCGTCGACCAGGGCGATGGCGTCCGGTGTCCGGCGGGCGGTCGCCGCCAGGTGCGCGCCCAGCGAAAGCCCTTCCCAGTAGCCCTCGGCGGCATAGCGGGCGGCGACCTCGGCGGGCCACGGAACGGCCCCGGAACGGGAAGGCTTCACCGCAGTCTCGGACATGGCGTGCTCCTGAACTCGACGGACGGAACGCGACGGAAGGCGTGCGTGCCGCGCAGCCTAGGGATATCCGGTGGCCCAGTCGACTCGTCAATTGCGGTATTCCGTCCCCCTCATGGAGCCCCGCGCACGCCGCACGTCAGAAGTTGTCAGGACATCCCCGGCGGGCACAGCCTTTGCCTCAGTGGGGCGGGCGCGCCCTCGCACGAGCTCTTCCCGATTCTGGTTCGGAGATCTGAACAGGAGCGAGGACTTGACGAAAAAGGCACCATCGGACGAAGCGATTGCCATCATTGGAATGAGTTGCAGGTTCGCCCCGGATCTCACCTCGCCCGAGAAGTTCTGGGAGTTTCTCGCCAACGGCAAGAGCACGGTCGGCGACATGCCGGAGAAGCGCTGGAAGCCATACGCGTCGGGCAGCCCGCAGGCGACCGCCATCATGCGCCAGACCATTCTCAAGGGCGCTTTCCTCGACGACATAGAGGGATTCGAGGCCGAGTTCTTCGGGATCTCGCCCCGCGAGGCCGACTTCCTCGACCCCCAGCAGCGGTTCATGCTCGAACTGACCTGGGAGGCGCTCGCCGACGCGGGCCTGCCGCCGCTCGCGCTGCGCGGCAGCGACACCGGCGTGTACGTCGCCGCGAACTCCAACGACTACGGGCGCCGGCTCCTGGAGGACATCCCCCGGACCGGCGCCTACGCCGTCAACGGCACCACCTTCTACGGGATAGCCAACCGGGTGTCGTACTTCCTGGACCTGCGCGGCCCGAGCATGGCCGTCGACACTGCCTGCGCGGGGTCGCTCACCGCGCTCAACCTGGCCTGCCAGGCACTGCTGTCGGGCGAGGCCCCGCTGGCCGTGGTCGGCGGCCTGAACATCATGGCCACTCCGGCCCTCAACGTCGCCCTGGACGGCGCCGGGGCCATGTCGCCCGACGGCCGCAGCAAGGCGTTCGACAAGGACGCCGACGGCTACGGACGCGGCGAGGGCGCCGGAGTGATCGTCCTCAAGCGGCTGTCCGAGGCGCTGCGCGACAACGACCCCGTACAGGCCGTCGTCCGCGGCAGCGGCGTCTACCAGGACGGCCGTTCCGACGGCATGATGGCGCCCAACCGCGACGCCCAGGAACACATGCTGCGGCAGATCTACCGGCGGGCCGGCATCGCCCCGGCCGGAGTGGACTACGTGGAGGCCCACGGCACCGGCACACCCACCGGGGACGGCGAGGAAATCGCCGCCCTGGCCGCCGTGTTCGGCGCCGACCGGTCCGCGGAGGACCCCTGCCTGATCGGCTCGGTCAAGCCCAACGTCGGCCATGTGGAAGGCGGTTCGGGCATCACCGGGGTGATCAAGACCGTTCTGGCGCTGCGCCACGGACAGCTGCCGCCCAGCCTGCACCGCGAACCCCACCCCGCCGTCGACTGGGACACCTGCGGGCTGCGCCTGGTCGACGAGCTCAAGCCGTGGCCCGCGGCCGACGACCGGATCCGCCGGGCCGGCGTGTCCAGTTACGGAGTCGGCGGCACCATCGCCCACGTCATCCTGGAGGAGCCGCCCGTCCCCGCCCCCGCCGCCGAGGACGCGGCGCCGGCGACCGGAGCCCGCCCGGCCCGGCGGGCGACCGTCCACCCGCTCTCCTCCGCCACCGAGGCCGGCACCCGTGCGCTGGCCGGCGCGGTGGCCGACTGGCTGGCCGCACACCCCGGCACGGACCTCGCCTCCGTGGGCCACACCCTGGCCGTGCGCCGCTCCCACCTGGCCCACCGGGCCGCCGTGGTCGCGGACTCCGCCGAGCAGCTCACCGAGCGGCTCCGCGACCTCGCCGAGGGCCGCACCGGCACCGGCATCGCCACCGGCCGCACCACACCCGGCAGCGCGGGCGACGTCGTCTGGGTGTTCTCCGGACACGGCGCCCAGTGGTCCGGCATGGGACGCGGGCTGCTCGCCGAGGAGCCCGTCTTCGCCGCCGCCGTCGACGGTCTCGCCGAAGTGTTCCGCGCCGAGCTCGGCTGGACCCCGCGCGAGGCCCTCACCGAGGGCGGCCCCTGGACCGCCGCCCACATCCAGGCCCTCACCTTCGCCGTCCAGATCGGCCTCGCCGACGTCTGGCACAGCCGCGGCCTGACCCCCGGTGCGGTCATCGGCCACTCCGTCGGCGAGATCGCCGCCGCCGTCACCGCCGGCGCCCTCGATCGAACCGAGGCCGCCCGCTTCGCCTGCCGCCGGGCCGCCGCTCTCCAGCGACTGGAGGGCCGGGGCGCCATGGCCATGGCCGGCCTGCCGTTCACCGAGGCCGAGCAGCGCCTCGCCGGGCTGGCCGGAGTCACCGCCGCGATCTCCGCCGACCCGCGGGCCACCGTCGTCTCCGGCGACCGGGACGCGGTCGAGCGGATCAGCCGGGCCTGGGCCGAATCGGGCATCTGGATCCGGCCGGTGGACTCCGACATCGCCTTCCACAGCGCCCATGTGGACGAGGTCGCCGCCGAGGTCGAGGCCGCCGCCGGCCGGCTCGATCGGCGGCCCCCGGCGATCCCGCTCTACACCACCGCCCTGGCCGACCCGCGCTCGACGGCCCCCCGGGACGGCGGCTACTGGGTGGCGAACCTGTGCCGTCCGGTCCGCTTCACCGAGGCGGTGCAGGCCGCCGTGGCCGACGGCCACCGGCGGTTCCTGGAGATCTCCTCGCACCCGGTCGTGGCCCACTCCATCCGCGAGACCCTGCTGTACCTCGGCATCGAGGACGCGACGGTGGCCGCCACCCTCCGCCGGGACACCGACGAGACCGCCACCCTGCTGGGCAACCTCGCCGCACTGCACTGCGCCGGCGCGGCCGTCGACTTCCGCCCCGACCACGGCACCGGCGAGCTGCTCCCGCTGCCCGCCGCCGTGTGGCAGCACCGGCCGTACTGGATCTTCCCCGGCACCGCGGCCGACACCGGCCTGGGCAGCGGCCACGACCCGCACAGCCACACCCTGCTCGGCGGCCGGATGACCGTCAGCGGTTCGCCCGCCCGACAGGTCTGGCAGACCCGCCTCGACCTGGACACCCGCCCCTACCCGCAGAGCCACGGCCTGGTCGGCGTCGAGGTCACCCCCGCCGCCTCCATCATCAACACCTTTGTGGCCGCCGCCCAGGCGGACGGGCCCGGCGCGCTCACCGACATCGTGCTCCGCACCCCGCTGGCCGTCGAACCGCCCCGCGTGGTGCAGGTCGTACGAGAAGGCAGGCAGCTGTCGCTGGCCACCCGGCTCGCCGACGACCCCGGCGCGGACGACAGCGACGGCGACGGCGAGGAATGGATCACCCACTCCACGGCGAACCACGCGCCGGGGCTGGAGCCGCCGGCCGGCCGTCTCGACCTCGACGCCCTGCGGACCCGGCTGCCGCACGGCTCCCTCACCAAGGCCGACGAGATGTTCGCCCGGATGGGAGTCGAGGGCTACGCCTTCCCCTGGGACCTGGCCGAACTGCGCCACGACGACGAGGAACAGCTCGCCGACCTGGTGATCGAACGCGGCGCGGCCCGGGCGAGCAGCTGGGCACACGTGATCGACGGCGCCCTCACCATCAGCGCCATGGTCGTGTCGCCCGGCGACGCCACCGTGCTGTGGATGTCCCGGTCCATCGACAAGGTCATCTGGCACGGCGAACCGCCCGCCCGGATCCTCGTCCACGCCACCCGCTCGCCCCGCTCCCCGCACGACACCGTCGACGTCCGCGTCGCCGACGAACACGGCGACACCGTCTGCGAGGTCACCGGGCTGCGGTTCGCCGCCGTGGAACACCTCGGGACCGCCGTCCTGCCCCGCGACCTGGTCCACGAGGTCGTCTGGCGCCCGCTGCCCACCGGGTCTGCGGCCCGGGCAGCCGCCGGACCGGACGACGGGGACACCGCCGTGGAGCGGGTGCTGCTGGTCGGCGACCCCTGTCAGACCGCCCGGCTGGCCCAGCAGTTCGAGGCGGCCGGCACCCCCGCCGAGATACTCGGCACCGGCCCCGAACTCGACCTGCGGCCCGAGCTGTTCGCCCGTCCCGGCGCGGTCCTCGTGGTCCCCGGCCTCCCGCCGCACGACGAACCGCTGGAGACCGCCACCGAGCGGATCACCTGGTCGCTGATCCGCGCCGTACAGCGGGTCGCCGAGGTACGCGCGCACGCCACGTCACCGCTCGCACCCCACCGGGTGTGGTGCCTGACCAGCGGAGTCCGTGCCGCGGCTGACGAACGGAGCGTCGCCCACGGCCCGCTCTGGGGAGTGTCCCGCATCATCGCCGGCGACCACCCCGAACTCTGGGGCGGGGCCGTCGACATCGACGCCCTGGCACCGGACACCGGAGAACGGCTGCTCACCCTGCTGCGCACCGCCGCCGGCCAGGAGGACGTCATCTCCCTCACCGAGGCGGGCGCCGAGGGCGCGCGACTGAGCCGGATCGAACGCACCGCGGACGGCACGCCGCTGCAGTGCTCGCCGGCCGGCACCGTACTGATCACCGGCGGCCTGGGCGCGCTCGGCCTGGAGGTCGCCCGCTGGCTGGTCGGCCGGGGCGCCCGCCGGCTGCTGCTGGTCGGCCGGCGCGGGCTGCCGCCACGCGGCGACTGGCCGGCCGTGTCCGACCCCGAGGTCCGGCGCCAGATCGACAGCGTGCTCGCGCTGGAGGCCCTCGGCGTCACCGTCGGGGTGCTCGCCCTCGACATCACCGACGCCGAACAGGTCGCCGCAGCCCTGGCCCCCGGCGCGCTCGGGCTGCCGCCCGTACGCGGCATCGTGCACGCCGCCGGCGTGGTCAACAACGCGCTCGTCGACAAGGTCGAGCCGGACGGACTGCGCGAGGTGCTCGCGCCGAAGGTCGGCGGCACGCTGGTGCTGCACCGGCTCTTCCCGCCCGGCAGCCTCGACTTCTTCGTGCTGTTCTCGTCGTGCGGGCAGTTCGCGCGGCTGTCCGGGCAGGCCGGCTACGCGGCGGCGAACTCCTTCCTCGACGCACTGGCCGCACACCGCAACTCCGGTGGGCACACCGAGACGGTCAGCCTCGGCTGGACGGCCTGGCGCGGTCTCGGCCTGTCCTCCGACATCGCGACCACCATGCTGGAGGCCAACTCGCGCGGCCTGGAGGCCGTATCGGTGTCCGAGGCATTCGCCGCCTGGGCCTTCGGCGACCGCTTCCGGTCCGACTACCAGGCCGTACTGCGGGTGCTGCCGATGCCGCCGCACGCACCGCGGCTGCCGATGTTCCGGGAGCTGGCCGCCTCCGACCAGCACGCGGAAGCGGCGGGCGGCCAGCTGTTCGCCCTCGACACCGAGGGCCTCGACGACGCGGAGCAGCTGGCGCAGGTCACCGCGGACGTACGGGAACAGGTGGCCGCCGAGCTGAACTTCGACGCGGCGGACGTGGAACTCAAGCGCCCGCTCGTCGAACTCGGCGTGGACTCGGTGATGACCGTCGCCCTGCGGGTCCGGCTGCGCCGCCGGTACGGGCTCGACCTGCCGCCGACCATCCTGTGGGCGAAGCCCACCGTGGCGGCGCTGGCCGAGCACCTGCACGGAGCGCTGCGTGAAGCGTACGGCGACACCGGGACGGAGACCGCCGCGGACGCGGTCGTGGCCGCCGCCGGGTAGCCCGCGCCGGACACACCTCGGCCGGCTCCCGCCACGCGGGCGGGAGCCGGCCGAAGGCGTCAGACGGTCCGCGGCGGCGTCAGATGGCGCCGGGCGAGCTGCACCAGCAGCCCGTAACCGGAGACCAGCAGCACCAGCGTGAAGATCCACTCCCGGGACCCCTGCGGCCGGTACACCCGCCCCGCGTTGCCGACATCCAGCGCGGGGACGCTCTGCCCGGCCCGCAGCGCGCCGCGCCCGCTGCCGTACAGGGCGACTCCGGGCCGCTCGCCCGGGCCGTCCACGGCCCGGAACCGGCCGGACCAGGTGCAGGTCTCGTGCCCGGGATGCCGCACACAGTCCAGCCGTTCCGCCGTGAACGTGCCGGCCACCCCGCTGGCCGTGGCCGCGCGCAGCGCCGGCCCCAGATTGGACAGCCCGACGTAAAGGCACAGGCAGGCCACCGCGAGCAGCGCGGCGGAGGTGACACGCGAAGGCCGCCGGGCACGCGCGCGGGGCGCGGGCACGGCGGTGGACACCGGGCGGGGCGGTGCCGGTTCGGACGACGCCGGTTCGGTCGACGCCCGCATCACTCGGCGCAGGAGCAGCGCGGACCGCCGCTGCGGTTGTGCAGCACCATGGCCACGATCATGGGCAGCGTGACCAGCGCGTTGTAGAACAGGTGGAGTTCCACCCGGGGCACCAGGAGCTGGATGATGCTTGTCGGCGCGGCCTTGCCGGCGAGGTGCTCCCCGGTGAGCGCCTGGAGGAGCAGCAGCAGATGCTCCAGGTGGTGCCACACCTGGATGGCGAGGGTCACGTTCCACCAGGTGCGGGCCCGGCCGTCGAACCCGGGCCGCAGCAGCAGGAACCCGACGAGCATGACCAGGGCGTAGCCGTAATGCATCCACTCCGAGGTGACCAACCACGGGAACGGCACCCCGAGCAGCCCGCGGGCCTCGGGCAGCGGCCAGCCCAGGACGTAGATCTGGACCGCCTGCGCCACATGCTCACCCCAGTGCGCGAGGACGATCACCAGGAAGATCCGGAGTCCGGTTCGGTGCAGTCGGCTGTTGAGGGCGGCCACCGTACTCCGCAGCCCTCCCGCCACCGCCAGCTCGGTCGTCAACGTCCACCTCCACGATTGGTGTCAGGATCGTCATCTCAGCAGCCGGTGCGCCGGACCGTCTTCTCTCCGATTGCCCGATTGCCGCCACCGGGTGCCGAGTTAGCATGGCCGAATGCTCAGGCGCACGTATGAAGGGCAGGACTGTTCGCTCGCCCAGGCACTCGAAGTCGTGGGCGAGCGCTGGACGTTGCTCATCGTCCGCGATGTCCTCCTCGGCATCAACACGTTCGACGCGTTCATCGAGGAGCTCGGGATCTCCCGCAACGTCCTCACCGACCGCCTCAACCACCTGGTCGCGTACGGAATCCTGGAACGGGTCGCCTACCAGCAGCGGCCGACCCGCCACAGCTACGAACTCACCGCGAGGGGCCGCGACCTGACGCCGGTGGTGGCGGCGCTCATGCAGTGGGGCGAGCGCCATGCGGCCGGACCGGAGGGCCCGCCGCGGCGCACCGAGCACATCGGCTGCGGCGGCCCCGTGCACGCCGAGCTGACCTGCGCGGACTGCGCGCGGCCGGTCGCGAACGAGGAGGTCACCGCGCGCTGGGTGCGCTGACGCGGGGGCTCGCAGGACCCGGCAACATGGAAGACGAGCCGCCGGATTCCGGCCAGCTACCTTGGACATCGTCGCTGTTCCATCGCTGCTCCACTGCTGCTCCGGGCCGCTGCGGAAATGAGGTGCGTCACGTGCGCGTTTCAGCACTCAGCGCCGTTTCCGGCGTTCCCGTGTCGACCATCGACCGCTACATCTGCGAGGGGCTGCTGCCCGGCCCGGACGACGAGGCCGCCGAGGACGCGGGCCAGGTCCGCCGGCTCGCCCTGATCCGGGCCCTGGTCGAGGTCGGCGGCCACTCCCTGCGCGAGGTACGGGACATCGTCGGAGCCATCGAGGCGGCCGAGGCCGACCCGGCCGCGCGGCGGACCGCCGAGTACGGCCGGCTGCTGGCCGACGTCCCGCCCGGCGAACTCCTCGCGGACGCCCTGCGCATCGCCCTGGGCCGGCTGGCCCGCAGAGCGGCCGGGAGCGGGCCGGTCACCTAGGCCCGGACTTCGCGGGTCACCGTTTCAGGTCTGTGGCCAGCGGGTTAGCCCGATGCATCCGGGCCACATCGATCCCGACGCCCGGTGCGTCAGGCCCGGCCGTGATCCGCCGGACACCCCCAAAGCGCACGCGCAGAGATGCCCGCCCGGCAGGGCCGGTTCCACGATGGGGCCCGTACCCGACCGTGGCGAGCAACTGGAGGCAACCGACCATGCCGACCCTTCTCGGATCGCTGCGCAGGCTGCTGATGGCTCCGACCGCCATCGACGTGGGCTTCGCCGCCCGCGGGTTCCCGGTCGAGCGCAACGAGGCCACGCACCGGCTGGAGGCGATCCCGCAGGCGGTCGTGTGCGGTTTCGAATGGGCCGTCGACGACCCCGGCACACCGGGCCCCGGCCGGGCGGACACGGACACCGAGCTCCGGATCCGGCTGATGGAGCCGGACCTGCGCGGCTTCGCCTACGAGGGGGCCGCGATGGCCCTCACCGTCCGGGACGCGATGGGACCCGGCCGCGGCGGGCGCACCCGCCGGCTGCTGCTGGGCCCCGCCCGCCCGCACATCTTCCTCGCCTACATCGGCGTGGGGTTCGCTCTCGCCCGGCTGCCCCGCCCGCTGTGGCGGAAGGCCGTGCCCGACCTGGCCGGCGCCGACTACCCGCAGATGAGCTGGCTGGTCGTCGACGGCTACGGCTTCGACCGGGCCTACTTCGACACCGCGGCCGTCGTCGACGGACAGAAGCGTCTGCCGCCGTACCCGTGGGAAGGCGACCCGGACTACTTCGGGCGCGCCGTGGACCAGGGCATCGGCCGGGCCCTGTGGTTCATCCACGGCGCGAACGCGCCCGCCGTGGCCGCCGCCGTCGGCCGCTTCGCGAGCGAGCGGCACGCCGACCTGTGGAGCGGTGCCGGGCTCGCCGCGACCTTCGCCGGGTGCTGCCCGCCGGCGGGCCTGGAGGCGCTGCGGCGAGCGGCCGGCGAGCACGCCGGCGAGCTGGCCCAGGGGGCCGTCTTCGCCGCCAAGGCCCGCGCCCAGTCCGGCACCGTGCCCGAGCACACCCACACCGCCCTGACCGCCCTGGCCGGGCTCGACATCGGCAAGGCCGTGGCCCTCGCCGACGACTGCACCGCCGACCGGGCGGCCGGGCCGGGCCGGCCGGCGTACGAGCAGTGGCGCCGGAACGTGCGCGAGCGCCTGGCGGAAATGGCCGGTTGAGCACAAATGAAGTAGACGCCGCTTCGGCCGCGATGTGTAGATTCGCAAGCACGTTACGCAGGCACGAGTGGTGCGCCTTATCCGAGGGGTGGTAGAGCTCCATGTCGGCAAATCTGCGTGCGCTGCGGCGCCGTATTCTGACACCCGGTATTTCTGCGACAAGCCTTGATGTCCGAGGTTTCCACAAGAAGAGCCCGGCCGCGCAGGAGCTGCTGGAGACGGTGGGTCGGTACTTCCTCGAGGGCTACGGCCACGCCGTGGAAGTGCGTACCACCGCCGAACTTGAGGACCGCCTCGACCGGCTGCCCACCCGCTTCCGCGGATTCGCCTACGAGGGCGCCGCGATGGGCGCCACCGTGCTGGACGCACTGCCCGGCAGCCGGGGGACCCGGCTGCCGGGCCTGCTGGCCGGCCACGGCCGCGACCACATCTACATGGCCTACGTCGGCATCGGCTGGGCCATGGCCCGGCTGCCGCGCCCGCTGTGGCCCGACCTGAGCCGCACCGACCCGCTGATCCGCTGGCTCGTGCTGGACGGATACGGCTTCCACCAGGCGTACTTCAAGACCGAGAAGTATGTCCACAGCCAGTACGAGGAGCCGCGGTTCGCCTGGTCCTGGGGCTCCCCGGAGTATGCCCGGCGCGCGGTCGACCAGGGCATCGGCCGGGCCCTGTGGTTCGTGGCGGGCACCGAGCCGGACCTCGCGGCCACCCTGATCGAGAAGTTCCCGGAGGGCCGCCGCGCCGACCTGTTCAGCGGTACCGGACTGGCCGCCGCCTACGCCTGCGGTGCCGAGGAGGGCGAGTTGGCCCAGCTGGCCCGGCGCGCCGGACCGTACCTGCCGCAGCTGCGGCAGGGCGCCGCGTTCGCCGCCGAGGCCCGCGAGAAGGCCGGCCTGACGGTCGCGCAGACCGAGGTCGCGGTGGGCGCGCTGTGCGGCATCAGCCCCGCCGAGGCCGCGGCGCTGTGCCGCGCCACCAAGCCCGCCGGCCCGGCCGCGCCGGACGGCTCCGGCTACGAGAAATGGCGACAGGACATCGCCGCCGCATTCGTCTCCCGAGAGGAGCGCTAGACCGAAATGGCAGTGAGCTCCCGGCTGCGCAGCCAACTCCCCGGAATTGTCGCGCTCACCGCCATGGTGAGTGTCTTCTACGCCGTGCAATTACCGACCACATCGGCGGCGGAATCCTCCCGCATGGCCGAGGACTACGCGTTCACCCCCATGTCCGTCGCCATGCCCGCGGGATATCGGCACCAGTCCATCCGCGAAGTGAACAAGGCGTACAAGGGAATCGACGCGTGGATTTCTTCCGTCGGCGCCGCCATCGCCATGAACGACGTCGACGGCGACGGACTGCCCAACGACCTGTGCATCACCGACCCGCGGATCGACCAGGTGGTCGTCACCCCGACCCCGGGCCGGAACGACACCCGCTACCGGGCGTTCGCGCTCGACCCCGCGCCCCGGCCCATGACCGACACCATGGCCCCGATGGGCTGCGTCCCCGGCGACTTCAACGAGGACGGCCGGACCGACCTGCTCGTCTACTACTGGGGCCGGACCCCGATCATCTTCCAGGCCAAGGCGGACACGGCCGGCGCACCCGGCGCGGGCGCCCCGGCGCTCGCCGCGACCTCCTTCGACCCGGTGGAGCTGGTCTCCGGAGTGGGCAAGGAGACCTACACCGGCCCGCAGTGGAACACCAACGCCGCCACCGTCGGCGACTTCGACGGCGACGGCCACGACGACGTCCTGATCGGCAACTACTTCCCCGACAGCCCCGTCCTGGACCCGACCAAGGACGGCGGAGTGGAGATGAACCATTCCCTGTCGCACGCGAGCAACGGCGGCGAGGACTTCATCTTCCGCGGCACCGGAAAGGGCTTCGAGGAGGCCCGCGACGCGCTCCCGGAGAGCGTCCGCAACGGCTGGACCCTGGCCGCCTCCGCCGCCGACCTCGACGGTGACCTGCTTCCCGAGCTGTACCTGGCACACGACTTCGGCACCTCCAAGCTGCTCTACAACAAGTCCCGCCCCGGCCGGATCGAGTTCGCCGTGGTCGACGGCCGGCGGGACGCCCTCACACCCCGGTCCAAGCAGCTGGGCCGCAGCTCCTTCAAGGGCATGGGCGTCGACTTCGGCGACCTCGACGGTGACGGGCTGTACGACATGTTCGTCAGCAACATCACCACGTCGTTCGGCATCCAGGAGTCCAACTTCCACTTCACCAACGAGGTGAAGGACCGCGGGGCCCTGCGCGACGAGTTCAAGAAGGGCGTCGCCCCCTACACCGACCGCAGTGCCCCGCTGGGCACCGCCTGGTCCGGCTGGGGCTGGGACGTCAAGAGCGGCGACTTCGACAACGACGGCGACCTGGAGATCGTCCAGGCCACCGGATTCGTCAAGGGCAAGACCAACCGCTGGCCCCAGCTCCAGGAACTCGCCACCGCCAACGACGCGCTGACGTCCAACCCGTTCTTCTGGCCCAACGTCAACGAGGGCGACGACATCGGCGGCGACCAGCGGCTCCACTTCTTCGCCAAGGGCGACAACGGCCGCTACACCAACCTCGGGCAGCAGCTCGGTCTCGGCGCGCCCGTCCCCACCCGCGGCATCGCCACCGGCGACGCCGACGGCGACGGCCGGCTCGACCTCGCGGTCGCCCGCCAGTGGGACCAGCCCGTCTTCTACAGCAACCAGAGCCCCAGCGGGCGCAGCAGTCTCGCCCTCAAGCTCGTCCACCCCGACGGCGCCCCGGTGGTCGACGCCCAGGTCGAGGTGACCCTGCCCGACGGCACCCGGCGGATCTCCCGGGTCGACGGCGGCGGCGGGCACTCCGGCAAGCGCAGCCACGAGGTGCACATCGGCCTCGGCGAGCACGGCTCGCAGCTGCTCGACGTCCGGCTGAGCTGGCGCGACCGGGCCGGCGACCCGCAGGAAGGCTCGCTACGGCTGACCGGCGGCCGGCACACCGTCCAGCTCGACACCGAGGCGAAGGAGAAGTGACGCACATGTCCGACAAGTCAGGGCAGTTGCCCGCCACAGCAGCAGCACCACGCCACGACCCCAAAGTCGTCACCGCCCTGCGCCGCTTCGCCATCTCCATCAGCATCTTCAACCTCCTCGGCTACACCGTCCTCGGCTTCGAACAGCCGTGGACCTGGCCGCTGATCGCGCTCGCCACCGCCTACACCACCGAGATCGTGCTGGAGGTCGTCGCCGCCAAGGCCGAGCGCCGCGCCCCCCGCTTCCTGGACGGCGGCTTCCGCGGCCTGCTGGAGTTCCTCTACCCGGCGCACATCACCGGCCTCGCGCTCAACATGCTCACCTACGTCAACGACCGCGTCTGGGTGATGATCTTCGGCGTCATCGTCGCCGTCGGCACCAAGTGGGTGCTGCGCGCGCCCGTCCGGGGCCGGCTCCGGCACTACATGAACCCGTCGAACTTCGGCATCGCCATCATCCTGCTGCTCTTCCCCTGGGCCAGCATCGCGCCCCCGTACCACTTCACCGAGTACGTCGAGACGCCCATCGACTGGCTCATCCCGGCCATCATCATCACCGCCGGCACGCTGCTGAACTCCAAGCTCACCGGCCGGATGTGGCTGATCGCCGCCTGGGTCATCGGCTTCGCCCTGCAGGCGGTCATCCGCGGACTCGTCCTCGGCACGTCCATCTCCGGCGGCCTCGCCATGATGACCGGCGTGGCGTTCGTCCTCTTCACCAATTACATGATCACCGACCCGGGCACCACTCCCTCCAAGCCGTGGGCGCAGGTCGCCTTCGGCGGCGGGGTCGCCGCCATGTACGGGGTCCTGACCGCGCTGCACATCGCATACGGCATCTTCTTCGCCACCGCGCTCGTCTGCCTGATCCGCGGCCTCTACCACTGGGGAGTCCACCTGGCCGGCAAGCAGGCCGCCGCCGCCCGCGCGGCCGAGACCGCGCCCCCGGCCGCCGGGGCCGCGCCCGCCGAGTCCACTGAGTCCACCGCATCCACCGCATCCACCGCCTCCACCGGGTCCGTCGCGCCCGCCGCCGCCGCGGCGGGCGACGAGGCCGGGGTGCCCGCCGCGGCGGACGCGGACGCCGTCGACACCCAGCCGGCGGTGGCAGTCCGATGACCAGACTCGCCATCGTCGGCATGGCCTGCCGCTACCCCGACGCGGACACCCCCCGCGACCTGTGGGAGAACGCCGTGGCAGGCCGGCGTGCCTTCCGCCGCCTCCCGGACGTCCGGATGCGCCTGGAGGACTACTGGGACGCCGACCCCGC
The DNA here is from genome assembly GCF_056436005.1 of Streptomyces sp. NPDC043854. Taxonomy (NCBI): domain Bacteria; kingdom Bacillati; phylum Actinomycetota; class Actinomycetes; order Kitasatosporales; family Streptomycetaceae; genus Streptomyces; species Streptomyces sp. NPDC043854. The sequence continues at coordinate 153,597 of NZ_JBWKDK010000001.1, forward strand.
GGCCCCGGACCGGTTCTACGCCCGCACCGCCGCCGTGATCGAGGGCTACGAGTTCGACCGGCTCGGACACAAGATCGCCGGCAGCACGTACCGCTCGACCGACCTCACCCACTGGCTCGCCCTGGACGTCGCCGGCCGGGCGCTCGCCGACGCAGGCTTCCCGCAGGGCGAGGGCCTGCCCCGGGAACGTACCGGCGTCGTCGTCGGCAACACCCTGACCGGCGAGTTCACCCGCGCCAACACCATGCGGCTGCGCTGGCCGTACGTACGCCGGGTGCTCACCGCCGCCCTCAAGTCCCAGGACCTCCAGGGCTGGGACGACGACCGGCTGGCCGGCTTCCTCGACGAGGTCGAGGCCACCTACAAGAGTCCCTTCCCGCCGGTCAACGAGGACACCCTGGCCGGCGGCCTGTCGAACACCATCGCGGGTCGGATCTGCAACCACTTCGACCTCGGCGGCGGCGGATACACCGTCGACGGCGCCTGCTCGTCCTCCCTGCTGTCCGTCACCCAGGCTGCCCGCGCGCTCCTCGACGGCGACATCGACGTCGCCGTCACGGGCGGCGTCGACCTGTCCATCGACCCGTTCGAGATGGTCGGCTTCGCCAAGACCGGCGCCCTCGCCCGGCAGGAGATGCGGGTCTACGACCGGGGCGCCAACGGCTTCTGGCCCGGCGAGGGCTGCGGCATGATCGTGCTGATGCGCGAGGCGGACGCGCTCGCGGCCGGGCACCGCGTCTACGCGAGCATCGCCGGCTGGGGCATCTCCTCCGACGGCCACGGCGGGATCACCCGGCCCGAGATCCACGGCTACCGGCTGGCGCTGCGCCGCGCCTACGGCCGCGCCGGATTCGGCATCGAATCCGTCGGCCTGTTCGAAGGCCACGGAACGGGCACCCAGGTCGGCGATGCCACCGAACTCGGCGCGCTCATCCAGGCCCGCGACGAGGCCGCGCGCGCCGCGGCAGGGCGCGGCGGCGCCGCCGTCCCGCCCGCCGTGATCAGCTCCGTCAAGGCCATGATCGGGCACACCAAGGCCGCCGCGGGCGTCGCCGGACTGATCAAGGCCGCCATGGCCGTGGACGCCGAGACCCTGCCGCCCGCCCTCGGCCTCGTCGACCCGCACCCGCTGCTGCTGGAGAACCCGGACGTGCTGCGCGCGCTCCGCCGCGCCGAGCCCTGGCCCGAGGACCTCCCGGTCCGGGCCGGCATCACCGCCATGGGCTTCGGCGGCATCAACACCCATGTCGTCCTCGACCGGCCGGCCGCAGCCGGCCCCCGGCGCCGGGCCGCCACCGCGTCCGCCACCGGGCGCGAGGCGGAGCTCGCCCGTTCCGTCCAGGACGCCGAACTGCTGCTGGCCGACGCCGAATCGCCGCAGGAGCTGCGCCGCAAGCTGACCGGACTGGCCGACTTCGCGGCCGGGCTGTCGTACGCGCAGCTCTCCGACCTGGCCGCCACCCTGCACGACGGGCTGCAAGCCGCGCCGTACCGGGCGGCGGCCGTCGTCACCTCGCCCGAGGACGCCGAGCGGCAGCTCCGGCGGCTCGCCGACACCCTGGACGCGGGCACCACCCGGCACATCGCCCAGGACGGCAGGGGCTTCCTCGGCGAGGCTCGCGGCCCGGCCCGGATCGGCTACCTCTTCCCCGGCCAGGGCTCGGGCCGCGGCACCACCGGCGGGGCGCTGCGACGCCGGCTGGCCGAGGCGGAAGCCGTCTACAAAGCCGCAGCCCTGCCCAGCTCAGCCGACTTGGACACGGTGGCCACCGAGGTCGCGCAGCCCCGCATCGTCGCCGGATCCATGGCGGGCCTGCGCGCGCTCGCCGCCATCGGCCTGGAGGCGACCGTCGCCGTCGGCCACAGCCTCGGCGAGATATCGGCCCTGGCCTGGGCGGGCGCGCTGGACCAGGAGCTGGTGCTGACCGTCGCCCGGCTGCGCGGACTGGCCATGGCCGAACGCGGCGAATCGGGCGCCATGGGCTCCCTCACGGCACCCGCCGCCACCGCCGAACGGCTCGCCACCGGCCTGCCCGTGGTCATCGCCGGCTACAACAGCCCCCGGCAGACCGTGCTGGCCGGCCCGGTCGACGCTGTCACCGCGCTGCTCGACCGGGCGGGCGCGGCGGGCGTGCCGGCCACCCGGCTCGCCGTCTCGCACGCCTTCCACTCCCCGCTGGTGGCCTCCGCCGCCCAGACGGTCGGCGACTGCATGGCCGAACTCGGCTTCGCGCCCGTCGGGCGGCGGGTCGTCTCCACCGTCACCGGAGACACGCTCGCCACGGACACCGACATCGCCGCCCTGCTGCGCCGCCAGATCACCGAACCGGTGCGCTTCGCGCAGGCCGTCGGACGCGCCGCCGAGGGGCTCGACCTGTTCGTCGAGGTCGGCCCCGGCCGGGTGCTCAGCGGGCTCGCCGCCGACCTCAGCGACGTACCGGCGGTGTCCCTCGACACCGACGACGAATCCCTGCACTCGCTGCTGCGGGTGGCCGCGGCGGCCTATGTCGTCGGCGGGCCGCTGTACCTCACCCGGCTGTTCCAGGACCGGCTGGTGCGCCCGCTGGAGATCGGCGCCGAGTTCCGGTTCTTCGCCAGCCCCGCCGAACAGGTCCCGGACGTGGTCGTGCCCCGGTCCAGGGCCGCCGCGGTGCCCACCGCGAGGCCCGAGGCCGGCGCCGGCGCCGGTGCCGGGACCGGCGAGAGCGGCCTCGACCTGCTGCGCCGACTCGTCGCCGAACGCGCCGAACTGCCCCTGGACATGGTGCACGGCGGCACCCGGCTGCTCGACGACCTGCACCTGAGCTCCATCACCGTCGGCCAGATCGTCAACGAGGGGGCCCGGCAGCTCGGCCTGCCCCCCGCCGCCACCCCGCTGAACTTCGCCACCGCCACCCTGGGAGAACTGGCCGACGCCCTGGCCGAGCTGGCCCGGACCGGCCAGGAGGGCGCGACCGCACCCGTCGCCGCAGCCGCCGGCGCCGCCGCCTGGGCCCGCGCCTTCGCCGTCGACCTGGACGAGCTGTCCCGGCCGGCCGCCGTACCCGCCGCGGGCACCACCGGGCCCGGCCCGTGGACGCTGTTCGCGCCGGACGGCCATCCCTTCGCCACGGACCTGTGCGACGCCCTGCGGGCCACGGGAGGCGGCGGGGGAGTCCTGGTCTGCCTGCCGCCGGACGCCGGCGAAGCCGACGTGGAAGCGGCCCTGACCGGCGCGCACACCGCGCTGGCGGGCCCGCCCACCGGCCGGTTCGTCCTGGTCCAGCACGGCCGGGGCGCGGCCGGCCTGGCCAAGACCCTGCGCCTGGAGGCCCCGGGCCTGCGCACCACGATCGTCCAGCTGCCGCCGGACCCCTCCCCGGACATCCCCGACCCGGTCGCCCTGGTCACGGCCGAGGTCGCCGCCACCGCCCACTTCGCGGAGATCGTCTACGACGCGGCCGGTGCCCGCCGGGTACCGACACTGCGCGCCCTGCCCGTCCGCCCCGCCCGCACCGACCAGCCGCTCGGCCCCGCCGACGTGCTGCTGGTGACCGGCGGCGGCAAGGGCATCACCGCCGAGTGCGCCCACGCCCTCGCCCAGGACAGCGGAGCCGCCCTGGCCCTGCTCGGCCGGTCCGACCCGGCCACCGACCCCGAACTCGCGGCGAACCTGCGCCGGATGGCCGACAGCGGCATCCGGGTGCACTACGCCCGCGCCGACGTCGCCGACCCCGGCCAGGTACGGGCCGCCGTCGACACCCTCACCACCGCCCTCGGGCCGGTCACCGCCCTGCTGCACGGCGCCGGACGCAACGAGCCGGCCGGCCTCCCGGCCGTCGACACCGCCCTGATCCGGCGCACCTTCGCCCCCAAGGTCGACGGACTGCGGGCCGTGCTGGCCGCCGTCGACCAGGACCGGCTGCGCCTGTTCGTCACCTTCGGCAGCATCATCGGCCGGTCCGGACTGCCCGGCGAGGCCCACTACGCCGTCGCCAACGAATGGCTGGCCGACCTCACCGAGGAGTTCGCACGCAGCCACCCCGCCTGCCGGACCCTCTGCCTGGAGTGGTCGGTCTGGTCCGGCGTCGGCATGGGCGAGCGGCTGTCCGTCGTGGAATCCCTCACCCGGAACGGCGTCACCGCCCTGACCCCCGACCAGGGGGTGGCCCTGCTGCGCCGGCTGCTGGCCGACCCGGACGCGCCGACGACCGTCGTGGTCAGCGGCCGGACCGAGGGCATCGGCACGGTCCGCCGCGACCTCCCGCCGCTGCCGCTGCTGCGCTTCGTCGAGAAACCGCTGGTGCACTACCACGGAGTGGAACTGGTCGCCGAGGCCCGGCTCAGCGCCGGCACCGACCCCTACCTCGTCGACCACGACCTCGACGGCAACCTGCTCTTCCCCGCCGTCATCGGCATGGAGGCGATGGCCCAGGCCGCCACCGCCTGCACCGGGCGCACCACGGTGCCGGTGATCGAGGCAGCGGAGTTCCTGCGCCCCATCGTCGTCCCGCCGGCCGGGGCCACCACCATCCGGATCGCCGTCACCGTCACGGACGACGACGACACCGTCGAGGCGGTGATCCGCAGCGCGGAGACCGGCTTCGCGGCCGAGCACTTCCGGGCCCGGCTCGTGTTCCGCGAGGCCGCGGTGGACCAGGGTCCGCCCGACCAGACTCCGGACGACCTGCCCGCCGTACCGCTGGACCCGCACGAGGAGCTGTACGGAAGCGTGCTGTTCCAGAGCGGGCGCTTCACCCGGCTGCGCCGCTACCACCGGGCCGCCGCCCGGTACGTCGACGCGGACGTGGCGACCTCGGCGACAGACCAGTGGTTCGCCGGGTTCCTCCCCGGCGACCTGCTGCTGGGCGACCCCGGCGCGCGGGACGCGCTGATGCACGGCACCCAGGTGTGTGTGCCGCACGCGACCCTGCTGCCGCAGGCGGTCGACCGGATCCAGCCGTTCGGCGGCAAGCCGGTGGACACCGGCGAGCTGCGGTACGTCGCCACCGAGCGCAGCCGGGACGGCGACAGTTACGTCTACGACATCGCCGTCCGCGACGCCCAGGGCGACACGGTCGAGCGGTGGGAGGGCCTGCGGCTGCGGGCGGTCCGCAAGAGCGACGGGCGCGGGCCGTGGCCGGTGCCGCTGCTCGGGCCCTACCTGGAACGCTCGCTGGAGGACCTGACCGGGGCCCAGCTGTCGATCGCCGCGGAACCCGAACCCGAACCCGGCCCCGAAGCCGGGCCCGGAACACCCGCGGCGGACAACCGGCGGGCCCGCACGGCCACCGCGGCGGCACGCGCTCTCGGCCGCCCGGCCGTGGTCCGCTACCGGCCCGACGGCCGACCCGAACTCGCCGACGGCGGCAGCCTGTCCGCGGCCCACGGCCCCGGCCTGACGCTGTGCGCGGTGTCCGCCGACGGCGGGCCGGTCGGCTGCGACGCCGAAGCCGTCGCGCCGCGCACCGAAGCGGAGTGGCGGGCGCTGCTCGGCACCCACGCGCCGGTCGCGGACCTGCTCGTCCGGGAACGGCCCGACGAGGGCCCGGACGCGGCGGCGATCCGCGTCTGGACGGCCCTGGAATGCCTGCAGAAGGCGGGCCTGACCTCGGCCGCGCCGCTCACCCTGACCGCCCGCGGCAGCGACGGCTGGGCCGTCCTCGCCTCCGGGGACCTGCTGATCGCCACGCTCCTCACCACTGTGCGCGGGGTGGACCGGCCGGTCGTCCTCGCACTCCTGACAGAAGGGTGCTGAACCCATGGCGGACTACTTCGAATACCGGCACACGGTGGGTTTCGAGGAGACCAACCTCGTCGGCAACGTCTACTACGTCAATTATCTGAGCTGGCAGGGCCGCTGCCGGGAAATGTTCCTCAAGTCGCGGGCCCCCGCGGTGCTCGCCGAGATCCAGGACGACCTCAAGCTGTTCACCCTGAAGGTCGACTGCGAGTTCTTCGCCGAGATCACCGCGTTCGACGAACTGTCCATCCGGATGCGGCTGGCCGATCTCGCCCAGACCCAGCTGGAGTTCACCTTCGATTACGTCAAACTGGGCGCGGACGGTACCGAGACCCTCGTCGCCCGCGGCCGGCAGCGGGTGGCCTGCATGCGCGGGCCGAACACCGCGACCGTGCCGTCCCTCGTCCCCGAGGCGCTGCTCACGGCGCTGGAACCGTACACGCAGACCACGGCGCCCCGGCTGGAGCGGACCGCATGAGCCCCGGCTCCGGGTCCGGGGCCGGACCGACCGACGTCACCGACCCCGGCCAACTACGCCAGATATTCGGCACGTTCGCCACCGGCATCACCGTGGTCACGGTCGGCGGGGCCGCCCCGCACGGCATGACCGCGAACTCCTTCACCTCCGTCTCGCTGGAGCCGCCCCTGGTGCTGGTGTGCGTCGCCGATGACGCCCTCATGCACAAGGTCCTGGAATCCGCGGACCACTTCGGCATCTCCATCCTCGCGGCCGGCCAGGACCAGGTCGCCCGGCACTTCTCGGACCGCTCCCGCCCGCAGGGGTCGCGGCAGTTCGACGCGGTGCGCTGGCGGCCCGGTCCGGCCACCGGCGCGCCGCTCATCGACGACGCGCTGGCCCACCTGGAGTGCGCCATGTGGCGCCACTACGACGGCGGAGACCACACGATCTTCCTCGGCGAGGTGGTATGGATGAGACGCCGCCCGGACCAGGACGCCCTGCTGTTCGCCGGCGGGCGCTACGGCCGCCTGGCCCCGCCCCGGAGGGAGGCCGTCGCGTGAACCCGGCACCCCGGGGCCGGGCCGGGCGCACCCCGCCCGGCCCCCGGCGCACCGAACTCCCCTCCCTCTTCCACAAGCTGGTCACCGACCGGCTGGAGCTGCTGAGCCAGGCCGCCGACCTGGGCGACGCCGTCCGCGTCGCCATGGGGCCGCGTACGCTCTACATCTTCAACCACCCCGACCACGCCAAACACGTGCTGGCCGACAACAGCGCCAACTACCACAAGGGCATCGGTCTCACCGAGGCCAAACGGGCCCTCGGCGACGGCCTGCTGACCAGCGAGGGCGCGCTGTGGCGCGAGCAACGCCGCACCGCCCAGCCGTCCTTCCAGGTCAAGCACCTCGCCGCGCAGGCGGGGGTGATCGCGGAGGAGGCGGCCAAGCTGACCGCCCGGCTGCGAGCCCGGCAGGGCGAAGACGTGGTCGACCTCACCGAGGAGTTCACCACCCTCACCCTCGGCGTGCTGGGCCGCACGCTGCTGGACGCGGACCTGTCCGCGTACGGCTCAGTCGGTCACGCCTTCGAGGCGGTACAGGACCAGGCCATGTTCGAGATGGTCACCCAGGGCATGGTGCCGCTGTGGGCGCCGCTGCCCAAACAGCGAAGGTTCCGGCGGGCCCGCGCGGAACTCCAGGACGCCGTGGAGCGGCTCGTCCGCGACCGCGGCGCCGCCGCCGACGGGCTGCAGGCCCGGCTGATCGAATCCGCCGGGCGGGAACCCGACCCCGGACTCGCCCGGCAGCGGCTGCGCGACGACCTGGTGACCCTCCTGCTCACCGGACACGAGACCACCGCCAGCTCACTGGGCTGGACCTTCCACCTGCTGGACCGGAACCCGGAGGCCGCCGCGCTGGTACGCGCCGAGGCGGAGCGGGTGCTGGGGGACCGCGACCCGGTGTACGAGGACCTCGCCCGGCTGCGTTACACCGCGATGGTGGTCCACGAGGCCATGCGGCTGTACCCGCCGGTGTGGATCCTCACCCGCCGGGCGGTGAACGCCGACGAGGTCGGCGGATACCACGTGCCGGCCGGCGCGGACGTCCTCATCTGCCCCTACACGCTGCACCGCCATCCCCGGTTCTGGGACGACCCGGAGCGCTTTGACCCGGAGCGCTTCGACCCCGGACGCCCGGTGGACCGGCCCCGGTACGCCTACATCCCGTTCGGTGCCGGGCCGCGGTTCTGCATCGGCAACAACCTCGGGCTGATGGAAGCCGTGTTCGTGACCGCGATGGTCACCCGTGAGCTGACGCTCAGCACGCCGCCGGGGCACCGGGTGGTCCCCGAGGCGATGCTGTCGCTGCGGGTCAAGGGCGGGCTGCCGGTCCGGGTGCGGGCCGCCGGCGGGTGATCGCGCGAGCGCGAACGCGGCCGGGAACGCGACCGCGAAGGTGAGCACAACCCCCGAGGGGCGGGGACCCGAGGTCCGCGCCCCTCGGGCGTTCCCGGCGTCAGCCGGCCACTCGCGTCAGCGCGTGCATTCTCATGTCCAGCAGCGCCAGCAGCACGGGCGGATCGAGCGCGCGCATCGCGCGCAGCCGCACATCCGCCGGCTTGAGAAGCGTGTTCGAGCCCACCGTCACCGGCCCGTAGGTGCCGATGGAGGGAGCGCCGTCCGAGCGGATGCCGTCCAGCTCCTCCATCCCGTACGGGACCGACTGCATGAGGACGTACCAGGTGCCCTCGGGGACGTCCTCCAGGACGTAGGGCCCCGGCCGGTCGAGGACCGCGCAGCGCACCGGCTGTCCCTGCGGGATGCACTCGGGGAACAGGCCGATGAAGACGTGGCCCGCCTCGCCGTCCTCCGGGGGCAGCACCGTGCCGCGCAGCGACACCGGGCGGGTCCGGCCGCCGGGGGGAGGCCCGGCGGGCTGGATCTCCTCGGTGAAGCCGCCCAGCCGACGGTATGCGGACGGGGCCATTCCCACGGAATTCTTGAAGCGTGAACTGAAGGTGCCCACGCTCTGGTAGCCGACCAGATTGCTGATGTCGGCGATGTTGAGTTCGGTGGTCACCAGCAGGTGCTTCGCGCGCTCCAGCCGCAGCGCCGAAAGGAAGCGCCCGGGAGTGATCCCGGTGGCGTTCTTGAATATTCGGGTGAAGTGGAACTTGCTGAATAACGCGGTCCTGGCCATCTCGTCGATGGTGAGTTCCTGCCCGAGGTTTTCCTGCATGCTGGTGATGACTCGGGTGACGGCGCGTTCGATGGTGGTTTCCATATCCCCTCCGTGTTCGGTCCTGTAGTGGTACGCGGTCCCCTGTGTGTCAATGCCCCTTCGGCCGCTCCACCTCCCTGGCGATCTGCTGCCAGACCTCCGCGCATTTCCTGGCGAGCGCGGCGACGCTGTCCGTGCAGTGCGCGGGAAGCGCGTCGAGCTGGTGGTGCCAGTCGTCGGTCAGGACGGGCTGGGTGTGCAGCCAGCGCAGCAGCTGCCGGCCGGCCTCCGTGCTGCGCAGCGACGGGTCCCGGCTGAGGCTGCGCAGCACCTCCGGGAAGGCCCGGCAGGGCACCGCCGGCACGGGCTCGGGTGCGGACGGCGCCGGTGACGCGCGTAACTCCTGCGCCGCGGGCGGGTCGGCCGGTACGGGTGTCTCGCCGCGCCGGATCCGGCTGCGGATGTTGTGCGCGGTCCCCACCGAGACGCCCGCGTCCCGGGCGATCTCCCGCAGTGGCGCGTCCGGCCGCTCGGCGATGAGCTGCACGGCGCGCAGCCGGCCCTGGGTGCCGTCCAGCGGGTAGCGCCGGCCGTCGGCGCCGATCCGGCTGTTCAGGTGCGCGGATTCCGCGCCTGAAAGCCTGCGCAGGGCGGCCACGGTCTTGCCGGACAGCCCGACGCACGCCGCGACCGCCCGGTCGGAGAGCTGCGGGTCGGCGGCCAGGATGCGCCGGGCCGCCGCCTTGCGGTCGGACAGCGACAGCGGCAGGCCGTGCGCGATGTTCTCCTGCACGCCCCGCCGGAAGGCTTCGTCCTGGCTGCCGTCGAAGAACAGGGCCTCGATGTCGTGACGGCCGCGCAGGACGGCTGCGTGCAGGCGGTGCATGCCGTCGATGACGCGCATGGTGGCGCGGTGCACCAGGATCGGTGGGAGGGTGTCGGGCGTCTCCGTCAGCCGGCGGATGTGTTCGGTGTCGATTCCGGCCAGCCGCGGGGAGTCGGCGGGCCGCAGCCGTGCCACGGGGACCCGGTGGATCCGCGGCGGCGGGACGGTGTGGAGACGGTACGCAGGACGCGGCGGATCAGCGCTTGTCACTTGGGAACCCCCGAAGGCATGTGCGATGGAACGTCGGTATGGCAGGACCGAAACGCAAGCAGTTGTGCCGTGTTCGTGGTTGTTCTGTGACGTTGTCAGGAGCGTAATGGTCCGTCGGTCTATGGCCAAGACTTAGTGAGGTTTTTCTGCCGAGGGGTTCGCAACCTGTGAGTTGCTTGAAAGGACTAACTGCTCATAACTTATTGAAGCCTAAAACTGAATGAGCTGGCAGGAGGAACTGCCGTGGAACCGGAAAGCGCTCTCAGGGCATCCCGGACGCCGACACTGGAGGCTTATGCAGACACGATTGTTCCCGGTGAAAAGCGCTGGCCCGGCGATGCGGCGATCGCCGGCGCGGCCGACGGCGGCGGAGCCGTCGCGGCCGGTGCGATCGAACTGCTGGAGTGGGACGCCACCGGTCTGACCGAGGGCCTGGACGAACTCGCCGATCTCCTCAACCGGCACGCGCGCACCTACGCGGACGGACGCGGACTCGCTCTGGACACGACACTCCCGCCGTTTGTCGCCCTGGATTTCGGGCACAGGACAGCCTTGGTGGCGGAGCTGACAGCGCCGGGCCACCCCGAGAAGGAATTCTGGGTGCTCCTGACCCTCTTCAGCAACATGGCTTACGACTCCGCGGCGCATATGCACACCGCAGATGCGATCGCCCAGGACCACCCGGGCCTGGCCGCGATGGGCGTCGTACCGCCCGGCCCGGACCGCCTTTGGCGCTATGACCAGCACTCCTACGGCCGACGGCTGGCCCGCGTCCACCCCGACACCACCCCCTCAGGGAGCCCGGCATGAACAGTGCGGAGCAGACCGACGTCCTCGTGATCGGCAGCGGATTCGGCGGCGCGATCGCCGCCTACCACCTCGCCGCCGGCGGGGCCGCGGTGACCGTGCTCGAACGCGGCCCCTGGCTCACCGCCGAGGACGCCGAGCACGACTACAAGCTCGGCTCCTCCTACACGCGGGGCTTCGACTTCACCGTCGGCGACGGCATGAGCATCCTCGGCGGCAACTGTGTGGGCGGCGGCAGCATCGTCTACTTCGCCTCCATGCCCAGAGCCCCCCGCTTCGTCTTCGAACGCCGCGGCAGCATCGGCCGCCGGATGTGGCCGGCCGCCATCAGCCGCGACACCCTGGACCCCTGGTACGACCGGGTTGCCGAGGCCCTGCCCGTCACCCCGCAGGACTGGCACGACGTCACCTACGCCGGCGGGCTGTGGGCCGCCGCCTGCGACCACGCCGGCCGGACCGCCAACCCGCTGCCCGTCGCCATCGACACCGCCGCCTGCGTCAACTGCAACTGGATGATGGCCGGCTGCCGCTTCGACGCCAAGCGGTCCCTGCTCCTGAACTACCTGCCCGCCGCCGTCACCCACGGCGCCGTGATCCGCCCGCTGCACGAGGTGCAGTCCATCTCCCGTACGGACGGGGGCGGTTACCGTATCCACTACAACGTCATCGACGACGAGGACTACCGGATCACCACCGGATCCGGCGTGATCGACGCCAAGATCGTCGTACTGGCCGCCGGGGCCGGCGCCACCCCCGTCATCCTCCAGCGCAGCGAGGCCGGCCTCGGCCCCATGCCGCACGCCGTCGGCCGGTACTTCTCCGGCAACGGCGAACGGCTCAACACCGCGGTCGTCAACGAGAACCGGGTCGCCGAAGTCCTCGGCCTGTCCCGCGGCGACGGCGCACCCGCCTACGGCGCCAACCCGATCGGCCGCGGCCCCACCGTCGCCAGCTGGGACCGCCTCGACGGCTCGCTGCCCGAGTACTCCCGCTACTCCCTGGAACAGCTCTACTTCCCGCCCGGCCTCGGCACCATCCTCGCCCAGGCCCCGGACGCCACCGACGGACCCACCTGGTTCGGCCGGGACAAGAAGCGGATGCTCTCCCGCTGGAACTCCTGGCTGACCATCTTCACGATGAGCGAGGACGACAACGAGGGCGTGTTCGGCCCGCCGCCCGCCACCGGAAACGCCATGCGCATCTCCCAGCAGATGCTCGGCCGCGGCAACCTGAGGTACGAGCCCACGGCCAACACCCGGCACGGCTGGGCCGCCTCCGACGCCGAGGTCAAGGACATCCTCGAACGCGACGGCATCGCCCGGGTCCGGCCCTGGACCAACGACGTCGTCGGCGCCTACACCGTGCACCCCCTCGCGTCCTGCCGGATGGGCGACGACCCCGCCACCTCCGCCCTCGACGACCGCAACGAACTCCGCGGCCACCCGGGCATCTTCGTCACCGACGGCTCCGCCGTCCCCGGCGCCCTCACCGTCAACCCCGCCATGACCATCGCGGCGGTCGCCGAACGCGCCGTGCCCGGCATCATCCGGGCCGCCCAGGAACGCGGCGTGACCGTCCGCTACGGGGCACCGGCCCCGGACGGCGCCACCAGCGGACGACGGGGCGTGCTGCCCCTGATCCGCACGTGAACCACCACACCGGGCTCGACCTGCTCCCCGTACGACGGCTCGTCCGCACCGCGCTGCGCGGGGCCCTGGCCCGGACCCGGTACGTCGCCGTGGTCCGGCCGGAGCACGCCGAGGACACCGTGGCCGCCGTCTACGCCCAGGCGGAACGCGACTTCGGCGTGCTCGCCCCGCCCATCGCCCTGCACGCGGCGGCCCCCGACGTCCTGGCCGCCGCCTGGGCGCTGCTGCGCGAGACGCTGCTCGTGCCCGCCGGGGTGGACCGGGCGGCCAAGGAAGCGGTGGCCACCGCCGTGTCCGAGGCCAACGCCTGCCCGTACTGCGTGGACGTGCACGGGGCGATGGTACGCGGCCTGACGGGTCGTCAGGGACGGCCCGGCGGTTCAGGCGTCGCCGCCGACCCGGACGGGCGGATCGGGCGCTGGGTGCGGGGGAGCGGCGGCGGCGTCCCGGCCGGCCCGCCCGGGACCCCGGAGGAACTCCCCGAGTACGCCGGGGTCGCGGTCACCTTCCACTACCTCAACCGGATGGTGAGCGTCTTCCTCGACGACTCGCCGCTGCCGGCGGCGACCCCGGCGGCCGCCCGCGGCACCATCATGCGCATGGTCACCGAGGCGATGCGGCCCCGCGACCCGGCCGGCCCGCCGCCCGGCGCCGCCCTGGAGCTGCTGCCGGCCGCGCCGCTGCCCGCCGATCTGGCCTGGGCGGCCGGAAACCCGTCCATCGGTGGCGCGTTCGCCCGCGCGGCGGCGGTCATCGAGGCCGGCGGCGCCCGGGCGCTGCCGCCGGACACCCGCGAGCTGGTGCGCGCCCGGCTGGCCGTGGCGGACAGCACTGCCCCGGGCCCGAGCCGGGCCTGGGCCGTGGCCGCCGTAGGCGCCCTGCCCGCTGCGGACCGCCCGGCCGCCCGGCTGGCCCTGCTCACGGGGCTGGCCGCCTACCAGGTCGTACCGGACGACATCACGGCGTTCCGGGCGGCGGCGGACCCGGCCGACGACCGGGCGCTGATCGAACTCACCGCATGGGCCGCCCTCACCGCGGCCCGCCACGCCGGTCGGCGCCTGACCCGCTCCGCAACGGACGAGAAGACACCACGGTCCCCGTGACCCAGGCTGGACCAGGCCCACCGGGCCGCCCCCACCCACAGCAGAGAGCGAGATACGCATGTCCGATCTGCAGAACGTGCTCAAGGACCTGACCACCGCGGCCGACGACACCGAACGGATGGTGGCCGACCTCACCGAAGAGCAGTGGGCGCTGCCGACCCCGGCGACCGGCTGGACGGTCGCCGACCAGGTCGCCCACATGTCCTTCATCTTCCGCCTCGCCGGCACGGCGGCCTCGGACCCGGCGGCCTTCGCCGCCATGACCGAGCAGGCCAAAGGCGACTTCAACGGCGCCGTGAACGCCGCCCTGCACGCCTACCCGCGCCACGACCCCGCCGCGCTGCTGACGCGCTGGCGGGCGGAACGCACCGCCTGCATCGACGCGCTCGCGGTCGTCCCGCCGGGCCAGGTCGTGCCCTGGCTGGTCAACCCGCTGCCGCCGGTCGTGCTCGCCTGCGCCGGGATCATGGAGACCTTCGCGCACGGGCAGGACATCGCCGACGCCCTCCACATCCGCCGGGAGCCCGCCGAGTGGCTGCGCCACCTCGTCGGATTCGCCGTGCTCACCCGGGACTTCGGCTACCAGGCGCGCGGCCTGACGCCGCCCGCCGAGCCGTTCCGGTTCGAGATCACCGGGCCGTCGGGCGAGCTGTGGGAGTACGGCCCGGCCGACGCCGCCGAGCGGGTCTCCGGCCCGGCCTACGACTTCTGTCTGCTGGTCACCCGCCGCCGGCACCGCGCCGACTTGGCGGTGACCGCCGCCGGCCCGGCCGCCGAGCACTGGCTGGACATCGCCCAGGCGTACCGCGGCCCGGCGGGCGAGGGCCGGGTGCCCGGCCAGTTCGCCGGCCTCCCCGCCTGAGCTGCCGGACACCGCCGAGGCGAGAGCCGCGGACAGCGTTGAGGGGCCGAGCCCGCCGGGCTCGGCCCCTCAACGTTCCGCGGACAGGGACGCCCCCGCGGGGGAGTCAGTGGGCGCCCCTGCCGGTCGTGGGCCCGGTCAGGACGGCAGGTTGACCGGGCTGTTCTGGTAGGCCGCGATGAACCACTGGCCGCCCTGCCTGGCCAGCACCCAGGTCGCGCGGATCTCGCGTTCCGGGGCGACGGTCGTCTCGCCGGGCGCGAGCACCCCGCCCTGAGTGATCAGCACCGCCGTGTCGGCACCCACGAAGCGGAGGTCCTTCGGCGCCCCGAACACCTTGGTGCCCTTGAACGGCCCCGCGTATCCGAAGGCCATGAACCCCTCGACCTCGGCGCGGCCCTTCTTGTAGATGTCCCCGGGGAGGATCATCGTGGCGTCCTCGGTGAACAGGGCGGCGACGGCCGCCGCGTCCTGCGCGGCCCAGGCCGCCATCATCCGCTCCGGGACCTCCGCGATGGCCGCCCGGTCCTTGTCCCTGTTCATGTCCGTCATGCTGTCCTCCACCTCAGTCCGGCACTGCCAGTTCGATGATCGAGAGGTATCCGGCCGGGTGTACGCCACGTACCGCGAGCCCGGCCCGCTCGCCCAGTACGCGGATCTCGGCCAGGCCGCGCTCCTTGCCGCCGTTGTAGGCGAGCATGCGCAGATCCATGGCGGTGTTCGGCGACTCGCCGTCCCGGCCGATCGCCTCGATGACAAGTACGGCGCCCTTGTCACCGGCAGCCTCGGCGCACCGGCACAGCAGGGCCGCCGCCGGGTCGTCGCTCCAGTCATGGAGGACCGCGGACAGCACATATCCGCCCGCTCCGGCGGGCAGCGGCTCGAAGAAGCTGCCCGGTGCCACATCTGCCCGGCCGGACAGGCCCCGGTCCGCGAACAGCCGCCGCGCGGCAGCCGCGGGCCCGGGCAGGTCGACGACCGTGCCCCGCAGCTCCGGATGCGCGGCCAGCAGGGTCGCGAGCAACCCGCCGCTGCCGCCCCCGACATCCACCACATGCCCCAGCGCGGCCCAGTCGTACGCCTGTGGGAGCTGCGCGTGCTCCAGGGTGATGTGATGGCTCATCAGGGCGTCGAAGGAAGCGGACCGTTCCGGGTCGGCGGCCAGGTCTTCCCACAACGCGGCGCCGTGCCGTACCGGATAGGCCGGTTCGCCTGTGCGCACCGAGTGCAGCAGCTCCACGAAGCTCAGGTCCCCCCGGCCGATCGCCCCGTTCAGGTCGAGCCACCGCCGTTTCCCGGACGGATGGTCGTCGCGCAGCTGCTGCCCGAGCTCGGTCAGGCCGTACCGGCCGGAGCCGGTGTCCCGGGTGAACAGTCCGACGCTCACCAGATGCCGCAACAGGCGGTCCAGGGCGTCCGGGTGGGCCCCGGCGGCCGCCGCCAGCTCCGCCGCGGTCCGCCGCCCGGCCACGATGTGATCCGCCACCCTGAGCGTGGCCGCCACCCGCACTGCCATGGGTGTGGCCAGGTCTGCCAGCGTCGTCAGCCCCACGTGCCCTCCCTTCGGCCTTCGTGAGCATAGGGCGAAAGCCGACGGTGGATTTATTCCGGAATGCTGAGGCCGACCGGGGCCACCCTGCCCGTCCCGTCACGGCGGCATTCTCTGTCCCATGGACGAACCCGTCGTGCTCGATCTTCGCCACCCGCCCCGGACGCCACCGCTGCCCTCGTGCTGGCTGGTCGCGGCCGATGCCCAGCCGATCGCCGAACTCCTCGCGCCGCGCACCCTGGACGCCACCGAACAGCGGACGGCCGCCGCCTTCCGCAGCGAACAGGAGGGCCTGGACTACATGACCGCACACGTCGCCCTGCGCATCCTGCTCGGTGCCGCGCTCGGCCGGGCACCCGGGGCGATCAGGCTGGTGCGCCGGCCCTGCCCGGAATGCGGGGGCCCGCACGGCCGCCCCGCCGTCGGCGGCAGCGCCATCCACTTCTCCCTGTCCCATACCGGCGGCCTGGCGCTGATCGCCCTCGCCGCCCGCCCGGTCGGCGTCGACATCGAGCGGGTCCCCGACCCGGACACCGCCGAGCGCCTCGCCTCCGAGCTGCACCCCCGGGAGCGGCGCGAGCTGGCCACCCTTCCGGCCGGCTCCCGCCCCGTCGCCGTGGCCCGGATCTGGGTCCGCAAAGAGGCGTACTTCAAGGGCCTGGGGCTCGGGCTGGCCCGCGCCCTGGACCTGGACTACGTGGGCGCCGGCCCCCCGCCACGCCTCGCGGAATGGCAGCTCCACGACCTCGCGGCACCCGCCGGCAACCGCGCCGCGCTGGCCCTGGTCACGCCGTGACGCCGTCCCGGCCCCCTGGGCCGGGTTGCGTAGGCTGGCGTCGGCACAGCGGAACGGAGGTGCGGGGGAGTGGCTGAACCTTGCGCGACCCTCCTGGCGCTGCGTCAGAGAAGTCGGCAATCGGTCAGCACGAGTCCTGAAAATCCTGGGGAATACTGCCCGGACACGCGACTCGTTGTAAGGTATGGAAACCGCCCTTGACCTGCAAAAACGCAGGCAGGGAGCCTAGCTCCAGGAGTACCTCCATGATGCGCACCATGTTCAAGTCCAAGATCCATCGGGCCACCGTCACGCAGGCCGATCTGCACTACGTCGGTTCCGTGACCATCGACGCCGATCTGCTCGATGCCGCCGATCTGCTGCCCGGGGAGCTCGTCCACATCGTGGACATCACCAACGGGGCGAGGCTGGAGACGTACGTCATCGAGGGCGAGCGGGGGTCCGGGGTCATCGGGATCAACGGTGCCGCCGCGCACCTGGTGCACCCGGGCGACCTGGTCATCCTCATCAGCTACGCGCAGGTCGAGGACGCCGAGGCCAGGACCTTCACCCCGCGCGTCGTGCACGTGGACGCGCAGAACCGCATCGTGGAGCTGGGCGCGGACCCGTCCGCGCCGGTGCCGGGCACGGACCAGGAGCGCAGCCCCCACGCAGTGGCTGTCTGAGAGGAGTCGGGGCCATGACGCAGGCCGGGTCGATCGAGTTCAAGGACGAGCGGGAGGCCGGAAGGCTGCTCGCCCTTGAGGGCGGGGAGGCCGTCGGCCTCATCGCGTACTTCGTGCTCGACCGGGAGCCCGGCGCGCTCGTGGCCGTGCACACCATCGTCGAGCCCGGCCACGAGGGGCGCGGGATCGCCGGGGACCTGGTCCAGGCCTTCTACGGGATCGCCGCCGCCGAAGGGGTCCCCGTGGTCCCGCTCTGCCCCTACGCCGCGAGCTGGGCTGCCCGGCATCCCGACCAGGCGCCCGCCGCCCCCGCCGGGGCCGTCGCCGCGGCCCGGGCGCAGCTGGACGCCGGCCCCGACCTGTGGTGACCGGCCTGACCCTGCTGCACACCTCGCCGGTCCACGTTCCCGTCTTCGACGCGCTGCGGGACCGGGACCACCCCGGGGCCGTGCTGCGCCACCTCGTGGTGCCGGAGCTGCTGGACCGGGCCCGCGCGCAGGGCCCGGAGTCGGTGGCTCCGGAACTGCGGGAGCTGCTGGCGGACTCCGCCGGCCCGGTGCTCGTGACCTGCTCGACGATCGGCGCGGTCGCGGAGTCCCTGGCCGGGGAGCTGGGGGTGCCGGTGCTGAGGGTGGACCGGCCGATGGCCGCGGCCGCCGTCCGCACCGGCCCGCGGATCACCGTGCTGGCGGCCCTGGAATCGACCCTCGGGCCGACCGGGGCCCTGCTCGCCGAGGAGGGTGGCGGCCGGTCGGCGGTGATCGCGACGCATGTCGTCGCCGGGGCCTGGGACCGCTTCGAGGCGGGGGACACCGCCGGGTACCTGGCCCTCGTCGCCGAGGCCGCCGACGCCGTGGCGGACGCGGACGTCATCGTGCTGGCCCAGGCCTCCATGGCCGGCGCCGCAGCCCTCACCGCCACACCCGTGCCGGTGCTCTCCAGCCCGGCCCCGGGGCTCGCCGCCGCCCTCGCCGCCGACCGCTGCACGTGACCCCGCCCGGATCCGGTCCGGGAGGCGTACCCGCCCGGATCTGGGGAAGGTGGGGCATATGGTGCAAGATGTACATGCCGAGGGCACGCAGCCGCCCGTGCCCGAGCCGCCGCCCACCCCCGGCCCGAACCCGTTCCCGGACCCCGAGCCCATCCCGCGACCGGTTCCACCGGTGCCCGGTCCCTTCCCCGAACCGGATCCGGTGCCCGCACCGCCCGGGCCCGCACCCGTCCCGCAGCCCGGCCCGCTGAGCTGACGCCGCCGCCCACGGCGGCGGGCTGACCCCGCCGGCGACGGTCCGGCCGCCGCCGGCAGCGCTGCTCCGCGGCCGGGTCAGGCCGTGCGGACCTCCGAGCGGTCGCCGCTCCAGAGGGTGTGGAACGACCCCTCCCGGTCCGTGCGCCGGTACGTGTGTGCCCCGAAGAAGTCCCGCTGGCCCTGGGTGAGCGCCGCGGGAAGCCGCTCCGCGCGCAGCGCGTCGTAGTAGGCCAGCGAGGCCGCGAACGCCGGCACCGGGATGCCGTGGCCCACCGCCGCCGTCACCACGGCCCGCCAGTCCTCCTGGGCCGCGCCGATCTCCTCCGCGAAGCCCGCGTCCGCCAGCAGGCTCGGCAGGCCCGGCTGCGCGTCGTACGCCGCCCGGATGCGGTCCAGGAACGCGGCACGGATGATGCAGCCGCCCCGCCACAGCGAGGCCACCGCGCCCAGGTCGATGTCCCAGCCGTACTCCTGGCTGCCCGCCTGGATCTGGTGGAAGCCCTGCGTGTAGGAGACGATCTTCGAGGCGTACAGTGCCTGCTCCACCCGGGCGGCGAACGCGTCCGCCTCCCCGCCCGGCAGCGGATGCGCCGACGGGCCCGCGAGCCCGCGGGCGGCCGTACGCAGCTCCGCGTGGCCCGAGACCGCGCGGGCGAACACGGCCTCGGCGATCCCCGACACCGGCACCCCCAGGTCCAGAGCGGTCTGGACGGTCCAGCGGCCGGTGCCCTTCTGCTCCGCCGCGTCCGCCACGACGTCGACGTACGGGCGCCCGGTCCCGGCGTCCGTGTGCGCGAGCACCTCCGCCGTGATCTCGATCAGGTACGAGTCG
The DNA here is from genome assembly GCF_056436005.1 of Streptomyces sp. NPDC043854. Lineage (NCBI taxonomy): Bacteria > Bacillati > Actinomycetota > Actinomycetes > Kitasatosporales > Streptomycetaceae > Streptomyces > Streptomyces sp. NPDC043854. Next base: position 173,104 of record NZ_JBWKDK010000001.1, read on the forward strand.
AGCCGGCCCCGGTTCCAGGTCCGGAAGGTCTCCGCGATCCGGGCGGGGGAGTAGCCGGCGACCTCGCGCAGCAGGTGGTACGCCTCGGCGATGAGCTGCATGTCGGCGTACTCGATACCGTTGTGCACCATCTTCACGAAGTGCCCGGCGCCGTCCGGTCCCACGTGCGAGGTGCACGGCGTGCCGTCGGCGGCCTTCGCGGCGATCCTCTCCAGCAGCGGGCCCAGTGAGGCGTACGACTCCTCGGAGCCGCCGGGCATGATGCTCGGCCCGAGCAGCGCGCCCTCCTCGCCGCCCGAGATGCCCACGCCCGCGAAGTGGATGCCCTGCTCCCGCAGTTCGCGCTCGCGGCGGCGGGTGTCCTCGAAGTGCGCGTTGCCGCCGTCGATGATGACGTCGCCCGGCTCCAGCAGCGGGGCGAACTCGCGGATCACGGCATCGGTGGGCTCCCCGGCCTTCACCATGATGATCAGGCGGCGCGGCCGCTCCAGCGCATCCACGAACTCCTTCGCGGACCCGGCGGCGACGAAGGACCCCTCGTGCCCGAACTCCTCGACCAGTGCCTCGGTCTTGGCGGACGTGCGGTTGTGGACGGCAACGGTGAACCCGTTGCGGGCGAAGTTCCGGGCGAGGTTGCTGCCCATCACCGCAAGCCCGGTGACACCGATCTGGGCCGTGCTGCTCATGCGTGCGCTCCTGAGTGCTTCGACGTGCGGGGCCTTCGACGCTACATCGGCGCGGAGCCCGGCGGATCTTCCGGCTCGTAAAACAATGTCAACTCGCCGATGCATGCGCCCTGTTGCGCCCCTTGTCAGGGCTTGGGCGCGACGTTAAGTTGTGGGGTTCCTGATGTCTTGGATGGGGGCTTCCATGGGGGTACGGGGCCGGCACCGCCGGTACCAGCCGAGCAGCATCAACCGCGCGTCGCTCGCCGTCACCGCCGGCGGAGCCGGCATCGCGCTCCCTCTCATCGGAGCCGGAGCCGGAGCCGGGACCGCGCACGCCGCTTCGGTGGACACCTGGAACAAGGTCGCGGACTGCGAGTCCACCAACGACTGGCACACCAACACCGGCAACGGCCATTACGGCGGGCTCCAGTTCAGCCAGAGCACCTGGCGGGCGTTCGGCGGCACGGTGTACGCCCCCCGCGCCGACCAGGCCACCAAGGAGCAGCAGATCGCGGTCGCGGAGAAGGTCCTGGGGAGCCAGGGCCCGCAGGCCTGGCCGACGTGCGGCAAGCAGGCCGGGCTCGGCCGCGGCGGCCCCGCACCCGACCTGGTGGCCCAGAACAAGGTCGTCACCGTCCAGGCGCCGCAGGCCCCGGCGGCCGACCGGCCGGCCACCGAGCCGCGCCCGACCGGCACATCGGTCCTGCCGAACCCGTACGTCGTCGCGCCCGGCGACTCGCTCTCGTCGATCGCCACGCACCGGCACGTCGAGGGCGGCTGGCAGGCGCTGTACGAGACCAACCGGGCCACCATCGGCAGCAACCCGAACCTGATCTTCCCCGGGCAGCGGCTCACCCTGCGCATCACCGCCGCCCCGCCCGCCCAGAACCCGGAGAAGCCGCCGCGCACCGCGGAGCCGGTCCCGCCCGTGGCGCCCGCGGAGCAGAAGACCGGGGAGCGGCCGGCCGAGAGGCCCGCGGAGAAGTCCGCCGAGAAGCCGGCCGAGAAGCGCGCCGAGCGGCAGGCCCCGAAGCCCGCCGGCGGGCAGGCGGCCCGGCCGGCGGCCAAGCCCGCGGAGAAACCCGCCTCAGCGCCGCAGCAGCAGCCGGCCGCGAGCGGCTTCGTCGCCCCCGTCGACGCCGCCGTCGGCACCGCCTACCGCAAGGCCGGCTCCGCGTGGTCCAGCGGCTACCACACGGGCGTCGACTTCCCGGTCGCCACCGGCACCACCGTCAAGGCGGTCGGCCCCGGACAGGTCGTCTCCGCCGGCTGGGCCGGTGCATACGGCTACCAGGTCGTCATCCGGCACGCCGACGGCCGGTACTCCCAGTACGCCCACCTGTCGGCGCTCGCAGTCAAGGACGGGCAGCAGGTCTCGGGCGGCCAGCGGATCGGCCGCTCCGGATCCACGGGGAACTCCTCCGGGCCGCACCTGCACTTCGAGATCCGCACGACGGCCGGCTACGGCTCCGACATCGACCCGCTCAAGTACCTCCGCTCCCACGGAGCGGGCATCTGACCCCCGCACCTGCGGCGGCACGGCCGTGAGCACCACCAGGCCGGCCGCCGCCAGCGCGGCGCTCGCCAGGGCCACCGCCCCGCCCGCCGTCCCGTACCGGAAGCCCTCGCCGAACAGCGTGATGCCGACCGCCGCCGCGACCACCGGATTGACCACGGTCACCGTGGCCAGCGGCGCGGTCAGCCCCGCACCCCGGTAGGCCGCCTGGGACAGCAGCAGTCCGCCGGACGCCAGCACCGCGATCGCCGCCAGGTCCGGCCACACCGGCCCCGCGAGCCCCGCCGCGGCCGGCGCCCCCGCGGTGACCCCCTCGGCCACCGACTTGGTGAACACCGAGGCCATGCCGAAGGACGTGCCGGCCGCCGCGGCCAGCAGCACGCTGCGCAGCACCGCCCTGCGCATCCGGTGCGCCGCCAGGACCAGCGCGGCCACCGAGGCGCCGGTCAGCGCCAGCAGCAGGCTCCGCTCCCAGCCCGCCGGCAGCCTGCCCCCACCCTCGCCCGCCAGGGCGAGCAGCCCGGCCAGGCCCACCGTCGCCAGGACCGCGCCGCGCCAGGCGGCCGCGCCGGCCCGGCGGTGCACGAAGACGGCGGCCATCGGCAGCGCGACGACGATGGTGAGCGCGCCGAGCGGCTGCACCAGGCTGAGCGGCCCGTACGCGAGGGCCACCACGTGCAGCAGCGCGCCGAGGCCGTTCAGCGCGACCGCAGCCCACCACGCGGGCCGGCGCAGCGGGGCGTACGGCCGGTCCGGGGTGCTCTCCGCCACCCGCTCCTGGACGATCGCGCCACCCGCGTACGCGACGGCCGACACCAGACAGAGCAGAACCGACAGCACCAGGGCACTCATGATTTCCACAATGCCCCACCCGACCGGCCATTTCCTCCCTCTGGAGGTGGGCATCGAATCCGCCCCGGGCGTACTCCTGAAGCAGTACGCGGCCGCCCGCGCACTCCCCCCGGAGTACGGTCGGCGCGCCGCCCTCCGTGACGGTCCGCTCGCGGTGCGTGAGAGCGGCCGACGGGTTTGTTTCCGGGCGCGTCGGATCCGTACAGTTGCCGTTTTGGGGACTTCCGCAGCAGGCGGACGCGGACGAGTGATCAAGGAACGGCAGCGGCCATGACGGTGACCGAGACCGAAGAGAACCAGGAACAGGAATACGGGCCGGGCATCGACCCCGAGCGCATGGCCGTCTGCCTCAGCGTGCTGGAAGAGCTCGACCAGCTCGAGATCGACCACCCCGACGCCATCGCCGTACGCCGCGCCACCGCCGGCGTCTACCGCACGGTCAAGCAGCGCCGCCGCCAGGAGCGCCGCGCCGCCAAGACCGCCAACGACAAGGCCGTCACCGAGGCCACCGCCACCGGCTCCGCGCAGCGCATCGACGACGAGACCGAGGGCATCCTGCCCTCCTCGATCACGGAGACCGGCCGGATCGCCGGGATACTCCAGCGCCCGCGCTCCTGCTACGTCTGCAAGACGCGGTACGTCGAGGTCGACTACTTCTACCACCAGCTCTGCCCGGAGTGCGCCGTCGAGAACCGCGCCAGGCGCGAGGCCCGCGCCGACCTCGCCGGCAAGCGCGCGCTGCTCACCGGCGGCCGGGCCAAGATCGGCATGTACATCGCGCTGCGGCTGCTGCGCGACGGCGCCCACACCACGATCACCACCCGCTTCCCCAAGGACGCCATCCGCCGCTTCAAGGCGATGGACGACTCGGCGGACTGGATGCACCGCCTGGAGGTCGTCGGCATCGACCTGCGCGACCCGGCCCAGGCCGTGGCGCTCGCCGACCAGGTGGCCGACGCGGGTCCGCTGGACATCCTCATCAACAACGCGACGCAGACCGTGCGCCGCCTGCCCACTGCGTACGCCGCGCTGGTCGAGGGGGAGAGCGCCCCGCTGCCGGCCGGCGAGCTCCCCGCCCACCACGTCATCGGCGCCTTCAACTCCGGTGCGGTCGACGGCCTGGCGGCGCTGCCCGTCGGCGTGAGCGGGCTGGAGGCGCAGAAGGTCGCCGACCTCGCCCTGGTCGCGGGCAACGCCAGCATCGCCCGGCACCTCGACGGCACCGCCATCGACGCGGGCGGCCTGCTGCCGGACGTCGTCGAGAGCAACACCTGGGTGCAGACCATCGACCAGATTTCCCCGGTGGAGCTGCTCGAGACCCAGCTGTGCAACTACACGTCGCCGTTCATCCTGATCAGCAAGCTCCGGCCGGTGATGGCCGAGGCCGCCCGCAGGGCGTCCAGCGGGCGTGCGTACGTCGTCAACGTCTCGGCGATGGAAGGCGTGTTCAGCCGCGGCTACAAGGGCGCGGGGCACCCGAACACCAATGCCGCCAAGGCCGCGATGAACATGGTGACGCGGACCAGCGGCCAGGAGATGTTCGAGGCCGACCGCATCCTCATGACCTCGGTCGACACCGGCTGGATCACCGACGAGCGCCCGCACTTCGACAAGCTGCGCCTGGCCGAGGAGGGCTTCCACGCCCCGCTCGACCTGGTCGACGGCGCGGCCCGGGTCTACGACCCGATCGTCCGCGGCGAGGCCGGCGAGGACCTCCACAGCGTCTTCCTCAAGGACTACTCCCCGGCCAACTGGTAGGCCCGCACCCGCACCCGCACCGTTCCGGACACGCTCCGGTCCCTCTTCCGAGGGGCCGGGGCGTGTCCGTTTTTGCGGTGTACGTCCGGACAACAGCAGGGAGCTGTCTCTTGAACACATCGGAAATTCGGGCCGTCAGGGTGGATTTGACCAATCTATAGAGCGCAGTCGCGCTCAAATGTGTAATCTGATGGGCAGCAGAACGGCCCCACCGGGTCAGGCTCCGCCATGACGCCACCGCGTCTGGAAACCCTTTATCCCCATTGCCCGGCGCACTTCGGCCGCCGGTTCGAGCGACACAAAGGAGCGCGCGGTGACAGACACGAAGGTGAAGTCCGACGAACTGCCGGAGCGCACGGGCTGGCGCGTCCGCCCCCACTCCGACGGGCTCGGCAGCCTGGAAGTCTGGGCGCGTTCCGCCCCGATCCGGCTCGCCGGCTACGAGGAGGACCTGGCGGAGTCCCACATCCTCCCCGGCATCGACTGACCGGCCGGCCGTTCCCGGCCGGCGCGCACGCCCCCGGGCCGACCGGCAGCGGGGGCGCGGCACTGCCCCGGGCCCCGGCCCCGGACCCGGGCCCCGGGTCCCCGCGGGCCCGGCACCGCGGAGTTCCCGTTCCGTGTACGCCGTGAGCGTCATCGCTGACGGCGATCACCGCTTTGCCGGCCGGACCGCCCCGGGCACGCTGTCCCCCATGACGAAACTGCTGATGCTGGGCGGGACCGAGTTCGTCGGCCGCGCCCTCACCGATGAGGCCCTGGGACGGGGCTGGGACGTCACCGTCTTCCACCGGGGCCGCCACGCCCCGCCGCCGGGCGTCCGGGCCGTGCACGGCGACCGCACCGCCCCCGGCGGACTGGACGACCTCGCCGCGGCGGGGGAGTGGGACCTCGTCGTCGACACCTGGTCCGGCGCCCCCACCGCCGTACGCGACACCGCCCGCCTCCTCGCCGACCGCGCCGGGCACTACACGTACATCTCCAGCCGCTCCGTGTACGCCTTCCCCGCCCCGGCCGGCATGGCCGAGGACGGCCCCGTGGTCGAGGGCTCACCCGACGCGGACGCCACCGCCTACGCCGAGGACAAGCGCGGCGGCGAGCTCGCCGCCACGGCCGCCTTCGGCGACCGCGCCCTCCTGGTGCGCGCCGGCCTGATCGTGGGCCCGTACGAGAACGTCGGCCGGCTCCCGTGGTGGCTGAACCGAACCGCCCGCGGCGGCCCCACCCTCGCCCCCGGCCCGCGCGACCTGGCAATCCAGTACATCGACGTACGCGACCTCGCGGCCTGGACCCTGGACGCGGCCCGGGCCGGGCTCGGCAGCCCGTACAACGCGGTCTCCCCGCTCGGGCACGCCACCATGGGCACCCTCCTGGAGGCCTGCGCGGCCGTCACCGGCGGACGCGCCGAGCTGCGCTGGACGGACCCGGCGGTCATCGCGGAAGCGGGCGTCGAACCCTGGACCGAACTGCCCATCTGGCTGCCGCCGGGCGAGCTGTACGACTACATGGTCGGCGGCGACGTCTCCAAGGCGCTCGCGGCGGGCCTGAAGTGCCGCCCGGTCGAGGAGACCGTCGCCGACACCTGGGCCTGGCTCCAGTCGCTCGACGGGCCGCCCCCACACCGCCCGGACCGCACCGCCAAGGGCATCGACCCCGCGCGGGAGGCCGCACTACTCGGCCTCTGAACCGCTCCCGGCACCGCCGGAGCCGCGGTCCACCGCGAGCCGGGTCGGCGGCAGGTACTCCCGCACCGGCCGGCGGTGCCACCACGCCCCCGTCTCGCGCAGCTCCCGCCAGGTGGTGAACCGGTAGCGGTACACCCGCGCCCGGACGTAGCGCGGCGGTGCGTCCGGGAACGGGTTGCGGCGGATCAGCCGCAGCGTGTCCCGGTCGCCCACCAGCAGCCGCTCGACGAGCTGCCCGAACCAGGGGTGCGCGTAGCCGGGGGAGAGCGCCGCGAACCACATCAGCCAGTCCAGGCGCAGGTGGTACGGGGCGAACTGGCGCGGGATCCGTCGCAGGTCGCCCGGTTTCCCCTTGAACTCGTACTCCCGCCAGTCGCCGTCCTCCCGAGGCAACCGGTCCGCCGTGCCCTCGACCACCACCTCGTCGCGGATCCGGCCCACCGAGCCGAACGCCCCGTAGGTGTTGACCAGGTGGAGGGCGTCGAAAGAGCGGTTCATCACCTGGCGGCGCGAGACCAAGTTGGCCACCGGACGCCGGCTCAGCCACAGCACGAGCACCGTCACCGCGCAGACCGGCACGACGAACCACAGCGGCGCCCCGACCGAGGCGGCGGCGGGCGGCGGCCCCGCCAGCCCGGTGAAGTCGACCGCCGACACGGCCAGCGTGATCGTCAGCCAGTTCAGCCAGGCGAAGTTCCCCGACAGCACCAGCCACAGCTGCGTGGCGATGACGGCTCCCGCCGCGTACGAGGCCACCGGCTGCGGAGTGAACAGCAGCACCGGCACGAGCAATTGGGTCACGTGGTTCGCGGCGCACTCCACCCGGTGCAGCGGCCTCGGCAGATGGTGGAAGAACCAGCTCAGCGGCCCCGGCATCGGCTGTGTCTCGTGGTGGTAGTACAGGCAGGTGAGCTCACGCCAGCAGGCGTCCCCCCGCATCTTGATCAGCCCCGCGCCGAACTCCACCCGGAAGACCACCCACCGCAGCAGCCACAGCACCAGCACCGGCGGCCCGATCCGGGCGTTGCCGAGGAAGACCGCGAGGAACCCCACCTCCAGCAGCAGCGACTCCCATCCGAAGGCGTACCAGGTCTGCCCCACGTTCACGATCGACAGGTACAGCAGCCACAGCACGGCCCACATCGCCATCGCCGCGCCCAGCGGCACCATGTCCCCGACGCCCGCCGCGAGCGCCGCGGCGATCGCCGCCCCCGCCCAGGCGCAGCCGGCGAAGAAGCGGTCGGAGTAGTGCAGTTGGAACAGGCTCGGGGCGCGCCGGAAGGGCACGTACCGCACGTACCGCGGCACGGGCAGCATGCCGTGCGCCCCGATCAGGGCCCGGAACTGAAGGGCGGCCCCGAGGAAGGCGAGGAGGTAGACGCCGGCCAGGGCCCGCTGGAAGACCAGCCGGGCCAGCCAGTAGCCGGGCGCCGTGAACCAGTCCATCGATTCCAGTATCCGGCCATCGGGCCGATCAGGCCGCCGCGGCCAGCCCGCGCAGGATCCGGCCCAGCCGGCGGGCGTAGCACCGCTGGAGGAAGGGGACCAGCGGACCCGCCAGCCAGGTGTACCAGCGGGCCGGGCGGCTGAAGGCGGTCACCTCGAACCACACCGTGCCGTCGGGGTCCTGGAGCACCAGGAAGGACTCCTCGCCGCGCTCCGGGTGGCCGGCCAGGGTGCCGTACGCGAAGCCGGTACGCGCGGGCGCGTACACCGTCCAGACCACCTCGCACGGGACGTCGATCCGGAGCGGCCCCCAGCCGATCCCGACGCTCACGCGGCTCCCGGGCCGGACGGCGCCGTCACCGCAGCGGACCCGCATGCCCGAGGCCCGGTGGACGCCGAAGGTGGTGACGGCGCTCCCGGCGGCCTCGAAGACGGCCCGGCCCCGGCCGATCCGGGTGCGGTGGTGCAGGTGGTGGTAGCCGGCGGGCAGCGGCCGGCCGCCGGCCGTCGCGCCGCGCTCGGGGTAGCTGAGCGCGGGCCTGCCGGCGCTGATGATCCGGGTCACGGGGTGGTCTCCTCCGGTCGGGGGCCGGCGGTGAGCCGGCGCCAGGCGAGTACCGAGCACAGGGCGAAGCCGAGCGCGTTGCCGAGGCCGTGGGTTGCGGCCATCCAGGTCAGTGTGGGGTGCGGGACCCCGGTGGCCTCGCCGACTGCCCACCACAGGGCGAGCACCATGGTGGCCCCCAGGACGGCCGCCGAAACCGCCAGCAGCCCCCGGGTGCAGCGGTCCGGGCCGGCCGGCCGGATCTCCTGCCAGGTCACGAGCGCCACCAGCCACATTCCGGCGGTCAGCACCACCGCGCCCGCCAGCTCCGCCCAGTCGTCCACGAAGTAGCCGAGGAGGACCAGCAGGGTCCCGCCGGGCACGCTGTACGCCGCCCAGCGCGCCCGGAGCGCCTGGCGCGCCGGCCGTGGCCCTCCTGCGAAGCGCCCGGTCGCAGCAGCCCGGCACACCAGCCCGGCGACCAGGGCGGCGGTGAACCCCGCGTAGTGGAAGTGGGGCACGGTGAGGGCCAGGATGTCCAGGTCGAAGCCGAACAGCCGGTACCCGGCGCGCTCGGCGACCAGGGCGGTGGCGGCCACCGCGGGCGAGGCCAGCGCCGTGAGCACGGCGGCCTCGGCGGCGGTCCCGCCGCGGGGGCGGGACTCCCCGTACGGGGTGCCCGCGAGGGCCCGGGCCCGCAGCAGCCGGGCCGGGACCCGGGCGGCGAGGGCCAGCGCGGCCAGGGCGTACAGGGCGGCGAGCGCCACGGCGGGGGCGCCGCGCGGCAGCCAGAGGCACAGGGCCCCGGGGGCGGCCGCGAGGGGCCAGATGCGGGCCGTCCTGCGCAGGCCGGCCGGGTCGATCAGCAGCAGGCCGGCGGGGACGATGCCGAGCATGCCCAGGGTGACGATCACGTTCACCAGTACCGTCACCGTGGACTCCCCTCCTGCCGCGGCAGACGCTTTGAACGCGTTCAATCCGCGGTCGTGACTTTACGGGGTTTCCTGAACATGTTCAAGATCCTGGACCCGTGACGGCCGGACGCTCCGGTTGCGAGCCCTGCGCGGATACGGCAGACAGGAGGGAGCAACCGGGGCGAACAGGAGAATCACGTGCACGTTCCGACATCGCGTCAGACGCCGCGTCGTCACACACCGGCCCGCGCCGCCCTCTTCACCGTGCTCGGCCTGCTGGCCGCGGCCTGCGGCGGGCAGGAGGAGCCCGCGAGCGCGCCCGGCCCCGAGAGCCAGAACCTCCACCTCCAGCCCGTGGCCACCGCGGGCCCCGACCCCTTCACCCCCTCCAGCGCGGTCGGCGAGTCCGCCCCCGTCCAGCCCCCGCTGCCCAACCCCACCGGGCGCGGCGTCCGCACCGTCAGTGCGGCCCTCCCCGGCCTGTACGGCGGCAGCCGCCGCCTCGGCAGCTGCGACGTGGAGCAGCAGCTGCGCGCCCTGACCACCGACGAGGCCAAGGTCCGCGCGTTCGCCGGCATCTCCGCCGTCGAGGAGGCGAAGCTCCCCGAGTTCCTGCGCGGCCTGACCCCCGTGGTGCTCCGCGCCGATACCCGGGTCACCAACCACGGTTTCCGCGACGGCGGCGCGTACGCCTACCAGTCCGTCCTCCAGGCCGGGACCGCCGTCCTCGTCGACGGCAACGGCATGCCGCGGGTCCGCTGCGCCTGCGGCAACCCGCTGCTCGCGCCGCGCGCCCCCAAGGGCAATCCGGTGCCGAAGGGCGAGCAGTGGAACGGCTACCAGCCCAACCAGGTCGTCGTCATCGAGCCGACGCCCCATCTCCTCGGCAGCCTCGTCATCGCCAGCACGGCCGACAACACCTGGATCGAACGCCGGATCGGGGACGACGGCGCCCAGGACCGCATCCCCTCGGTGCAGCCCGCCCACGACCCGGTCAGCGGCATCCCGGCCGGCTCCGCGTCCCCGGCCCCCGCCCAGCCCACCGGGCCGGCCGCCCCGCTCAGCACCCCGGGCCTGCCGTCCGCGCCGGGCCGGCCCGATGCGCCCGCCGGCCCGACGCGGCCGGACCCGCAGCCGAGCCAGCCCGGCGACGCCCCGGCGGTCCCCCCGCAGCTGCCCCCCGGCGACCTGCCGGCCGATCCGGCGCTGCCGCAGGACCCGGACCTCTCGCTGCCGTGGCCGGCGGATCCCGCGGTCCCGGCGGACCCCGCGGTCCCGGCAGATCCGATGGTCCCGGCGGACCCGGCGGACCCGGCGGCTCCGGCCGACCCCGCCGAGCCCTCCGACCCGTTCGATCCGTTCGACCCGTTCGACGTGTACGGGGACCCCGCGCAGGGGAACACGTACGAGGACGATTCCTTCCCCGTCCCGGACCAAGCGCTTCCGCCGGCCACCGCCCCGGATCCGGAGAGCGCCTGACCGGCCCGTGTGTCATGGTGGACCGGTGCCGACCACCGTATCGCTGCCGGACGACTGGCCCGCACACCCGGACCGGTCGCTCTCGCTCAACCGCATGGGCAGTTTCGACTGGGACCTCGTCGCCGGCCTCATGCACATGGACGAGGCGGCCCTCGACGTTTTCGACACCCTTCCCGAGGAGTACGACGGCCGGCCCGAATCCCTCACCCCGCGGGTTCCGCACGCCGAGTCCACCCGGCTCGACGCCCTCGTCTCCAGCACCCTGAAGAGCGGCGACGACAGCTACGGCGCCTACTTCCGCATCCGCTGCCGGGACGGGCGGCTGCGCTGGACCCACACCCAGGGCCGCGTCATGCGCGACCGGGACGGCCGGGCGTACCGGATCATCGGCATCGTGCGGGACGCCACCGAGGAGCTGACCCACTCGGCGGAGCGCCTGGGCCTGGACGAGGAGCGGCGCCGGCAGACCTCCGTCGTCGAGAGCACCACCGCCGCCCTCGCCCACGCCCGGACCGTGCGGGACGTCATCGACGTCATCGGCGACGCGCACGGCCTGGAGCGGCTCGGCTCGATGGGCATGGTGATGGGCCTGGTCGAGGCCGGGCGGATCCACCTCGTCGCCGAGGGCCCCGAGGGCAGCTTCGTCCCCGGCACCCGCTACACCCGCATCGACGAGAACTACCCGATGAGCGAGGTCGTCCGCTCGCTCCAGCCGCGCTTCCTGGACTCCGCGCACGAGTTCGCCGAGGACTATCCGGGGCTCTGGCAGAAAATCTCGTACATGGACATCTCGGCGGCCGCCTACCTGCCGCTGATCGCCCAGGCCCGCCCGATCGGCGCGATCGGGCTCCTCTACCAGGACAAGGACGGCTTCACCCAGGACGAGCGGAACCTCCTCGTCGCCCTCGGCAGCAGCATCGCGCAGAGCCTCCAGCGCGCCATGCTCCTCGAACAGGAGCACGATCTCGCGGAGGGGCTCCAGCAGGCCATGCTGCCGCGCCGGATCCCCGCCGTCGACGGCGGGGAGATCGCGGTCCGCTACCGGTCCGCCCGGATGGGCCAGGACATCGGCGGCGACTGGTACGACGTCATCCCGTTGCCCGGAGGCCGGGTCGGCGCGGTCATCGGCGACGTCCAGGGCCACGACACCCATGCCGCCGCCGTCATGGGCCAGCTGCGGATCGTGCTGCGCGCCTACGCCGCCGAGGGGCACTCGCCGGGCACGGTCATGGCCCGCGCCTCGGTGTTCCTGCACGAGCTGGACACCGACCGCTTCGCGACCTGCACCTACGTCGAGGCCGACCTCGCGACCGGCGTCCTCCAGGTGGTGCGGGCCGGGCACATCGACCCGCTGCTGCGCACCCGGGACGGGGACTGCCGGCGGCTGTCGGCCGAGGGCGGGATGCCGCTGGGCCTCTCGGCGGAGTTCGGGCGGCTGGAGTACCCGGTGACCACGGTGGAGCTGGACCCGGGGGAGACGCTCCTGATGTGCACGGACGGCCTGGTCGAGCACCCCGGAGCAGACCTCGACGACGGCGTGCGGCTGCTCGGCGACCTGGTCCGCAGCGGGCCCCCGGACCTCCAGCAGCTCGCGGACCGGCTGTGCGAGGCCATCGACGAGCGGGGCGGCGACGACGACATGGCGCTGCTCCTGCTGCGCCGCCGGGTGGAGGAGACCGCGCAGGGCGGCGGCCGGCTCCAGCAGCACGTGGCCCCCGGGGACCCCGAGGCCCTGGTCGGCGCCCGCCACATGATCGGGGCGGCGGTACGGGCCTGGGGCGCGGGGGAGCGGGCCGACGAGATCGAGCTCGTCGCCGACGAGCTGATCGTGAACGCGCTGATGCACACCGACGGGCCCGCCATCGTGACCCTGCGTGTCCTGACCGGCCCCGAGCGCAGGCTCCGGGTGGAGGTGGAGGACCGCTCCAGCGCGCTGCCGCGCCGTCGGGAGGCAGGCGCCTCGGGGGTCTCGGGCCGCGGACTGATGCTGGTGGACCGGCTGGCCGACGCCTGGGGCGTGGAATCGCGGGGCAGCGGCAAGTGCGTGTGGTGCGAGTTCCTGATGGACTGAGCCGAACGGACTGATCCGAGGGGACCGACCCGAGGGGTCGACCCGGTCCGCTCGCGTACCGCCGCCGGTCTGGTCAGGCTGGGGGCATGCCCGAGCTGCCGGAGGTCGAGGCCCTCAGGGAATTCCTCGACGAGCACCTCGCCGGGCGGGTCGTCGTCCGCGTCCTCCCGCTCGCGGTCAGCGTGCTCAAGACGTACGACCCCCCGCTCACCGCCCTCGAAGGGCAGCCGGCCGGCCCCACCGCCCGGTACGGCAAGTTCCTCGCGCTGCGGATCGGCGACCTCCACCTGGTCACCCACCTGGCCCGGGCCGGCTGGCTGCGCTGGCACGACACCCTGCCCGACCGCCCGCCCCGCCCGGGCAAGGGGCCCCTCGCGCTGCGCGTGGCCCTGGAGGGCGGCGCCGGCTTCGACCTCACCGAGGCCGGGACCCAGAAGCGCCTCGCCGTCCACGTCGTCCGCGATCCGCAGGAGGTGCCCGGCATCGCCCGCCTGGGCCCGGACCCGCTGTCGGAAGGCTTCGACCGGGCCGCGTTCGCCGCGCTGCTGGCCGGGGAGCGGCGGCAGATCAAGGGCGTCCTGCGCGACCAGAGCGTGATCGCGGGCATCGGCAACGCGTACAGCGACGAGATCCTGCACACCGCGAGGGTTTCGCCCTTCAAGCTGGCCTCCGCCTTCGACGAGGAGCAGGCCACCCGGCTGTACGAGGCCGTCCGGGGCACCCTGGGCGAGGCCGTGGAACGCGCCCGGGGCATCGCCGCGGGAGGCCTGAAGGCGGAGAAGAAGAGCGGGCTGCGGGTGCACGGGAGGGACGGGGAGCCCTGCCCGGTGTGCGGGGACACCATCCGCTCGGTGTCGTTCGCCGACTCCTCGCTGCAGTACTGCCCCACCTGCCAGACCGGCGGCAAGCCGCTCGCCGACCGCAGGCTCTCCCGTCTGCTCAAATGACCCGCCCGGCGGAAGCGGGCTGCGTAGACTCCCGCAGCATGTCGCAGGAGCAGCCGTCTTCGCGGGAGCAGCCGCCTTCGCCGGGGCACTCGCCTTCGCCGGGGCACTCGCCTGCGCCGGAGCAGCCGCTGCCGCCGCCCCGGCGGGAGACCGTCACGGGCGTGCCGCGCGGTGCCCGCCGCCGGCCGCCCGCGCACACCCCGGCCCGCTCGGAGATCTCCGAGCAGACCACCCTGGGCGCCACCTACGTACGGGCCCTGATGCGCAGTCAGCTGCGGGCCGGGCTGTGCGCGCTGGCCGCCCTCACCCTGCTGGTCGGGACGCTGCCCGTGCTGTTCGCCCTGGCGCGCCCGGCTCCGGGGCCGCTGGTGTGGGCGGTGCTCGGCCTGGCGGTCTACCCGGTGCTGTGGCTGATCGCCCGCCGGTACGTCGCCCGGGCCGAGCGCAACGAGGCCGACTTCACCGGCCTCGTGACGGACCCGGCCGAGGCCCCGCTCCCGCAGCGGCCCCGCTGAGTACGCGTCCCGGTGCCGGGCGTGCGCCTCAGAAGAGGTGCATCGCCAAGTGGCCCAGCGGGAGGCCGAGTTGCCAGGCCGGGGTCCAGACCCGGGCGTTCTCGTCCAGGGCCTGCGGGCCGTCGGCCTGGCCGGTCCGGCCGGGGTCGAGGTTGGTGGCGAACAGCTCCGTGCTGTCGAGCCAGCGCCAGGCCGCCCGGGCCAGTTCCAGGTCCGGGTCCTCGCCGCGCCCGCTGTCGCGGGCCTCCTCGCCGAGCGCGAGGAACCGGGTGTGCACCCAGTCGCGCCAGGGGTGCCCGTACGCGGTCAGCGAGAGCCATTCGTCGAGCTGCGAGACGACCCGGATCCCGGAGAGCTCGCCGGCCGCGTCGGAGAGGTAGATCGTCAGGGCGAGCGTGTCGCGCCCGGCGCGGAACTCCAGGGTACTGACCGGGATCAGCCGTCCCGTGCGCAGCAGTTCGTCGGCGATGTACTCGGCGTAGAGCCATGCCATGGGCACCGCGAGCCCGCCGTCACTGGTGCCGTTCGTACCCTCGGGCTGCACCGTTCCACCTTCTCCCGCGTGTCGAGCTTGCCTTCGTCAGCGTCGAGCCTTCACCGACCGGCTTGTGCGACGGGGCGTGTTTACTCAACTTGAACGGTCTGCGGCCGATTTCCATGCGCTTTCTGTCCGATCCATATGCATTGGGATCGTTCCACGAGTGATTCCTCCGGGATTCCACGGGATTCCCCCGGAGGCTCCCGGTGCGTCTGCGCGGCGCCGCGGCGCGCTCAGGCGCCGAGGCCGTACCCGTACCCCTGGAGATCCTTGCGCAGGGCCCGCAGGGCGTAGTGGGTGCGGGACTTGACGGTGCCGGCGGGGATGCCGAGCTCCGCTGCCGCCTCGGCGACCGAGCGGTCCCGGAAGTAGACCTGCATCAGCACGGCGCGGTGCTCGGGCCCGAGGGAGCCCACCGCCCGCCGGACGTCGATGGCGATGACCGAGCCGGCCACCGCGTCCTCGGTCGCGGGCGCCTGCTCCAGCGCCTCCGCATCCACCTCCTGCGGCCGGGACAGGCGCGCCCGGCGGGCGTCGATCGCGAGCCGCCGCGCCACCGTGAACAGCCAGGGCCGCATGGAGTCGTGGCCGCTCGCCAGGACCTCGGGGTGCTGCCAGGCCCGTACGAGGGTGTCCTGGACGAGGTCCTCGGCGCGCTGGGGGTCTCCGCCGGTGAGGCCGAGCAGGAATCCGAACAGAGCCCGCCCGTGGTCGCGCTGGAGTTCGGCCAGCGCCTCGGGGTCGGTGCGCGCGAGGGTGGGGGAGAGGGGCACGGGTGGCTCCTTCCTGGGTCCGTCGGGGTCCTGACGCACCCACCCTCACCTGCCGCCGGGGCCTCGGGAACCGTCACGCCCGGGCCTTGCGCCCAAGCGCCCCGGTCGGCCGGTCAGCGGACGCGCCCGGCGGTGAACGGTCGAACGGCGCGGCGAACGGCCGCCGGCGGCGGATCCCCTGTCCAGCGGAAGCGGACGGAGCCGGTCCTGGATGTGCGGCATCTCCCTCCATGGACTACAAGATGATCAGATAGTCGTACTAATGGGAGACGGTTCAGATGACCAGACACACCCGACGGGTCCTCGCCATCCTGTCGGCGGCCCTGCTCGCGGGCGTCGCCGCAGGCTGCTCCGCCGGCGGGGAGCCCTCGCCCGCCCGCCTCGGCAACCCCCACGGCCCGCCGCCGTCCGGCAGCGCCGGCGCCGCGCGCGGCTTCACCCTCGTCGCGAGCGGCGACGTGCTGCCACACGACTCGATCATCAAACGGGCGGCGGCCGACGCGGACGGCGACGGCCACGACTTCCGGCCGATGTTCTCCCGGGTCAAACCGCTGGTCTCGGCCGCCGACCTGGCCCTGTGCCACATGGAGACCGTCTACGGGCCGGACGGCGGGCCCTTCACCGGCTACCCCTCGTTCACGTCCCCGCCCCAGGTCGCCGACGGGCTGCGCGACGCCGGGTACGACGGCTGCTCCACGGCCTCGAACCACACGCTGGATGCCGGAGCCGAGGGCGTCAAGCGCACCCTCGACGCCTTCGACCGGGTCGGGCTCGGGCACGCCGGCTCGGCCCGCACCGCCGCCGAGGCGGCCACGCCGACGGTGTACCGGGCCGGGTCCGCGAAGGTCGCCCACCTCGCGTACACGTACGACACCAACGGCTACCCGATGCCGGAGGGGCAGCCCTGGGCCGTCAACCTCATGGAGAAGGACAAGATCATCGCGGAGGCGCGGGCCGCCCGGAAAGCCGGCGCGGACGTGGTTCTCGTCAGCCTCCACTGGGGCACCGAATGGCAGACCGAGCCCGACGAGCGGCAGCTCACGCTCGGCCGGGCACTGACCGCCTCCCAGACCGGCAACCGCCCCGACATCGACCTGATCCTCGGCACCCACGCGCACGTCCCGCAGGCCTACGAGAAGGTCAACGGGACCTGGATCGTCTACGGCATGGGCGACCAGGTCGCCGGCGAGATGTTCAACCACTCCGGCGCGCGGGACCTGCGGGGCAACTACGGCTCGATCGGCCGCTTCACGTTCGCACCGCCGACCGCGGCCGGGGAGCGCTGGCAGGTCACCAAGGCCGAGTTCATCCCGCAGATGATGGACCTCGACTCGGGCAAGGTCGTCAACCTGCCCGCCGCGCTCGCCGAGGACCCCGACGAGGAGCGGTACCGGGCGGCTCAGGACGCCATCGGCGAGGCCGTGCTCTCCCGCGGCGCCGCCAAGAGCGGCCTGACGATGGGCAGGTAGACGGCACCGGCCGCCGGGCCCCGCCCGCCCGGAACTGCCCGCCCGCCCGGAACCGGCGGCGGGCACCGGCGGCCCCGCAGGGGCGTGGCCCGTCACGGCACCACCGTGACGGGCCCGCCCCCTGCCGCGTACGCCGCCGCGCGCATCGAGGACGCGGCCCCGTCCACCCCGGCGAGGATCACCTGCGGACCGTCGGTCCCGCGCTCGAATCCCCTGTTCCCGTGCTCCGCCACCCTCCCGAGGGCGGGCGGCTCGGCGCGCGGACCTCCCCCCTCCTCCCTACAGTGCGAACCATGAGTGCCACCCTGGAGCGGACCAGGGCCACCCGGAACCGCTTCCCGGGCCGGGTGCCCGACGCGTACGCCGCGTTCTTCGGAGCCCTCGGGCTGGTCTGCGCCGTCCTGGCGCTCTCCCCGATGCTGCGCCACCTCCTGCGGCACGTCGTCGGGTTCCTCGACGCCTTTGTGGTGCCGGTCAGTGCGAACCTCGCCTACGCCGTCTTCCTCTTCCTGCTCGCCGCCGCGCTCGGCACCCGCAAGAAGGTCGCCTGGTGGATCGTCGTCACCTATCTGGCCCTGCTGATCCTCGTCGACCTGCTGATCACGGCCGAGGGGGACGTGCGGGTCGGCGGCCCCTCCCTGGTCATCGCCGTCGCCGCCCTGGTGGTACTGATCGCCGCCCGAAGGGAGTTCTACGCCGCCTCCCGCCCCGGAGCCTTCTGGCGGGCCCTGCTCGTACTGGGGCTCGGCCTGCTCGCCGCCGTCCTCCTCGGGTGGGGCCTGGTCGCGCTCTTCCCCGGCACCCTCCCGCCCGAGCAGTGGCTGGACTGGGCCGCCCAACAGGTCTTCGGCGGGCTGTTCTCGGCCCGCCGGTTCGACGGCCGCCCGCCGCGGCCCCTGTACTTCCTCCTCGGCCTCTTCGGCGCCCTCGCCCTGCTGAACGCCGCCGCCACCCTCTTCCGCTCCCAGCGGCTGACCGCCGCCCTGCACGGCGACGAGGAACCCCGGATCCGCGCCCTGCTCGGCGCCTACGGGCGCAGCGACTCCCTCGGCTACTTCGCCACGCGCCGCGACAAGGCCGTCGTCTTCGCCCCCAACGGCAGGGCCTGCGTCACCTACCGCGTCGAGGCCGGCGTCTGCCTGGCCAGCGGCGACCCCGTCGGCGACCCCGCCGCCTGGAGCCCCGCCATCGACGCCTGGCTCGGCCTCGCCCGGCGCCACGGCTGGCAGCCCGCCGTCATGGGCGCCTCCGAGGACGGCGCCACCGCCTACGCCCGCTCCGGGCTCGGCGCCCTCCAACTCGGCGACGAGGCCATCCTCCACGTCGGCCGCTTCGACCTCGACGGCCGCGACATGCGCGTCACCCGCCAGGCCGTGAGCCGCGTCCGGCGGGCCGGCGCCACCACCCTGATCCGCCGCCACTCCGCCCTCGCCGAGGAGGAGATGCAGCGGATCATCGACCGCGCCGACACCTGGCGCGACACCGAGACCGAGCGCGGCTTCTCCATGGCCCTGGACCGGCTCGGCGACCCCGCCGACGGGGACTGCCTGCTCGTCGAGGCCTTCGACCGGGAGGGCGAGCTGATCGCCCTGCTGTCCTTCGTCCCCTGGGGCAGGGACGGCATCTCCCTGGACCTGATGCGCCGCGACCGCAACGCCCCCAACGGGGTCATGGAGTTCATGGTCGCCGAGCTGTGCGCCGCCGCGCCCGGCCTGGGCGTACGCCGGATCTCCCTCAACTTCGCCGTCTTCCGGTCCGCGTTCGAGGAGGGCGCCCGGATCGGTGCGGGCCCGGTGCTGAAGCTGTGGCGCAGGCTGCTGCTGTTCCTGTCCCGCTGGTGGCAGCTGGAAGCCCTGTACCGCTCGAACGTGAAGTACGGCCCCGAGTGGTACCCGCGGTTCCTCTGCTACCAGGACGCCGGCTCGCTCGCCCGGGTCAGCCTCGCCTCCGGCATCGCCGAGGGCTTCGTCTCCGTACCCAGCCTGCGCAAACTCTGGGGCAACGGACACCCCAAGGGCCTCACCGCCCCCGCCACCACCGAAGGGCTGCCCTCGCTCGACGCCCTCGGCCTCGACGGCGTGCAGGAGGAGCAGCCGGGCGTCCCCGCCGAGCGGCTCCCGGAACAGGTGCGGGTCCGGCACGACAAACTGGAGCGGCTGCGCGCCGCCGGCGTCGACCCGTACCCCGTCGGCATCCCGCAGCGCACCCACACCGTCGCCGCCCTCAGGGCCGCCCACCCCGGCCATCCGCCCGGCACCCGCACCGGCGAGCGGGCCACCCTCGCCGGCCGGGTCATGGTCGTACGCGACCTCGGCGGCATCGTCTTCGCCGTCCTGCGCGACTGGTCCGGGGACCTCCAGCTGATGCTCACCCGCGACGAGGCCGGCCCCGGCGTCCTGGACTCCTTCGCCTCCCGGGTCGACTTCGGCGACCACGTCCTCGTCACCGGCGGGATCGGCACCAGCAGGACCGGCGAGCTCTCCCTCGTGGTCTCCTCCTGGCTGCCGACCGGAAAATGCCTGCGCCCGCTCCCCGACAAGCGCAAGGGCCTCGCCGACCCCGAGGCCCGGGTCCGGCGCCGCTACCTCGACCTGGTCGTCAGCCCGGGGGCCCGGGACGTCGTACGGGCCCGCTCGGCAGCCGTCCAGGCGCTGCGCCAGGGGCTGCTGGACCGCGGCTACCTGGAGGTCGAGACCCCGATGCTCCAGCAGATCCACGGCGGCGCCAACGCCCGGCCCTTCCGCACCCACATCAACGCCTACGACCTCGACCTGTACCTGCGCATCGCGCCCGAGCTGTACCTCAAGCGCCTGTGCGTCGGCGGCCTGGAGAAGGTCTTCGAGATGGGCCGCACCTTCCGCAACGAGGGCGTCTCCTACAAGCACAACCCCGAGTTCACGATGCTGGAGGCGTACCAGGCGTTCGCCGACTACGACGTGATGCTGGACCTCACCCGCGAACTGATCCAGGGCGCCGCGACCGCCGCGTTCGGCACGCCCGTCGCCCACCGGGCCGGCCCGGACGGGAAGCCCACCGTCCACGACATCTCCGGCCCCTGGCCGGTCAAGACGGTGTACGGGGCGATCAGCGAGGCTCTCGGCGAGCAGGTCGGCGCCGACACCGCCGAGCACACGCTGCGCCGGCTGTGCGACCGGTCCGAGGTGCCGCACGCCCCCGACGACGCGCGGGGCGACGTGGTGCTGGAGATGTACGAGCGGCTGGTGGAGGAGAAGACCACGCTGCCCACCTTCTACAAGGACTTCCCGACCGAAGTCTCCCCGCTCACCCGGCAGCACCGGCGCGACCCGCGCCTCGCCGAGCGCTGGGACCTGGTGGCCTTCGGCACCGAACTGGGCACCGCCTACTCGGAGCTGACCGACCCGGTCGAGCAGCGGCGCCGGCTCACCGCCCAGTCGCTGCTGGCGGCGGGCGGCGACCCGGAGGCGATGGAGCTCGACAACGACTTCCTCGACGCGCTGGAGTACGCGATGCCGCCGACCGGCGGTCTGGGCATCGGCGTCGACCGGCTGGTCATGTTCCTCACGGGCCTGACGATCCGTGAGACGCTGCCGTTCCCGCTGGTACGGCGCGGCTGAACGGGTGAGGGGAAGGGGGCGTGTCCGCGCCTCTCGACATCTGCGACGATGTCGTTGATACGTAGTAATAATGAAAAATGACGAGCCGGCAGTAGGGCGGCGCGTGTTCCTGCGCACCGCCGTGTTCCTCGGAATCGCCGCCGCCTCCGGACTCCTCACCGCCGGAGAGGACGGACTGTTCGGACAGCCCCCCGCGGGCGGCGGGCCCGGCGCCGATGCAGGCGCAGGCGCAGGCGGAAGCGCGGGATCCGCCCTCGGGCAGCCTGGCCCCGGGGGAGGCGCCGGACCGGGCGGCGTCCGCGTCGTGCGGCCGCAGACCCCGGGCCGCACCGCGTACCGGCTGAGCCCCATGACGGCCGAGGCGCCGCTGCGCCCGCCGACCGCGAGGCCCGCGGTGCGCACCCGGCCCATCCTGGAACTCCCGGCCGCGGCCGGCACGGCGAGCGGCATGGTCCTCACCTTCGACGACGGCCCCGACCCGCGCTACACCCCCGCCATCCTCGACACCCTCGCCCGGTACGGAGTCCCCGCCGTCTTCTTCGTCTGCGGGGAGCAGGCCGACGAGAACCGGGACCTGCTGCGCCGGATGGCCGACGAGGGCCACGTCATCGGCAACCACACCTGGTCCCACCCCCGGATCCCCCAACTCAGCCGGCCCGGCCTCGCCGCCGAGATCGCCCCCACCAGCGAGCTCGTCGAGAAGACCGTGGGGGCGGCGCCGGTGTGGTTCCGGGCGCCCTACGGGGCGTGGAACCGGGCCGCGTTCGAGATCGGCGCCGAGCTGGGCATGGAGCCGCTCGCCTGGACCGTGGACACCCTGGACTGGAAGGAGCCCGGCACGTCCGTGATCGTCTCGCGCGTCCTCCAGGGCGCCGCCCCCGGTGTGATCGTGCTGAACCACGACGCCGGCGGCGACCGCTCGCAGAGCGTCCGGGCCCTCGACACCTACCTGCCCCAACTGCTCGCCCGCGGCTACCGGATGACGCTGCCCGCGCTGCCGCCCCGCTGAGGATACGTTTTCTCCGGCGGGGCGGCGGGGCGGCGGGCGTCGGCGGGAGGCCGGGGAGGGCCCTCAGCGGGCCGCCACCATGCGGGCGAAGACGACCACGTTGCCGTCGTAGCCCCTGGCCTTCGAGTAGCCGCCGCCACACGTGATCACCCTCAGCTCCGGGTGCCCGGTGTCCCCGTACACCCGGGACCCGGGGAAGGTGTCCTTGGAGAACACCTCCACGCCGTACACCTCGAACACCGCCGTGCGACCGTCGTAGCGGTCCACCTCGATCCGGTGGCCCTTGCGCAGCGCGCCGAGGCCGTAGAAGACCGCCGGCCCGCTGGCGTTGTCCACGTGGCCCACGATCACCGAGGATCCGCGCTGGCCGGGCGAGATGCCGTTCAGGTACCAGCCGGCCAGGTTGGGGTCCTCGGCCGGCGGGGCGTCGATCCAGCCCTGCGGGTCGAGGCCGACGGTCATCACCGGCGCGTCCACCCGGATCGCCGGGATGCGGATGCGCTGCACCGACGAGTGGTCCAGCGCCTGCGGCGGGGCGGCCGGATCCGCCGGGGCGAAGGCGCCGGGCGGCTGCCCCGCGGGCACCGACACCGCGGCGGCGGCGGTCGGCTGCGGCGGACCGTCCCCGACGTCCGCTCCGTTGCGCATCATGGCGAGGCCACTGAGCATGACCATTGCGAGCACGCCCCAGGGCGACCATCTCCTGCGTGGCAGCTCGCTCTCGTCCTCGGTCACGGCTATCCCTTCCCGACGCGGGGGTCCCGACCCGCGTTCGCGTCCCACCCCGGTACGCCCTTCTCCCCCGCACGCTAAGGCCGTCTCCGCAAGACGGCGATCGGTGAAGGGCGAACGGGTGGCGGGGCGCGACGGGGTGCGCCCATCCAGGTATTCATCACATGAACATCTGACGGGTCGTGACCTGCGGATCCGTCAGATGACGCGCGCACCGCTCGGCGTGTCGCTCAACCGTGCGGCGCAAAGCCGGACATGCGCTGGTTGCGGGCCGACCCGAGGGTCGTCGTGGGAGGCGTTCTCGTCGATCATCCCGGGCGACCGCTCCGGGGCGCTTTCCGCTGGAGGTTCCACCATGCGTGTTCTGCGCGCTCTCACCGTGGCCGCTGCGGCCTGCGCCGCCATCGGCCTCAGTACGCCCCTCGCCGCGGCGGACAACAACCCGGCGGGTGGCTCCCCGGCGGGTGGATCGCCGGCGGGTGGCTCACCGGCAGGCGGCTCCCCGGCGGGTGGCGCCCCGGCGGGCGGATCGCCGGCAGGCGGCTCCCCGGCGGGCGGCTCGCCGGCGGGCGTATCGTCGGCAGGCGGCTCCCCGGCGGGGGGCTCGCCGGCGGGGGGCTCGCCGGCGGGCGGATCGCCGGCGGGCGGCTCGCCGGCGGGCGTATCGTCGGCAGGCGGATCGCCGGTGGGCGGATCGCCGGCAGGCGGCGGCCACGGGCCCAGCAACGTCACGGTCAACCCGTATTCCGTGCACCAGGGCTCAACCATGCAGGTCACCGCGGCCGGCTGCCTGCGCGGCGGCACCGTCTGGTCGCCCAACAACTTTCAGCAGACGCGGCTGTCGGCCGGGTCCATCGGGTTCGCGACCGTACGGATCTTCAACCACGCCTCGCCGGGCAACCACACGCTGTCCGTCAAGTGCGACGACAACAGCCTGGTCGCCACGCACCGCTTCACCATCCTCGAAGGCAGGGGCGCGCAGGGCGGCCTCGGCGGCTCGATCGGGCCGTCCGTCGCCGAGACCGCCATCGGCGCGAGCCTCGTGGGCGTCGCGGCCCTCGGGGCGGGCGTCCACGTGCTGCGCCGGCGCCGCCCGGCCCGCAACCGGGCCTGACGACCGGCCGGCCTCCCCAGTCGCAGCCCCGGAAAACCGCCGGTCGACCCGGGTCCTGGCCAGGACCCCAGCCGACCGGCGGTTCGTGCTCCGGCGACGGGGCACCCGCGCCTGGGCTTGAGCCCGCGCCTCTGCGGTGTGCGGTGCGGGGTCGGGTGCGGTGCACGACCGGGTTCCAGGGCCCGCGGCCCGCGGTGCGCGCACGCCGTCAGTGTCCGCGTGCGCCCTCGCGGCGTCGGACTGCGTACACGGTGCCGGCCGCGGCGGCGAGGAAGAGGCCCGCGCCCGCGCCGACCGCCCAGGGGTCCATCCCGGCGACGCTGCCGCCCAGCCCGCCCCGGACCCCGCGCGCGGGTCTCTGCACGGAGGTGGGCACGGCGAGGGTCGTGGCCGCGAACGTGGAACTCGTGGTGGGCCGGCTGGAGCCGCCGGCAATCGTGAGGTCGGCGGAGCCGTTCTCGCCGCTGCACGTGAAGGTGACCGAGTACACGGCCCCGCGGCGGGCGTCGCGGTCCACCGTGGCCCGGGCCGTCCTGCCGCGCTCGATGGCCACGGTGTCGAAGACCCCGGAGGAGGCGGTGGCGGTGGCGGCGTTGCAGCCGCTGACGGAGAGCGTCACCTGGCCGCCCGGGGCGACCGTGGAGGGGGTGACGGCGAAGCCGAACGAGGTGACGGGCTGGGCCCGGGCCGCCCCCGCGCCGGGCACGCCGAGAACGCCGAGCGCCAGCACGGCGCCCGCGGCGCCGGCGCCGATCAGGGCAGTGGCGGAGGTACGTATCGCACCCATGATTGGTTCTCCGGATCCCGAGGAGCAGCCGCGGAACCGTTTCCGCACGGGGAGGGGGATGCACCTCGACGCTCGCCACGCTAGGCGTGGGCCGGGTGGCCCGCGATCAGGAACGGGCGAATGGGGCACAGCAGTGGGCCGAACCGGGGAAGGCAGGCCCCTCCCCGGTTTGCCGGCCCGGTCAGCCGCCCAGGTCCAGGTGCGGGAACTGGGTGAGGAACGGCTCCGCGGTGGCCGCGATGCCGCGCCCGTACGGTGCGTCGAAGTCCCAGATCAGGAACAGCAGGAACGCGATCAGCGCACTGAACAGACCCGCCAGCAGCAACTCCCGGAACGAGCGCCGGATCTGGAGGGTGAAGATCAGGCCCACCGTCACCAGCGCCCCGGTGATCAGACCGAACCACACCACCCCCGGCATGGTCGCCCCCGCGTTCCCGGCCCGGGAGCTGCGGGCGTCGTCGACCAGCGCCACCTGGTCCACCAGCGGCTGGTAGGCCTGCCCCTCGTGGTCGGTCTGCGGCTCGTAGTCCGTCACGCTCCGGCGGATACGTTCCAGCAGCTCCGCGCCGCGGTCCGTGAGGGTGCCGTGCTCGGTCATCTGCTTCCACTCGGTGTCCACCACGTAGGACACGTACGCGTCGACGTCGGCCCGGATCTTCTTCCGCACCTCGGCCGGGTACACCTCGGAGCGGACGCTGATCTCGTGCAGGGCCTGGGCCTCCTGGCGCACGTACTCCTGGGCGGCCCCCCGGCCCTCCCAGACGCCCGCGATGGCCAGGCCCAGCACGATGGCGTAGATCACCCCGATCATCATCGTCATGTACTCGATGACGTCCGGGGTCTCGCTGGGATCGTCGTCGTCGCCGATCCTCCGGTGGTTGATGAAGACGATGGTCAGCACCACGGCGCAGGCCGCGGCCATCGCGAGGGTCAGGACGAGCCATTCCGACAAGATGACTCCCAAGGGGGCACGGGTGGACGGGGCCGGGGCGCTCAGCGCGGGCGCAGCGCGGCCATCGCGAGCACCGCGGGGGCCGCGGTCATGAGCGTGAAGGTCACCGGTGAGATGTGGTGCTCCACCGGTTTGGGGGCCGGAGCCCGGTAGACCGGCTTGGCCACGGGCTTCTTCGCGGGCGGCGGAGCGGGCGGGGACGGAGGCGGCGGGGGCGGGGGCGGGGGCGGGGGCACCACCGGGGCCGCGTACTCCGGCGGGGCGGGCGGCGGCTTCGGCGGAGCCGGCTCGGGCGGCCGCGGCGCCGGGGGCGCGGGCTTGGGCGGCGGAGGCGTGGGCTTCGGGGCGGGCGGGGGCGTCGGCTCGGGCGGCGGGGTCGGCTTCGGCGTGGGCTTCGGAGTCGGGGTGGGCTTCGGCGTGGGCTTCGGAGGGCAGGGCGGGGGAGGCGGCGGACAGTGGTGCCGTCCGTGGCCCTTTCCGCGGGCCTTCTCGTGGCCTTTTCCGTGGCTGCCGCCGTGGCCGGTTCCCCGGCCCTTTCCGCGGTCGTCTGACGGACTGTCGCCGTGATGTGCGCCACCCGGGACCCCGGAGCCCGCCCCGCTGCCGGCGACCGCGACCAGCCTGACGGCCGCCGCGCCGTCGCCGGCCTGGATCGTCGCGTAGGCGCAGCTATCAGCCACGGCCGGAGTGGCGGACAACGCCGCCCACACCAGGGCCGGGGCCACCAGCAGGTGCCTGGCAGAGGCTCTGTTCACGCGGGGATCATGGGCTCGCGCGCACCCGCGCACGCGGCGCTCGGCCCTGGTTCGCCTGAACAGGTGGCATGAGGACCGTAGAGGTTTGAGCCACGAAACGACGCGACCCGGTCGCAAGTCCGTCGCTTCCCATAAGAGACTTGTCGGTCTCGGTCATTCGTGGCGGCGGGGGCCGCAGAGGTCTTTGGTGTGTGATGAAGAACGGATCACCAATTTCCGCTTTTGCTCGCCCCCTTGGGCAATGATCAGTACATTCGGCTCGGACAGGTGTCCGACCCCGGACGACCGCCACGGACAACGGCTTGGAGACCGCGATGGAGCGCCCCGCCTGGGCCCCGCCAGGGATCGACATATCGGTGCCGAGCGTGTCCCGGATCTACGATTACTACCTGGGCGGCTCGCACAATTTCGAGGTCGACCGCCAGGCCGCCCGCCGCGCCATGGAATTCACCCCGGGCCTGCCCAAGATCATGCAGGCGAACCGGGCCTTCATGCGCCGCGCCGTCCGCTACGCCGTCGGCCAGGGCGTGACCCAGTTCCTCGACGTCGGGTCCGGCATCCCCACCTTCGGCAACGTCCACGAGGTCGCCCGGGAAGCCAGCCCCGAGGCCCGCGTCGTCTACGTCGACCACGACCCGGTGGCCGTCGCGCACAGCAAGGCCGTGCTCGCCGGCAACGACCGCGCCGGGGTCGTCGCCGCCGACCTGCGCAAGCCGCAGGACATCCTGGGCTCCTCCGAGGTCGCCCGGCTGCTGGACCTCGAACGCCCCGTCGCCCTGCTCCTCGTCGCCGTCCTGCACTTCCTGGAGGACGCGGACGACCCGTACGCCGCCGTCGCCGAGCTGCGCGACGCACTGCCCTCCGGCAGCCTGCTCGTCGTCACCCACGCGTCCTACGAGGGGCTGCCGCTGTCCGAGGAGCAGGCCAGCGGGATGGTCGACGTCTACCGGGAGATCCGCCGCCCGCTCGTGATGCGCTCCCGCGAGCAGGTCGCCCGCTTCTTCGACGGGTTCGAGCTGGTCGACCCCGGGCTCGTGTCGATGCCGAACTGGCAGCCCGACGGCCTCGCCGCCCCGCGGGACGGAGAGATGCCGGAGGACCCGTACGCCTTCGCGGGCTTCGGCGGAGTGGGACGCAAGGCGTGAGATCCCCGGCCGCGGTGCCTCCCGGCACACCGACCCCGAAGAACGCGCGCACAGCGCAGGGCGCACCCCTCCAGGACCCGCCCGCCGGCCCGCCGACGACCCCGGCGGGCCCCGCCGCGCTGCGCAGCGGGCTGGAGGACCGGATCGCGCGCTTCGCCACGATCTGGGGCCGCGCCATCTTCCCGTTCACGGCGACCTCGCTGACCCGCGTCGAGTTCGAGCAGCACCTGGTGCCGCTCACCCGCACGCTCGCCGAGGCCCTGCACGCCCGGCCCTTCGACGCGGCAGCCGCCCAGGAGGTCGGTGCCGACCTCGTCGCCGTGCACTGCACCGACCCGGAGGCGCTGGCCGGCACGCTCGGCGTGGTCGAGTCGTACCTCGTGCTCTACTGCGGCCCCGACGGCGTCGGCGTGGAGGGCGCCGAGGAGTACCGGTCCCGGTGCGCCCGGCTCCAGCACCAGATCGCGGCGGGATTTGCCCGGGCCCTGCGCGAGCGCACCCTCAGGGAGCAGGAGGCCATCGCCCGCTCCGCGCTGACCGCCCGCGTCGACGCCCAGCAGGCCCTGCACGCGAGCGAGGAGCGCTTCCGGGCGGTCTTCGAGGGCGCGGCCGTCGGCATCGGCATCGCCGACCTGGAGGGCAACGTCCTGGAAGTGAACGACGCGCTGCTGCAGATGTTCGGCGGCATGGGCGGGCACGTCCACGGCCGCAATGTCAGCGAGTGGGGGCACCCCGACGACGCCCCGCAGGTGTGGCGGATGTACGGCGAGCTCGTCCGCGGCGAACGCGAGAGCTACCGCGTGGAGAAGCCGTACTACCGGCACGACGGAACCGTCCTGTGGACCAATCTGACGGTGTCGCTGCTGCGCGACGCCGACGGCACCCCGCAGTACCAGCTGGCGCTGATGGAGGACACCACCGAGCGCCGGCTGCTGAACCTGCGGCTGCGCTACGAGGCCACCCACGACGCGCTGACCGGCCTGCCCAACCGGACCCTGTTCTTCGAGCGGCTGGAGAAGGCCCTGGGCGGGGCGGGCGGCAGCCGCTTCGGGCTGTGCTACCTCGACCTCGACGGGTTCAAGGCGGTCAACGACAGCCTCGGCCACTCGGCGGGCGACCGGCTGCTCGTGGAGGTCGCCGACCGGCTCCAGAGCTGTGTCACCGGCCAGGGCGAGGTCGTCGCCCGGCTCGGCGGCGACGAATTCGTGGCCCTCACCACCGGCCCGGACACCGAGGAGAAGGTGACCGAGCTTGCGGTGCGCATCCTGTCCGCCCTCTCGGCCCCGATCCGCATCGAGGGCCGGGAGCTGTCGGTGCGCGGCAGCATCGGCATCGTCGAGGGCCCGGCCGGGGAGCGCACCCCGGCCGAGGTGCTGCGCAGCGCCGACATCACCATGTACCGGGCGAAGGCGGCGGGCGGCAGCCGTTTCGAGTTCGCCGACGCGGAGGCCGACGCCCGCGCCATCACCCGGCACGGCCTGACCAACGCCCTGCCCGCGGCGCTGGAACGCGGCGAGTTCTTCATCGAGTACCAGCCGCTGGTCCACATGCACGACGGCAGCGTGCGCGGCGCCGAGGCGCTGGTGCGATGGGAGCACCCGCAGTACGGGGTCCTCGGCCCGGACCGGTTCATCCCGCTCGCCGAGCGCACCGGGCTGATCGTGCCGCTCGGCCGCTGGGTCCTGGAGGAGTCCGTCCGCCAGGCCCGCACCTGGCAGCGCGAGCACGGCGGTTCGCCGCTGCGCGTCAACGTCAACCTCTCGCCGACCCAGCTGCAGCACCCCGGGCTGGTCGCGGACACCGTCGCCGTGCTGGAGAGCGCGGGCCTCGCCCCCGGCGCGCTGTGCCTGGAGGTCACCGAGTCGGCCCTGATCGGCGCCGACGACGAGCTCCTCGAACCGCTGCACCGGCTGGCCGAGCTCGGCGTGGACATCGCGCTGGACGACTTCGGCACCGGCTACTCGAACCTGGCGAACCTGCGCCGCCTGCCGGTCAGCGTGCTGAAGCTGGACCGCTCCTTCACCCAGGGGATGCAGCAGCAGCCCGCCAACCCGGTCGACGTCAAGATCGTGGAAGGGATCGTCGCGCTGGCGCACAGCCTCGAACTCGCCGTCACCGTCGAGGGCGTGGAGACCGGAGCCCAGGCGGCCCAGCTGCGGGCACTGGGCTGCGACACCGCGCAGGGCTGGTACTACGCCCGCCCCGGCGCCCCCGACCGCATCCACGCCCTCTCCCTCTCCGACGCGGTCCCGACACCCTCCTGACCCGCCCCCGGCCTGCCCGGCCGGGGTGCTATTCGGTGCCGGCCTCGGTCCCGCGGCCGGGGGTGCGCACCGCCTCGACGACCCGTTCGTACCGCCGCGTGGTGTCGGCCAGCACCTCGGCCGCGACCGGCAGCCGCTCCGCCTGGTAGGCGTCGAGCACCTCCGGCCCGGCGGTCCCGGTGAGGGCGCAGGCCAGCGTCCGGGCGAGGGCCGCCGCGTCCTGGATGCCGGTGTTCATGCCGAACCCGCCGGCTATCGGGTGGACGTGGGCCGCGTCGCCCGCGAGGAAGACCCGGCCCTCGCGCATCCGGGCGGCCATGCGGACGTTGATCCGCCAGGACGAGAGCCACGTGGGGTCCGCCA
Organism: Streptomyces sp. NPDC043854; assembly: GCF_056436005.1. Taxonomy (NCBI): domain Bacteria; kingdom Bacillati; phylum Actinomycetota; class Actinomycetes; order Kitasatosporales; family Streptomycetaceae; genus Streptomyces; species Streptomyces sp. NPDC043854. Next base: position 202,996 of record NZ_JBWKDK010000001.1, read on the forward strand.
GCCGGATGCCCGGCATCCGGGCGTGCCGGTCGAAGAGCCGCTGGAAGCCCTCCAGCGATGGCGGCAGCTGCCTGCCCTCCTCGTCCCGCTCCGGCGAGGCCTGGAGCTGGAAGACGTCCGTCCCCGGTATCGGGCAGAGCAGGATCCCGCCCTCCTCCGAGGTGAACCACTGGTGCCAGAACTCCCGGCTGAGCCCTGACGCCCGCACGTCCCCCAGCACCATCTCCTCCTCCTGTGCGGTGTGCCCCTCGAAGGGGATCCCGAGGAGCTTGCGCGTGGTGCTGCCCCCGCCGTCGCACCCGGCGAGGTACGCGGCCCGGACCACCGTGCCGTCCGCCAGCTCGGCGTCGACCCCCGCCGCGTCCTGCCGGATCACAGCCAGTCGGGATCCGTACTCGACGTGCACGCCGAGCTCGGAGAGCCGGTCGCGCAGCACCCACTCGACCTGCCACTGCCCCACGAGCAGGCCGTCGCCGGGGGTGGAGGTGTCGCGCACGTGGGCACCGTCGAAGTACTTGCGCAGCACCAGCCCCTTCCGGCCGATGGCGGCCATGCGCTCGGCCACGCCGAGTTCGGCGAAGACCTCCAGACTGCTGGGCTGCAGGCCCTTGCCGCGGGATTCGCGGTGCGGTTCCGGGCGCTGGTCCACGATCCGCACGCGGAGGCCGCGCCGGGCCAGACCGCAGGCGAGTGTGAGTCCCGTCGGGCCGGAGCCCGCGATGAGTACGTCGGTCATCGGATGTCCTTTCCTCGTCGTTGCCTCAAGGAAAGCGGCTTTCGGAGGAAAAGGCAACCCGGTTAAAAAATTTACTTGGTCACGAAGCTGTGCTAGGGTCTGCGCATGGAGAACACGACGGGTCTGCGCGAGAGCAAGAAGCTCCGTACCCGCCGCCAGCTGGCGGCGACGGCGCTGGAGCTCTTCCTGGAGCGGGGCTTCGACGCGGTGTCGGTGGCCGACATCGCCGCGGCGGCCGAGGTCTCCAAGCCCACCCTCTTCCGGTACTTCCCGAGCAAGGAGGACCTGGTCCTCGACCGGTTCGCCGACCATCAGGACGAGGCGGCCCGCATCGTGCGCGACCGGCCCTCCGGCCAGACCCCGGTGGCCGCAGTGCACGCGCACTTCCTGGCCGCCCTCGCCGAGCACGACCCGATCACCGGCCTGTGCGACCACCCGGAAGTGGTCGCCTTCCAGCAGCTCCTCCACGCCACCGCCAGCCTGGAATCCCGGCTGCTGCACTACACGGCCCGCGAGGTCGAGCTGCTCGCCGCCGTACTGGAGGCGGAATCGGTCCCGCCGCTCGCGTCGCGCCTGGCGGCGGCACACCTGGTGACGGTCCGGCACGAGCTGGGCCGGGAGAACTGGCAGCGGATCGCCGCCGGTCAGAGTGCCGACGAGGCCCACCCCGCGGCCGTCGCCGACGCCGACCTGGCCTTCGCCATGCTGGCCGGCGGGCTCGACCAGGAGTTGCCCATATCCCGCGCCTGAAGGCCCCCCGCCCCCCGCCCCGCCCCCCGCCCCGGCCGCGCCGCCGGCCCGCCGGTCAGCCCAGCAGGATGCGCTTGAGCTCGCGGGCCGCGCGCGGCGGTGCGACGTCCGTGCGATGGGCCAGCGCGATCGTGCGGCGCAGCGGCGCACCCTCCAGCGGAGTGCTGCGCAGCCCCGGCCCGGCATGGCCGACGACCATCGCCGGCACCACGGCGACACCGAGACCCGCGCGGACGAAGCCCAGCACCGCGTCCATCTCGCCGCCCTCCACCGTGAACACCGGCTCGAAGCCCTCCGCCCGGCAGGCCGCCACCGTCAGGTCCCGCAGGTCGTATCCATGGCGGAACATCACCATCGGCTCGTCCCGCAGGCCCGACACGGTCAGCGGACCACCGCCCCCCGGCGGCGGCAGCTGCGCCGAGGAGACCACCACCAGGTCCTCCGTGAGCAGCTCCACCGTGTCCAGCGCCGGCGCCGAGGGCGGCAGCGGCAGCGCGATCAAGGCCAGGTCCAAGGCCCCGCGTGCAAGCTCCCGCACCAGATCCAGCGAACCGCTCTCCTCGATCAGCAGCTCGATCCCCGGATGCGCCGTGTGGAAGGCGCGCAGGACGTCCGGCAGCAGACCCGTGCACACGCTCGGTGTGGCACCCAGCCGGACCCGCCCGCGCCGCAGCTGCGCCAGCTCCTGCACCTCCAGCCGCGCGGTGTCCGCGTCCGCCAGGATCCGCCGCGCCAGCGGCAGCAGCGCCTCGCCTGCATCGGTCAGCGCGATGTTCCCCCGCGCCCGGCTGAACAGCTCCGCCCCCAGCTCCCGTTCGAGCGCCTTGATCTGCTGCGAGAGCGACGGCTGGGCCACATGCACCCGCTCCGCCGCCCGCGTGAAATGCCGGGTCTCGGCGACGGCCACGAAGTACAGGAGCTGCTGGAACTGCATCACCCCAGGCTAGCGCCTTCCATAGGCCACACCTATCGATATGAATACCATCATGTCTTGGACCTCTCGGGGTCCCGGTCCCTACCGTCTTGTTCCATGGCTCTGGCAACGCGGACGGGCCGACGGCCGTCCACCACGCGCACGCTCTGGGAATCCACCGTCGGCAAGAAGGCCGTGATGGCGGTCTCCGGCCTGATCATGCTCGGCTACCTGGTCGTCCACATGATGGGCAACCTCAAGATTTTCTTCGGGGCGCAGGAGTTCAACGCCTACGGGCGCTGGCTCCGCCACATGGGCGAGCCCTTCCTGCACAGCCACTGGGGCCTGTGGGCGGCCCGCATCGTGCTGCTCGCCGCCGTCGTCGCCCACGCCGTGTCCGCCTACCAGCTCAGCCGCCGCGACATCAAGGCGCGCCCGGTCGGATACGCCCGCAAGCGCCGCCGCGCGAGCTACGCCACCCGCACCATGCGCTGGGGCGGCGTCATCCTCGGCCTGTTCATCGTCTGGCACCTGCTCGACCTCACCACGCTCACCGTCAACGAGCGCGCCTGGGCCGGCCACCCCTACGAGAACGTCCTCGCCACCTTCTCCACCGGGTACGGCAACACCATCTACATCACCGCGATGGCAGCCCTCGGCCTGCACGTCCGGCACGGCTTCTGGAGCGCCGCCCAGACCCTCGGCGCGGGCAGCGCCCGCCGCGACCGGACCCTGAAAGCCCTCGCCAACGCCCTGGCCCTGCTCCTCTTCGCGGGGTTCGTCTCCGTCCCCGTCGCCGTCATGACCGGAGTGGTGAACTGACCGTGAACGACTACACGCACTACACCACCGGCGAGCCCCTCGCCGACACCAAGGCCCCGGACGGCCCCATCGCCGAGCGCTGGGACCGCCGCCGCTTCGAGGCCAGGCTCGTCAACCCGGCCAACCGCCGCAAGCACACCGTCATCGTCGTCGGCACCGGGCTGGCCGGCGGCGCCGCCGGCGCCACGCTCGCCGAACAGGGCTACCACGTCGTCCAGTTCTGCTACTCCGACTCCCCCCGCCGCGCCCACTCCATCGCCGCGCAGGGCGGCATCAACGCCGCCAAGAACTACCGCAACGACGGCGACTCCATCCAGCGGCTCTTCTACGACACCGTCAAGGGCGGCGACTTCCGGGCCCGCGAGTCCAACGTCCACCGGCTCGCGCAGATATCCGTCGAGATCATCGACCAGTGCGTGGCCCAGGGCGTCCCCTTCGCCCGCGAGTACGGCGGCCTCCTCGACACCCGCTCCTTCGGCGGCGTCCAGGTCTCCCGCACCTTCTACGCCCGCGGCCAGACGGGCCAGCAGCTCCTCCTCGGCGCCTACCAGGCGCTGTCCCGGCAGATCGCCGCCGGCAACGTGGAGATGCACGCCCGCACCGAGATGCTCGACCTGATCACGGTCGACGGCCGGGCCCGCGGCATCGTCGCCCGCGACCTGGTCACCGGCGGGATTTCCACGTACCACGCGGACGCCGTCGTCCTCGCCACCGGCGGCTACGGCAACGTCTTCTACCTCTCCACCAACGCCATGAACTCCAACGCGACCGCCGTCTGGCGGGCGCACCGCCGCGGCGCGTACTTCGCCAACCCCTGCTTCACCCAGATCCACCCCACCTGCATCCCGCGCACCGGCGACCACCAGTCCAAGCTCACCCTCATGAGCGAGTCCCTGCGCAACGACGGCCGCATCTGGGTCCCCAAGGCCAAGGGCGACACCCGCCCGCCCGCCGACATCCCCGAAGCGGAGCGCGACTACTACCTGGAGCGGATCTACCCCTCCTTCGGCAACCTCGTCCCCCGCGACATCGCCTCCCGCGCCGCCAAGAACGTCTGCGACGAAGGCCGCGGCGTTGGCCCCGGCGGCCAGGGCGTCTACCTGGACTTCGCCGACGCCATCCGCCGCATGGGCAGGGACCGGGTCGCCGAGAAGTACGGCAACCTCTTCGAGATGTACGAGCGGATCACCGCCGAGGACCCGTACGAGGTCCCCATGCGGATCTACCCCGCCGTGCACTACACGATGGGCGGCCTCTGGGTCGACTACGACCTCCAGACCACCGTTCCCGGCCTGTTCGCGATCGGCGAGGCCAACTTCTCCGACCACGGGGCCAACCGCCTCGGCGCCTCCGCCCTCATGCAGGGCCTCGGCGACGGCTACTTCGTCCTCCCCTCCACCATCAACGACTACCTGGCCCGCCACCCCCACCAGGACCCCGTCGACGACAACCACCCGGAGGTCGCCGCCGCCGTCCGCGAGACCCGCGACCGCCTCGAGCGGCTGCTCTGCGTCGACGGCGACCGCACGCCCGACTCCTTCCACCGCGAGATCGGCGAACTCATGTGGGAGTACTGCGGGATGGCCCGCAACGACGCCGGACTGCGCAAGGCCCTCGCCCGGATCCCGCAGATCCGCGAGGAGTTCTGGCGGCGCATCAAGGTCCCGGGCACGGGAGAGGAGTTCAACCAGTCGCTGGAGAAGGCCAACCGCATCGTCGACTACCTCGAACTCGCCGAGCTGATGTGCCTCGACGCCCTCCACCGCTCCGAGTCCTGCGGCGGCCACTTCCGCGAGGAGTCCCAGACCCCGGACGGCGAGGCCGCCCGCCGCGACGAGGAGTTCGGCTACGCGGCCGCCTGGCAGTTCCGCGGCACCGGCGCCCCGCCCGTCCTCCACAGGGAAACCCTCGTCTTCGAGTACGTCCACCCCACCCAGCGGAGCTACGCATGAGGCTCAACCTGCGCGTCTGGCGCCAGCAGAACCCCGACACCCCCGGCGCCATGGTCACCTACGAGGTCGACGGCATCTCCCGCGACATGTCCTTCCTCGAGATGCTCGACACCCTCAACGAGGACCTCATCCTGCGCGGCGAGGACCCGGTCGCCTTCGACCACGACTGCCGCGAGGGCATCTGCGGCGCCTGCAGCCTCGTCATCAACGGCGACGCCCACGGACCCGAGCGCACCACCGCCTGCCAGCTGCACATGAGGTCCTTCACCGACGGCGACACCATCGACGTCGAACCCTGGCGCGCCGCCGCCTTCCCGGTGGTCAAGGACCTCGTCGTCGACCGCAGCGCCTTCGACCGGATCATCCAGGCCGGCGGCTACATCACGGCCCCGACCGGCTCCGCACCCGAGGCACACGCCAGCGCCGTGCCCAAGGACGCCGCCGACCACGCGTTCGAGCACGCCGAGTGCATAGGCTGCGGCGCGTGCGTGGCGGCCTGCCCCAACGGCTCCGCCATGCTCTTCACCTCCGCCAAGATCAACCACCTCAACGTGCTGCCCCAGGGTTCGCCCGAGCGGGAGACCCGTGTCCTGGACATGGTCGCCGCGATGGACGAGGAGGGCTTCGGCGGCTGTACCCTGGCCGGCGAGTGCGCCACGGCCTGCCCCAAGGGCATCCCGCTGCCGTCCATCGCCGCCATGAACCGGGAGTGGCTCCGCGCCCTCGGCAAACGCGGAAAGGCCCGAAGCTGATCCCAGGCCCCCACGCCCTGCCGGCCCGCGCCGATCGGCTCATCCGGTCGGCTCATCCGGTCGGCCGATCCGCTCGGCCGACCGGGCGCTCGTGCCCCGGGCACGACGTGCCGCGCCCCGCCCGCTCCGGCCCATGGGGAACAGTGGCCCCATGCCAGAAGCCCTCCGCGGGTCCGGGCCGCGACGCCGAACCGTGCTGGCCGCCGCCCTCACCGCGCTCGCGACGGCCGGCTGTACCGGGGAGGAACAGGACCGCCCCCCGGCCCGGGGCCCCGGAGGAGCCGCGGCCAAGGACGCGCTGGTGATGGTGATCCGGCACGCGGAGAAGCCGTACGCCGGGGACACCGGTGAGGACGCCGACGGCAACAAGAGCCCCGGCTTCCTCGCCGGACGCGGCCGGCGCCGGGCCGCGGAGCTGCCCCGACTCTTCACCCCGACCCGCAGAGCCCTGCTGCCCCGCCCCGCCGCCGTCTTCGCCGCCGGCGGATCCGCGGCACCCGCCCGCTGCCGCCAGACCGTCGCCCCCCTGGCCGCCGCCCTGCACACCCGCGTCCGCACCGAGTTCGCCGTCGGCGCCGAAGCCGCCCTGGCCGGCGCCGTGCTGGCCGCCCCCACGCCGGTGCTGGTCTGCTGGGAACACCAGGGCGTCCCGCGCCTCATCCGCTCACTCGGCGCGCACCGGGTGCTCGGCGTCCCCGCCGCCTGGCCCGACCGCCACGACCTGGTGTGGATGTTCACCCGCAGCCAGGGCCGCTGGAGCTTCCGCGAGGTCCCGCAACACCTGCTCCCCGGCGACGCCTGAGCGGCGCGGGGGCGTGCCTCACTTCCCCGAGGCCGCTTGGCAGCCACGGCGCCGCGGTCGGCCACGACCCGGCCGCGGCCGTCCGCCGGCGCCCGGCCCCTACGCCGTGCCCAGCGCCCGGGCCAGGTAGCCCGCCGTCCGGCCCTGCCCCGCCCGTACGACCTGCTGCGGCGTGCCCGCGGCCACGATCCGGCCGCCGTCCGCCCCGCCGCCGGGCCCCAGGTCCACCACCCAGTCCGCGCCCGCCACCACGTCCATGTCGTGCTCGACGACCACCACCGAGTGCCCGGCGTCCACCAGCCCGTGCAACTGCCGCAGCAGCACCCGCACATCGGCCGGATGCAGCCCGGTCGTCGGCTCGTCCAGCAGGTACAGGGTGTGGTCGCGGCGCTGCCGCTGGAGCTCCGTCGCCAGCTTGATCCGCTGGGCCTCGCCGCCCGACAGCTCGGTCGCCGGCTGCCCCAGCCGCAGGTAGCCCAGCCCGATCCCCTCCAGCGCCCGCAGGCTCCGCGCCGCCGCCGGGACCCCGGCGAAGAACGCGGCCGCGGACTCCACCGTCAGCGCCAGCACCTCCGCGATGTTCAGCCCCTCGTGCCGCACCTGAAGCGTTTCGGCGTTGTACCGCGCGCCCCCGCATTCCGGGCACGGGGCGTACGTACTGGGCAGGAACAGCAGCTCCACCGAGACGAAGCCCTCGCCCTGGCAGGTCTCGCACCGGCCACCCGCCACGTTGAAGGAGAACCGGCCCGCCTTCCAGCAGCGCGCCCGCGCCTCCGGGGAGGCCGTGAACAGCCGGCGCACCACGTCGAACAGCCCGGTGTACGTGGCCAGGTTGGACCGCGGAGTGCGGCCGATCGGCTTCTGGTCCACCTCCACCAGCCGCCGCACGGGAAAGTCCGGCTCGGCGAGCCGCTCGCCGACCTCCCGGGCGAGCACCTGCCCCACCAGCGTCGACTTGCCCGACCCGGACACCCCGGTGACCGCCGTGAACACCCCGAGCGGGAACTCCACGTCCACACCCCGCAGGTTGTGCCGGTCGACGCCCTCCAGCCGGACGGCCCCCGTCGCCTCCCGCACCACACGCCCCTCGCGCTCCTCGTGCACCCGTCCGTCCCCGCCCGCGCCGAACAGGTACCGTGCCGTCGCCGACTCCGCCACCCCGGCCAGCTCGTGCGGCGGCCCGCTGTGCAGCACCCGCCCGCCGTGCTCGCCGGCCCGCGGACCGACGTCCACCAGCCAGTCCGCGTGCCGCACCACGTCCAGGTGGTGCTCCACCACGAACACCGTGTTCCCCGCCGCCTTGAGCCGGTCCAGTACGCCGAGCAGCGCCTCGGTGTCGGCCGGGTGCAGCCCCGCGGACGGCTCGTCCAACACGTACACCACGCCGAACAGGCCCGACCGCAGCTGCGTCGCCAGGCGCAGCCGCTGGAGCTCGCCCGCCGACAGGGTCGGTGCGGTGCGGTCCAGGCTCAGATAGCCGAGGCCGAGCTCGACGACGGGCCCGATCCGGGACCGGAGGTCCTCGGCGAGCACCCGCGCTGCCTCCGCGCCCGACCCGCCCACAGCATCCGAAGCGTCCGAAGCACCCGACCCGCCCGATGCCTCCGACGGACCCGACGCGGTGGGCGCGGCTTCCGCCAGCACCCGGTCCAGTGCGGTCAGCGGCAGCGCCGCCAGCTCCGCGATCGTCCGGCCAGCGAATGTCACCGCCAGCGCCTCCTGCCGCAGCCGCCGCCCCTCGCACACCGGGCAGGGGGAATCGGTGAGGAACCGCTCGGCGCGGGCCCGCAGCGTGGCGCTCTTGCTGTCCGAGAAGGTCCGCATCACATAGCGGTGGGCGCTCATGTACGTGCCCTGGTACGGCCGCTGGATCCGGTCCGCGTCCCGCACCGGGTGCACGGTCACCACCGGCTGCTCCTCGGTGAACAGGATCCACTCCCGGTCGGCCGCCGCCAGCTCCCGCCACGGCAGGTCCACGTCGTGGCCGAGCGCCTCCAGGATGTCCCGCAGGTTCTTGCCCTGCCAGGCGCCGGGCCACGCGGCGATGGCGCCCTCACGGATCGACAGCCCCGGGTCGGGGACGAGGAGTTCCTCACCGGTGCGGTGGATGCTGCCGAGCCCGTGGCAGGAAGGGCAGGCCCCGGCCGCCGTGTTGGGGGAGAAGGCGTCGGAGTCGAGCCGCTCGGCACCCTCCGGGTGGGTTCCGGCCCGGGAGAACAGCATGCGCAGGGAGTTGGACAGCAGCGTCACCGTGCCGACCGAGGACCGGGAGCCGGGGGAGGAGCGACGCTGCTCCAGTGAGACGGCGGGCGGCAGGCCCGTGACCGACTCGACCTTCGGCGCGCCGATCTGGTGGATCAGGCGCCGGGCGTACGGAGCCACCGACTCGAAGTAGCGCCGCTGGGCCTCGGCGTAGAGCGTGCCGAAGGCCAGCGAGCTCTTGCCGGAGCCGGAGACCCCGGTGAAGACGGTCAGGGCGTCGCGCGGGATGTCCACGTCGACGCCGCGCAGGTTGTGCTCCCGGGCGCCCCGTACCCGGATGAACGGGTCAGGGCTGCGGGGCGGGGCGGCCGGGGGCGGCTCGGCGGTCTGGTGCATTCGCCCCACTTTACGGGGGAGCCGCAGTTCAGGATCCGTCCAGCCCGGCCAGGCGGGCCAGCCGCCCGAAGGAGTCCAGCAGGGCGGCACGGTCGTACGTGGACGTGGTGACCAGCAGCTCGTCCGCCCCGGTCAGCGCGGCCGCCTCGGCGAGCTCGGCCGCCACCTGCTCCTCGGTGCCGTGGATGTGCCCGGCGAACGCGCCCTCGTACAGCTCGCGCTCCTTCGCGGTCATCTCCAGGGCTTCGATCTCCTGCGCCGGGCGCAGCGGCGGGAAGCTGCCGCGGGTCCGGGAGTGCGCGAGCGACCAGGCCTCCGGCACGAGGATCCGCCGGGCCTCCTCCTCGGAGGCGGCGACGGCGACCGTCCCGGAGACCACGACGTACGGCTCCGCGTGCCGCGCGGACGGGCGGAACCCGGCGCGGTACCCGTCCACGATCCCGGCGACCCGGTCCCGGCGCCGCAGGTCGCCCACCACCAGCGGCAGCCCGGCGCGGGCCGCGATCTGCGCGCCCTCGCCGGTGGCCAGGACGAAGGCCGGGACGGACAGCCCCTCGGCCGGGCGGGCGTGCACCTCGGGGTGGGCCCGCTGGGTGCCGTCGAGCCAGCCCAGCAGCTCGGCGAGCTGCTCCTCGAACCGGTCGGCGTCACCGGTGTCCCGGCCGAGTGCCCGCCGGATCCCGCCGGTGAAGCCGACGGAGCGGCCGAGCCCCATGTCGATGCGGCCGGGGAAGAGGGACTCCAGGACCCCGAACTGCTCGGCGACCACCAGCGGCCGGTGGTTGGGCAGCATCACCCCGCCGGTCCCGACCCGGATCCGGCTCGTCGCGCCGGCGACGGCGGCGGCCAGGACCGTCGGCGCGGAGCCGGCGACTCCGGGCACGCTGTGGTGTTCGGACACCCAGAACCGGTGGTAGCCGAGCCGTTCCACCTGCCGGGCGAGCTCGACGGTGTCGCGCAGGGCCTGGGGCGCGGGGTGGCCCGCGCGGGTGCGGGACCGGTCGAGGACGGAGATTCTGCGGATCACACACGTCTCAACGTCTCGCGTCCGCCAGGATTCCCCGCCCGGGGCGGCGCCGCCCCCGCGGCGGGGCGGCGGAGGCGTCAGTGCTGCGGAGGCGTCAGTGCTGCGGTGCGACGCGGTAGCGGTACAGGTCGCGCAGCAGAGCGATCTCGGCCCCGTGGTGCAGCAGTTCCTGGTTGACCCACCACACGATGTCGAGGAGCGGCTCCTCCGGGTCGCTGCCGTGCGGGTAGGTGCAGTACCCGGTGGTGTCGAGCGCGGTGTCGTCGAGGCCGAGCAGTGCCTTCCGCCATGCCGTCGCCCCGGCCTCGAACGCCGCGACGGCCTCGGCCGCGGTCCCGCTGACCGGATGGTCGTCCCGGGTCAGGGCGTGGCTGCCGGCCGTGTGGTCGGCGCGCAGGGCCAGCATCTCGCCGAGGTGGCTCAGGCGCCACGCCAGGGTGGTGAACGGCGGCGGCCAGGGGTGCGGGTAGGCCGCGGCGTCGCGGCCCCAGTCCCCGGTGCCGGCGCCGGCCAGCAGGGTCGCCCGCGGTCCCGGCCCGTCCGTACGCCGTCGCACCGACCAGCAGCCCGGCACCGGCTCCCAGAAGTACTCCTCGTCGGTCAGCGGGGAGCCGACCTGCGTCTGTGCGCCGTCGCCGCTGTCCATGACGGGCCCCGACATGCGGCCGGCGAGGCGCTCGTACGCGAAGTCGAACTGCTGGAGGAGGGGGATCAGGCGGGGCGGTGTCAAAGCTGCTCCTGTGGCGAGCCGGCCGCGCACGGCGGCCGGGGAGGAGGGACGGTCCGTCAGCCCGCCAGCCTCGCACGGCCGGCACGGCACCGCGTACCGATTTACCGCGGCCCGCAGGCCGCCGCCCGCAGGCCGCCGCCCGCAGGCCGCCGCGTGGCAACTCCTTAGGCTGGCCGTATGAGTGAGCGATCCGACCGCAGGCCGCTGGCCGTCTTCGACATAGACAACACCCTCGCCGACACCGACCACCGCCAGCACTTCCTGGAGCGCCGCCCCCGGGACTGGGAGGGCTTCTTCGCCGCGGCCCCGGCCGATCCGCCGCTCGCACGCGGGGTGGCCCTGGCGGCCGAACGCGCGGCCGACTGCGAGATCGTGTACCTCACCGGCCGCCCGGAGCGGTGCCGGACGGACACGGTGGAGTGGCTGTCCCGGCACGGTCTGCCGGAGGGTCGGCTGTGGATGCGGCGGAACGGCGACCGCCGGCCCGCCCGTACGACCAAGCTGGAGGTGCTCCAGCGGCTCGCCCGCGGCCGGGAGGTGCGCATGCTGGTGGACGACGACGAGCTGGTGTGCCAGGCGGCGCGCGCCGCGGGCTTCAGGGTGGTGCCGGCGATCTGGGCGGCGGACGTGCCGGAGCTCCGGGCCGCGCAGGAGGCGGAGGGCCGCACCTGATCCCCGGCCGGCGGGCTCGCGCCGCCAGGCACCCCCCGAGCCGCCGGGCCGCCGGGCCGACCGGGCCGACCAGCCGCAGGGCCCCCGGGGGTGTGTCCCCGGGGGCCCGCCTCGTCTCAGTCCTCCTCGTCGAGGCGGAAGCCGACCTTCAGTCCCACCTGGTAATGCGCGATCTGGCCGTTCTCCAGGTGGCCGCGCATCTGGGTCACCTCGAACCAGTCCAGATTGCGGAGGGTCTGGTTGGCCCGGGCGATCCCGTTGCGGATGGCCTGATCGATGCCCTCGGTGGATGTACCGACGATTTCGGTCACCCGGTAGGTGTGGTTGGACATGGAGGTCTCCCGAGCGTGGGGGCTTTGTCGTGTTCTACCGTGCCCCAATACGGCCCTGTGCGCGAACTTTGCCACGAAAACTCCCGGGTGAAAGAGCCATGAGCAGGGTGCTGAACCCGGCCCGCTGACCCCGGCGAGTTCAGACTCCGCACATCCGCGGGCCGCGAAGCGGTCATGTCGAATCCAGCCGGTCACGGAAGAAGTAAAGGAGCCGGGTCGCCACGCCTGCGGCCCGCACTCCGTGCCCGGACCAGGAGCCGCCATGACCATCGCCCCCCTCTCGCCGTCCGCCCTTCCCCCCATCGCAGCTCCCGCCCCCGCCCCCGCCCTCACCCCCGCCGAGCCCGCCGTCACCCCCCGGTACGCCGTCCGCCTCGCCCGCAACGAGGACGAGGTGCGCGCCGCCCAGCGGCTGCGCCACCAGGTCTTCGCCGGCGAACTCGGCGCCCGCCTCGACGGACCCGAGCCCGGCCTCGACTCCGACGCCTTCGACGCGTACTGCGACCACCTCCTCGTCGTCGAGGAGGAGACCGAACAGGTCGTCGCCACCTACCGGCTGCTGCCCCCGGAGCGCGCCGCCGTCGCCGGACGCCTCTACTCGGAGAGCGAGTTCGACCTCTCCGCCCTCGCCCCCATTCGCCCCGACCTCGTCGAGGTCGGCCGCTCCTGCGTTCACCCCGACCACCGCAACGGCGCCGCCATCGCCCTGATCTGGGCCGGCCTCGCCCGCTACATGGACCGCTCCGGGCACAACTGGCTCGCCGGCTGCTGCTCGATACCGCTCGCCGACGGCGGGGTCCTCGCCGCCGCCACCCGCGCCAACGTCCTGCCCGGCAACCTGGCCCCCGCCGAGTACCGCGTCACCCCGCACATCCCCTGGAACGCCGAGGGCATCACCTTCCCCGAGCGCACCCAGCTCCCGCCGCTGCTGCGCGGCTACCTGCGCCTCGGCGCCTGGGTCTGCGGAGAGCCCGCCCTTGACGCCGAGTTCGGCTGCGCCGACCTGTACGTCCTGCTCTCGCTGCGGCGCACCAACCCCCGCTACCTCAAGCACTTCCTCTCGCTCGTCCCGGCGTCATGAGCGTCTGGCTGCCCACCTCGCCCTGCACCCCGCAGGACTGCGCCGACCGCGACGGGCACACCGTCGGCATCCCGCGCGCGGTCCTGCGGCTCGCCGGCGCAGCCGCCCTGATCCTCCTCGGGATCCTGGGTGCACCACCGGTCCGGCTGCTGCCGGCCGGCCCCCGGCACACCCTGATACAGGCCTGGTCGGCCGCACTCGTACGGGCCTTCGGGCTGCGGATCACCGTCCGCGGCAGCGCGGGCGCGGACGGCGCCCGCCTCGTCGTCGCCAACCACATCTCCTGGCTGGACATCCCGCTGGTTGCCGCCGTCCTGCCCTCCCGGATGCTCGCCAAGAGCGACATCCGCGCCTGGCCCGGCCTCGGCCGGCTCGCCGCACAGGCAGGGACCCTGTTCATCGAGCGCGACCGGATCCGCGCCCTGCCGGACACCGTCGCCACCCTCACCCGCGCCCTGCTGGCCGGCGACCGGGTCACCGTCTTCCCCGAGGGCAGCACCTGGTGCGGCCGCGCCCGGGGGCCCTTCCGGCGGGCCGCCTTCCAGTCCGCCCTCGACGCCCGCGTCCCCGTCCAGCCGGTACGGCTCGACTACCGCCTGCCCGGCGGGGACACAGCCGGGGCCGCCTCCTTCGTCGGCGACGACCCGCTGACCGCCTCCCTGTGGCGGATACTCCGCGCCCGCGGCATCCACGCCGAGGTACGGCTGCTGCCGCGGATCCCGCCGGGCCGGTACGCGCACCGGCGGGACCTCGCGGCCGCGGCTCAGGCCGCGATCGCCTCCGCCGACCCGGCCTCCGTCCCCACCCCCTCCGCACCGCTGCCGGGCCTGCCCGCCCAGCCGAACTCCCCGTCGGCCACCGACAGGGACAGCGCGAACCGGCCCTCGGCGTCCGTCCACCACCGGGTCAGCTCCAGCCCGGCCGCCGCCAGCTCCTTCCGGACGCCCTCCTGACGGAACTTCGCGGACACCTCCGTCAGGATCTCCTCACCCTCCTCGAACGGCACCAGCAGATCCAGGGCCCGGACCTTCACCACCAGCTCCGACCGGGCCCGCAGCCGCATCTCGACCCACTCCTGCTCCCGGTTCCACACGGCGACGTGCGCGAAATCCTCGGCGCGGAAGTCCGCGCCCAGCTCCCGGTTGATGACGGCCAGCACGTTCCGGTTGAACTCGGCCGTCACCCCCTGCGCGTCGTCGTACGCCGCCACCAGCACGGACTCGTCCTTCACCAGGTCCGTCCCCATCAGCAGTGCGTCCCCCGGCGACAGCATCGCCCGTACCGAGGACAGGAACACTGCCCGCTCCGCCGGCAGCAGGTTCCCGATCGTCCCCCCGAGGAACACCACCAGTCGCGGCCCGGGCGCCTGCGGAAGCCGCAGCGGCTTGGTGAAGTCGGCCACCAGGGCGCACACCCGCAGCCCCGGATGCTCCTCCTGGATGGTCTGCGCCGCCCCCTCCAGCGCGCTCGCGCTCACGTCCACCGGGATGTACGTGTCCAGCGCGGGCATCGCATCGATCAGGTGCCGGGTCTTGTCCGAGGAACCGGAACCCAGCTCCACCAGGGTGCGGGCCCCGCTCACCGCGGCGATCTCCCCGGCCCGCGCCAGCAGGATCTCCCGCTCGGCGCGCGTCGGGTAGTACTCGGGCAGCCGGGTGATCTCGTCGAACAGGTCGCTGCCGCGGGCATCGTAGAACCACTTGGGCGGCAGCACCTTCGGCGACCGCGTCAGCCCGTTCAGCACGTCCTCGCGCAGCGCGGAATCGGAGGCGTGCTCGTCGAGGGTGCGGGTCAACTGGAAGTCACTCACTGGACGGTCTCCTTGAGCGGGGTCAGGACGACCCGGGTGCGATGGGCGGTCAGCAGGGTCCGGTCGGGCACCTCGTGCCAGCGCGGGTCGTCGTCGTACGGCTCCGACGCCACCACGACGCGCTGCGCGGCCGCATCGGCCAGGTACCACAGCGAATCGCCCCAGGCCGTGGCGGCGATCGCGCGGCCGTCGGTCAGCAGCAGGTTCAGCCGGGAACCCGGTGCGGCCTCGGCGAGCTCCCGCACCGGCTCGGCGAGCGCCGTGCCCAGGCCGTCCCCCCGCCGCAGCCGGTGCAGCACCAGCGCCCAGACGAGGGCCGAGTCCGTGGTCGCGGCCAGCGACAGCACCTCGTCCGGCGGGAGGGCCGCCGCCGCGAGCGGAGCCACCGTGCCCGGCCAGCCCCGTATCGCGCCGTTGTGGCTGAACAGCCACCGGCCGCCCGCGAACGGGGCGGCCGCGGCCTCCCCCTCCGCCCCCGCCAGCGTGGCATCCCGTACGGCGGCCAGCGCCGCCCCGGCCCGCACCACCCGGGCCAGGTCGGCGAAGGTCAGGTCACCCCATACCGGCCCCGCCCGCCGGTAGCGGGCCGGCACCGGGTCCCCCTCCGCGTACCAGCCCACGCCGAATCCGTCGGCGTTGACCGTGCCGTGGCGCTGCCGCCGCGGACCCCACGACTGCCGTACGAGCGAATACTCCGGATCGCTCAGCAGCCGTCCCAGGGGCACCTCGGGCCCCACAAAGGCGATATGGCGGCACATCAGGCGTCCCTCGCCGTCCGGAACCCGGAGAAGACCTGCCGCCGCACCGGCAGGTCCCAGTTGCGGAACGTGCCCCGGCAGGCCACCGGGTCCACCGCGAACGAGCCGCCGCGCAGCACCTTGTACTCCGGCCCGAAGAACACCTCCGAGTACTCCCGGTACGGGAAGGCCCGGAACCCCGGATACGGCAGGAAGTCGGAGGACGTCCACTCCCACACGTCGCCGATCAGCTGGCGCACCCCGAGCGGGGAGGCCCCCGCCGGATAGCTGCCCGCCGGCGCCGGACGCAGGTGCCGCTGCCCCAGATTGGCGTGCGCGGGCGTCGGGTCGGCGTCCCCCCACGGGTAGCGGGTGGAGCGCCCGGTCGCCGGATCGTGCCGGGCCGCCTTCTCCCACTCCGCCTCCGTCGGCAGCCGGCGGCCCGCCCAGCGCGCGTACGCGTCCGCCTCGTACCAGCTCACGTGCAGGACCGGTTCCTCGTCCGGCACCGGCTCGGTCACCCCGAACCTGCGGCGCAGCCACTGGCCGGCCTCCCGGTGCCAGAACAGCGGCGCACCGATCCCGTGCCGGCGGACCTGCTCGAAGCCCTCCGGCGCCCACCAGCGGCTGTGGAGGTAGCCGCCGTCCGCGATGAACGCCTGGTACGCGGCGTTCGTCACCGGCACCGTGTCGATCCAGAACGGCCCCGTCTCCCGGACGTGCGCGGGCCGCTCGTTGTCCAGCGCCCAGGGCTCCGCCGAGGTCCCCATGGTGAACGGGCCGCCGGGAACCAGGACCTCGGACGCCGCCGGCGGCGGACCCGGCGGCGGGGCCGGATCCGGGGCTGCCAGCACCGCCGCGCCCCGCCGCAGCTGATGCGTGATCAACATCGTCTCGTCGTGCTGCTGCTCGTGCTGGGCGATCATCCCGAAGGCGTAGCCGGAATCGAGCAGCGCGGTGCCCTCCAGCGGGGTGCGCTCCAGCAGGTCGAACACCCGCCCGCGCACCTCGGCCGCGTACCGGCGGGCCTCCGCGGGCCCGAGCAGCGGCAGCTTCGGTCGCTCGGAGCGCGGATGCTCGAACGCGTCGTACAGCGGGTCGATCTCCGGCTGCATGGCCTCCCGGCCGCCGATCCGGCGCAGCAGCCAGAGCTCCTCCATGTTCCCGATGTGCGCGAGGTCCCACACCAGCGGGGACATCAGCGGCGAGTGCTGGGCCGTCAGGTCCTCGTCGGTCACCGCATCGGTCAGCCCGGCCGTGCGGACCCGGGCCGCGGCCAGGGCCTCCAGGGCCCGCTCGCGGAGGTCCGCGGACGCGCCGGGACCAAAGGATTCGGATGCGGGCACAAACGATTCAGCGGTCATGGGCGCGCTCCCGTCCCGGTGAGTTGGTACGCGTTCTCGTCGGCCGGGCAGCGCCCGCGCAGCACGAAACGCTCGATGAAGGCGCCCACGGTGTCCTGCACGTGCGTGCTCGCCCCGAGCCGGGGCAGCGCCTCGGCCGCGGCCCGGAAACAGAAGGCGGCCGCCGCCCACAGCTCGGGATCGGCCAGGCCGTACCGGGCCGCCGACTGCCACAGCGGATTGCGGGGCGCGCGCACCGGCCCGCACCGGTCGGCCAGTGCCTTCGCCACCCGGTACCCGGCCTCCGCGGCCTCCGGGTCGTCGAACAGCGCGTGCACGACGGCCACCGGGACCAGCCAGCCGTCGTCCCCGGGCTGCGCGTCGATCATCCGCAGCTCCAGGTGGCCGCGCGGGCGCACCGGCGGGAACAGCGTGGTCAGGTGGTACGCGAGGTCCTCGGCGGTCGGCGGCCGCAGCGCGCCGGAGGGCGGGGACTGGGACGGTGATGGGGAGGGGGACGTGGCGCGCAGCCAGTCGCGGAACGTCATCCCGCGGGGCGCCGTCCACGGCCCGTCGCCGTACGACCGCATGCACATGACCTCGGTGTCCAGCGCGTGCCGGACCCACCCCGACCGGGGCTCGGCGTCCAGCGGCGGGGCGAGCGCCCGCCGGGCGTCCAGGTCCCGCCAGATTCCCTGACGGGCACACCGCCATCCGGAGTACGGACCCACGGTCGCGGGGGAGTTGGCGAAGGCCGCCACGAACACCGCGCCCAGCAGATGGCCCAGCCGCCAGCGCCGCCCGTGACCGAGCGGGCCCGGCTCCTCGTAGCCGGCGTCCACACAGACCTGTACGGAAGCGGAGGTGCGCATCATGGCGCGCCCGGCCGGGCCGAAGCGGTCGAGGTACGCCTCCATGGCGTCGTAGCGGGGGCTGCTCACCAGCCGGTGCGCGGGGGCGCGGGGGTCGCGGCCGAGGCCGCGCAGGAGCAGGCCCTGGGAGCGCAGTGCGCTCCGTACGGCGGTGAGGTCGGCCTGCAGGCTGTCCACGCAGGCGGAGAGGGAGTGGGCGGGGGCCGAGCTGAGCTCGAGCTGGCCGCCGGGTTCGATGCTGAGGCGGGAGTGCAGGGGGAGGGCGCGGGCCGCGTCGTGCGCGGCCGTCAGCCGGTCGGGCGGCAGCGGTTCACCGGGCCGCTCGGCGTCCATCACGAGCCATTCGAGCTCGGCACCGAGGACCTGCGGCGGGCCGGTCTTGAAGCAGATGCCGTGGACGAGGTCCTCGGCGGCGGCTTCGGTGATGGCGGACGGGGCGGGCGACGGTGATGCGGATGGAGCGGATGGAGCGGATGGAGCGGATGGAGCGGATGAGCCCTGGGGCATGGCCGAATCTCCTGTCCTGGACTGTGACCTGACCATGCCTACCCGTCCTCGTAGGGCCGAAGAGCCGAATCCGGTCCGTTTCCGCAAAAGTGAGTGGTCTCAGGTCGTACCCGGCGCCGATGATGGCCTGGTGAGCAGCAGATTGCGTGAAATCGCGCGGGATAACACGAAGATCCTGGCGTCCGGCGGGTACCGCACACGGTCGGGACGGCAGGTCTCCCTGGCCGCCGCCCTGGCGGAGGCCAAGGCAGGAACCAGAATATATGGGACGAACCAGGTCATTCCAGACGGGCAACTTCCGGCCAGAAGCTACCAGACCGCCATCGAGGTGACGGGGGAGAGCAGCACGGTCGCAGCCCGCAGGCTCGCCGCGGACGCTCCCGGACCGGCCGCGGTGGCCGTCCTGAACTTCGCCTCGGCCCGGAACCCCGGGGGCGGCTACGTCCGGGGCGCCAAGGCCCAGGAGGAAGCGCTGTGCCGGGCGTCCGCCCTGTACGAGACGCTGCTCCAAGCCCCGGAGTACTACGAGATCCACCGCGCGGAACGCAGCGCCTTCTACACCGACCGGGTGATCCACTCTCCCGGAGTGCCCGTCTTCCGCGACGACCGCGGCGAACTCCTGGAGGAGCCCTTCAGGGTGGGCTTCCTCACCTCCCCGGCCCCGAACGCCGGCACGATCCGCCGCCAGGAACCGGAGCGCGCCGCCGAAATCCCGGCCGCCCTGGCCCGACGCGCGGAGCGGGTCCTGGAAACCGCGGCCCTGCACGGGTACCCGCGGCTGGTGCTGGGCGCGTGGGGGTGCGGGGTGTTCCGCAACGACCCGGCGGGCGTTGCGGAGGCCTTCCGGGGTCTTCTGGCGGGCCGCTTCGCCGGGGTCTTCGAACGGGTGGTCTTCGCGGTCCTGGACCGCGACCCGGCGCCGCGGGAGGCTTTCGAACGGGCCTTCGCGGGCGGTGCCGGGGCGGCTGGGGGCGTCAGCCGGTGACGAGGGCGAGGATCAGGCCGTCGTAACCCTTGCTGCCGACGGTCTGCAGGGCGGTGGCCGTCAACCGGGGGTGCGCGGCGATGAGTTCGGCGAACCGCCGGACACCCTGCACGCGGGGGTCGTCGCTGGCGCCGTCGACGACGGCGCCGTCACGGACGACGTTGTCGCCGATGATGACACTGCCCGGACGGGTGAGCTTGAGGGCCCACTCCAGGTAGGCCGGGTTGGACGGCTTGTCGGCGTCGATGAAGACGAGGTCGAAGGGGGCGCCGCCGGCGAGCCCGGGCAGCAGCTCGAGGGCCGGCCCGCGCCGGACGTCCACGACGTCCTCCAGTCCGGCCCGCGCGATGTTCGCGGCGGCGACGTCGGCGCACACGTCGTCGACCTCCAGTGTCACCAGCTCCCCGCCGTCGGGCAGGGCCCTGGCGAGCCAGATGGTGCTGTAGCCGCCGAGCGTACCGATCTCCAGAATGCGGCGGGCGCCGTGGATGCGGGCGAGGAGGTTCAGCAACTTCCCCTGGCTCGGGGCGACCTGATGCGCAGGCAGCCCGGCGTCGATGGAGTCGGCGACGGCGCCGAGGAGCGCCTGGTCCTCCTGGACGAGCAGCCCGTCGAAGTATGCGTCCACGGCCGTCCACGTCTGCTGATCCATCACTGCTCCCTGTACTGCGCTCTCGTGCGCTCTCGTGCGTCATGTAAGTCCCCGATGGGAACTTACATGTGCGCTCGCGCCTGAGCCCTCCCCCCGCCTTACACCCCATCCTCCGGCCACTGCCGCTGCCACTGTTCCGCTGACTCCAGTTGGGCGGCCAGGCTCAGGAGGAGGGGCTCCGAGGACTCCGGGCCCAGAAGTTGGGCTCCGATCGGCAGGGCCTTGGCCGTGAATCCCGCCGGGATGCCGACCCCCGGCCAGCCCAGGACGTTCCATGTCCAGGCGTACGGGCAGGCGGCGATCATCGCCCGGTCCGTGGCCATCGCGCTCAGTCCGGCCAGGGCCCCGATCCGCAGCGGTGGTGTGGCCGTGGTCGGGGTCAGGACCACGTCGTACCGGCCGAAGACCTCCCCGATCCGCCACCGCAGGTACGGCTCCGCCCGCAGCGACGCGCGCAGCGGCAGCCCGCCCAGGATCCGGCCCGTGCGCATCGCCCCGTGCGTGCGGGGGTCCAGCAGCTCGGTGTCCGGCACGCGGGAGGCGTGGTCCCGTACGCCCTTCGTGGCCCGGGGGACGAAGGCCAGGCCGATCGGACCGTACCGCGGGTCCTCCGGGACCACCTCGTGGCCCAGCGACTCCAGCCGCCCCGCGAGCCGCTCCACCGCCGAACGCACCTCCGGGTCAAGGGACTTCGGGGTCGCCGTGAACGCCATCCCGAACGACAGGGCGATCCGCAGCCGCCGCGGGGTGCGGCGGGCGGCCTCGACCGCCGGGATCGGGGCCGGCCGGTGCCGGTCGCCGGGGTGCGATCCGCTCGCCGCGTCGAGCAGCAGGGCGGCGTCGGCGACGGTGCGGGCCAGTACGCCGTTCACGGTGAGCCCGTGGAACGACTCCGGCTCCGGCCAGGTGGAGATGCGGCCGCGCTGCGGCTTCACCCCGACCAGGTGCGTCCAGGCCGCCGGGATCCGTACCGACCCCGCCCCGTCGGAGCCGAGCGCCGCCGGGACCAGGCCCGCCGCGACGGCGGCCGCCGAGCCGCCGGAGGAGCCGCCGGGCGTGTGGTCCGGGTTCCACGGGTTGCGGGTCGCACCGAAGGCGTGCCCCTCGGTGAACGGCCACTGCCCCAGCTCCGGCGTGTGGGTCTTGCCCACGATGACCGCGCCGGCCGCGCGCAGCCTGCGTACCGCCTCGCTGTCGGCGGCCTTCGGCGGGAAGTCCCCGGCGCAGCCGAACGCGGTCGGCTCCCCGGCGACGTCCATGTCGTCCTTGACGGCCAGCGGCACACCGAGCAGCGGCAGCCGCTCGCCGGCGGCCAGCCGCCGGTCCGCGGCGTCCGCCTCGGCCAGCGCGGCTTCGACGCGGACGATGCGGAAGGCGTTGAGGCGGGGCTGGGCGGCGGCGATCCGGTCCAGCGCCCGCTGCGTCAACTCCCGTGAGGAGACAGACCCTTCGGCGAGATCCTGTGCCATGGCCGCCAGGCCGGCGGTCGGTGCCTGCGTACCCGATGAGACGGCCATGACCCCTCAACCCCTCCCCGTTACCGATCAGTCGAACCGACGGTAACGCCTGGGGGCGGGGATTCCCCAGACCCATCCCTCCAACGACGCCGTGAATCCGGCGAAGTCGTCGCGGTGGATGGTGTGTCCGGCGGTGTACAACTGCATGCCGCCGCCCCGCCCTCCCGGCGAACAGGCCTGCGGTACACCGGCATTGTCGCCACCGCCGGCCCGCGAAGCGGCGTGTTCGCGCCAGAGCCCCGCGACCACGGGTGAGGGACACCGGCACCCGTCGGGGAAGGGCCGCGTCCGCTCCCGGGGCGGTCCGAGGGGAGTTCGGGGCGGTCCGGACGGGTCCCGTCCCAACGGAAAGGCGGCGTCCACCGGGCCGAGGACCCGGCGCCGCTGCGCGGACCCACATCCGGCCAAACGCCCGGCCCCGGCCGCAACCGGTCTGGAAGGATGCCACGGCAATGTCACAGTCATCGAAGCCGCCGAAGCCGTCCACCCCGGCGCCGACGCCGCCGTCCGTGCCCACCAGCGCCGACGTGGCCCGCCTCGCCGGCGTCTCGCGCGCGACGGTCTCGTACGTCCTGAACAACGCAGCAGCGGTCCGCATCAGCGAACCGACCCGCCGCAAGGTTCGCCAGGCCGCCGAGGAGCTCGGGTACGTACCGCACGCCGCCGCGCGCAGCCTGCGCGCCGGCCACACCCGCATCGTGCTGCTGCCCGCCCCCGAGGGCCCGGTCGGCCCGCTCCACAGCGCCTTCCTCAACGAGCTCCAGCGGGCGCTGCGCCGCCTCGACTACACGGTGGTCCAGTACGGCAGCCTCGGCCTGAGCGGCGACGAGGCGGCCCGCGCCTGGGCCGAGCTGCGTCCCGTCGCCGTGGTCTGCCTCGGGCGGATCACCCTGTCGGCGCACGATGTCGACACCCTCAAGCGGGCCGGGGCCCGCGCGGTGATCACGATGGGGCCGGCCAGGGTCCCCGGGGCCCACACTCTGATCACGGACCAGGCCGAGGTCGGCGCTCGGGCCACCGCCCATCTGCTGGAACGCGGCCGCCGGCGGATCGGGGTCGTCGTCCCGGTCGAGCAGGGGCAGGCCCTCCTCGCCGCGGCCCGCCTCGAGGGAGCCCGCTCGACCGCCCGCTCGGGCGCCTCCGGCCCCGCCGTCGTACCCCTCGCCATGGCCTATACGGAGGAGTCGGCCGCGGAGCTCGCCGCCCGCTGGCGCTCGCTCCGCCTGGACGGGGTGTTCGCGTACGACGACGAGTACGCGGTGCTGCTGATGCGCGCCCTGCTGGACGAGGGGCTGCGGATCCCGGAGGACGTGGCCGTCATCGGAGCGGACGACCTGCTCCTCGGACGGCTGCTGAGGCCCCGGCTGAGCACGGTGCGGATCGGGATGCCGACCGGGGACCACCTCGCGGAGCTCGTGGACCGGGCAGTACGGGAGCCGGCCGGGACCGCCGACCGGCACGGCCCGGTGACCGCCACCGCCGTCCACCGCGAGTCCACCTGATCCTGCCGCCGCATCCTGCCTCCGCATCCTGCTGCCGCCGCCCCGCCCGCTTCGCCGACCCTCCCGACCTGGCCGTTCCCGCCGACCCGCCGATTCCACCCCCGGTCCGCCCGCCCCCGGCACGCCGTGCCGCCCGCACCCCCGGACGCCGTTGACAGGCGGTGACCGGCGGACGGAGACTGCGGGCGCGCCCCACCGGGCGCGCCCGGCGTCGTGCCCGGTGCCGACGGCGGCACCGTCTCGCCGCCGCCCGTACGGATCCGCCCAGGAGAGAACACCATGAGCATCCGCACCGTCCGCGACGTGTACGTCGTCGACGCCGTCCGCACCCCGATCGGCAAGTTCGGCGGCGCCCTCGCGGGGGTCCGCCCGGACGACCTCGCCGCGCACGTGGTGCGCGCGCTGGTGGACCGTACGCCCTCGCTCGACCCGGCCCGGATCGACGACGTCGTCTTCGGCGACGCCAACGGGGCCGGCGAGGACAACCGGGACGTGGCCCGCATGGCGGTCCTCCTCGCGGGCCTGCCGGTGACCGTGCCCGGCGTGACCGTCAACCGGCTGTGCGGATCGGGGCTCGAAGCGGTGATCCAGGCCGCCCGGTCCATCGCCCTGGGCGACTCGTCCGTCGCCATCGCGGGCGGCGTGGAGTCGATGACCCGCGCCCCCTGGGTGGTGCAGAAGCCCGAGCGCCCCTTCCCCGCCACCCACCAGCAGATGTGGTCGACCGCGCTCGGCTGGCGGATGACCAACCCGCGACTGCCCGACGAGTGGACCGTCTCACTCGGCGAGGGCGCCGAGCTCATCGCGGAGAAGCACGGCATCACCCGCGAGGCGCAGGACCTGTTCGCGCTCGAGAGCCACCGCAAGGCGGCCGAGGCCTGGTCGGCCGGGCTGTACGACGACGAGGTCGTGCCGTACCCGGGCGTCGGCCTCGTCCGCGACGAGTGCATCCGCGAGGGGTCCACCCCCGAGGCGCTGGCCCGCCTGAAGCCGGTCTTCCGGACCGACGGCACCGGCACGGTCACCGCCGCGAACGCCTCCCCGCTCAACGACGGCGCGGCGGCGCTGCTGCTGACCGACGAGGCGGGGCTGGCGGCCACCGGCCGCGAGCCGCTGGCCCGCATCAGCGCCTCCGCGGTCACCGGGATCGAGCCGCAGCTGTTCGGGCTGGGCCCGGTCGAGGCCGTGCAGCGGGCGCTCGCCAAGGCGGGCACCGGCCTGGCCGGCCTCTCCGTGATGGAGCTGAACGAGGCCTTCGCGGCGCAGGCGCTGGGCTGTTTCGCCGCCTGGCCGGAGCTGGACCCGGCGGTCGTCAACCCGCGCGGCGGGGCCATCGCGATCGGGCATCCGCTCGGCGCCTCGGGCGCCCGGCTGGCCGGGTCGGTGGCGCACCAGCTCGCCGCGGCCGGCTCGGGCAAGGGCCTGGCGGCGCTGTGCATCGGGGTCGGGCAGGGCATCGCGCTGGTCCTGGAGCGCTGAGCGGCGACGGGGGCCGATGACGGGGCCGCGGCGATCGTTTCCGGTCACCGCGCCCCCTCAACTGCCCAATAACCGAACAGATGTGGTGCCTCCGGTCTGGCACGATGGCGCGTGCTGCTCCGCCGCCCCCCGCCGCCAGCCGCTCCGCCGACCCCCTCCCGGAGGCCCCGCGTCATGCCGCTCCTCGAACCGACGCTCTGGCAGGACGGGCCGACCCTCACCGGCGGTACCGCGCCGGTCGTCGAGCCCGCCACCGGCCGCACCCTCGCCACCCTCGACCTGGCCGCACCCGCCGATGTCGCGGAGGCCGCCGTACGCGCCCGGGCCGCACAGCAGGACTGGGCCCTGGCCGCCCACACCCAGCGCGCCGCCGTCCTGCGCCGGGCCGGGGACCTGTTCGCCGCCCATGCAGCCGAGCTGCGCGACTGGCTGGTCCGCGAGTCCGGTTCCATACCCGGCAAGGCGGACTTCGAGCTGCACGTCGCCGCCCAGGAGTGCTACGAGGCCGCAGCCCTGGCCTCCCGGCCCGCCGGACAGGTGCTGCCGAGCGAGGCGCCCCGGCTCTCCTTCACCCGCCGGGTGCCCGCCGGGGTGGTGGGCGTGATCGCCCCGTTCAACGCCCCGCTGATCCTGTCGGTCCGCTCCGTCGCCCCGGCGCTCGCCCTCGGCAACGCGGTCCTGCTGAAGCCGGACCACCGGACCGCCGTGTGCGGCGGCCTCGCGCTCGCCGCCGTGTTCGCCGAGGCGGGCCTGCCCGCTGGGCTGTTGCAGGTGCTGCCCGGCGGCGCCGACACGGGAGCCGCGCTGGTCGCCGACCCGCTGGTGCGGGTGGTGTCGTTCACCGGGTCCACGGCCTCCGGCCGGGCCGTGGCCGAGCTGGGCGGCCGTCACCTCAAGCGGCTGCACCTGGAGTTGGGGGGCAACTCCGCCCTGGTCGTCCTCCGTGACGCCGACGTGGAGGCCGCCGTCGCGCAGGCCTCCTGGGGGTCCTTCTTCCACCAGGGCCAGATATGCATGACCACGGGCCGGCACATCGTCCACGCCTCCCTGTACGACGAGTACGTCGAACGCCTGGCCGCGCGCGCCGAGTCGCTGGCGGTGGGAGACCCGTACCGCGAGCAGGTGCACCTCGGACCGCTGATCGACCGGACCCAGCTCGACCGGGTCCACGCGCTGATCGAGGCCAGTGCCGGGCAGGGCGCCAAGCTGGTCGCCGGCGGCACGTACGAGAGGCTGTTCTACCGGCCGACCGTGCTGGCCGGCGTCGGCGACGACACCCCGGCCTATGCGGAGGAGGTGTTCGGGCCCGTGGCGCCCGTCCGGTCCTTCGCGTCGGAGGACGAGGCGGTGGAGCTGGCCTCGGCCGGCCCGTACGGCCTCTCCCTCGGCATCGTCACCCGGGACGCGGCGCGCGGGCTGGAGCTCGCCGGGCGGATCCCGACCGGGATCGCGCACGTCAACGACCAGACGGTGAACGACGAGGCCGTGGCCCCCTTCGGCGGGGTCGCCGCCTCCGGCACCGGGGTCCGGTTCGGCGGGGAGGCGAACCTGGACGCGTTCACCGAGCTGCGCTGGACCACCCTGCGGTCCGGCCCCGCCGGGCACCCCTTCTAAGCGGCCTCGGGGAAGTGGGGCACGCCCCCGCGCCGCCCGGCATGGCACCTCGCCGCACTGCCACATCACCCAAGTACGTCCAGTACGAGGGCGATGCGGCTGCACGCCGATGCACCGCACCGGACGACGCGGAAACGCACCCCACTTCCCCGAGGCCGCTCAGCCGGTCCGCACCGCCCAGCCGCGCTACCCCGCCCCGCCACCCCGCCGCGTGCTCCGCCACCCCGCCACCCGACTGGCGGTCCGGTTCCCGTGGCCGGAATGCGCGGGGCGGGTCGTTCGTTCAAGGACCGTACGAGGCAATGAGGAGGTCTGGAAACGTGGCTACCGTCGCGCTCACCAAAGAGAACTTCGACCAAACGGTCAGCGAGAACCCGTTCGTGCTGATCGACTTCTGGGCGGGCTGGTGCCGGCCCTGCCTGCAGTTCGCCCCGGTGTACGAGAAGGCCTCCGCGGCCCACCCCGACCTGGTGTTCGCCAAGGTGGACACCGAGGCCCAGCCGGAGCTCGCCGCGGCCTTCCAGATCACCTCCATCCCGACCCTGATGATCGTCCGGGATCAGGTGGCCGTCTTCGCCCAGCCCGGCGCGCTGCCCGAGCCGGCCCTGGCGGACCTCATCGGCCAGGCCCGCGCCCTCGACATGGACGAAGTCCGCGCGAAGATCGCCGCCGCGCAGCAGGACCGCGGCTAATGTGACGGGGACCGGCGGGGCCTGACCCCCGGCCCCGACACCCTGGAAGGCGCGCATGTCGGAAGCGGTGGAGTACGACGTCGTGGTCCTCGGCGGCGGACCGGCCGGCGAGAACGTCGTCGACCGGACCTGCGCCGCCGGGCTCAGCACCGCCCTGGTGGAGGCCGAGCTCATCGGCGGCGAGTGCTCGTACTGGGCCTGCATCCCCAGCAAGGCGCTGCTGCGCCCCGCGCTGGCCAGGGCGGACGCCCGCCGGGTGCCCGGGCTGGCGGGCGCCGTCACGGGCGCCCTCGACGCGCAGGCGGTCTTCGCGCACCGCGACCACTGGACCGGGAACTGGAAGGACGACGGCCAGGTCGACTGGCTCGACTCCATCGGGGCCCACACCTACCGGGGCCACGGCCGCCTCGCCGGGCTCCGGACGGTCGCCGTCGAGGGCGCCGAGGGCGAGCACCACGTCCTCACCGCCCGGCACGCGGTGGTCGTCGCCACCGGCAGCCGCGCCGTGATCCCGCCGCTGCCCGGGATCGCCGGGGCGCGGCCGTGGACCAGCCGCGAGGCCACCTCCGCCCGGCACGTGCCGGGCCGGCTGGTGATCGTCGGCGGCTCGGTGGTGGCCGCCGAGATGGCGACGGCCTGGCAGGCGCTCGGCTCCCGGGTCACCGTGCTCGTCCGCGGCTCCGGGCTGCTGCCGCGAATGGAGCCCTTCGCCGGGGAGCTGGTCGCGGATGCGCTGCGCGAGGCCGGCGCGGAGGTCCGTACGGGTGTCGTCGCCGAGGCGGTCGTCCGGGACGGGCCGTCCGGCCCGGTCCGGGTGGTGCTGGAGGGCGGCGAGATCGTGGAGGGCGACGAGCTGCTGATGGCGACCGGCCGGGCGCCGCGGACCGACGACCTCGGGCTGGAGACCGTCGGGCTGGCACCGGGCGGGTGGATCGACGTCGACGACAGCTGCCGGGTGCCGGGGCACGACTGGCTGTACGCGGTCGGGGACGTAAACCACCGGGCCCTCCTCACCCACCAGGGCAAGTACCAGGCCCGGATCGCGGGCGCCGCCATTGCCGCCCGGGCGGCCGGCACCCCCGAGCCCGACACCGGCCCCTGGGGTGCGCACGCGGCGACCGCCGACCGGCGGGCCGTGCCGCAGGCGGTGTTCACCGATCCGGAGGCGGCGGCGGTGGGCCTCACCCTGGCCGAGGCCGAGCGGGCAGGCCACCGGGCCCGGGCCGTTGACCACGAGCTCGGGAAGGTCTCGGGCGCCGGCCTGTACGCCGACGGCTACCGCGGACGCGCCCGGATGGTCGTCGACCTGGAGCGGGAGGTGCTGCTGGGCGCCACCTTCGTGGGACCGGGCGCGGCCGAGCTGCTGCACGCGGCCACGATCGCGGTCGCGGGGGAGGTCCCGGTCGACCGGCTGTGGCACGCCGTTCCGGCGTTCCCGACGATCAGCGAGGTGTGGCTCAGGCTGCTGGAGGCCTACCGGGGATGACCCGGCCGCGGCCCCGGCCCCCGCTCCCGGGCCCGCTGCTCGCGCCACCGGCCCCGTACGCGCGGCAGGCCCACCCGGCCCCGGACGGTCCGGGGCGGGCGGGCCTGCCCGGTGCGCCGGCCGGCGGGGGTCAGGGGCCGACGGTGATCTGCTGCGCCGGGTCGGTGGTGTCGGTGATCTTGTAGACGGCGTTGAACGTCGACGTGGTCGCGCTCGTCGGGCAGCCGAACCCGCCCGTGACCGTCACCGGCACGGTGGCGCCCGTGAAGGTCAGGCTCGGCGGGGCTCCGTTGGCCCAGGTCCCGGAGACGTTCGCCGGGCCGGCGGGGGCGGCGGTGACCGTGCAGTTGGCCAGGCCGCTCGTCCGGAGGACGAGCCCGCCGGCCGGGACCGTCATGGTGGCGGTGACGGGCGAGCCGTGCTGCATCGACACCGACCAGGAACCGCTGGTCGTGACCGTCGGCGTCACGCCCGGCATGCTGGACGTGCACGAGCTGTAGGTCGGCGGGGTGATCGGGGAGGAGACCGGCCCGGCGGGGTTCTGGTTGCCGGGGGCGTCCGGCACGGTGCCGGTGGCGACGGAGACCGTGCAGGTCACCGTCACCGCGCCGGCCTTGAGGGTGGCCTTCCCGCTGAGGGCGGCCGTGAAGGAGTGGCCGGCCGGGGTGACGGTCGTCGACTCGGCGAGCGGCCGGGGCACGGCGGTGGCGGTGGCTGTGGCCGAGGCCACCGACAGCACTCCGGCGGCTGCCATCCCGAGGGCGAGCGCGGTGCGCTTTCGGCTCATGGCTGGGCTCCTTGGGGATCGTGGTGCGGGGTGGGGGTGGGGGTGCGGGTGGGAGCGGGAGCGTGAGCGGGAGGGGACTGAGCGGGGGCCTGCGGGGGTGTGGGGGAGCCCTCCGCGGGCGCGGGGCGCGGGGCGGCGTACGGCTGCCAGGCGAACATCAGGCCGCCGCCGAGGATCCCGAGCAGGGTGCCGATCAGGAAGCCGCCGAGGTTGGACAGCACCAGCGAGGCGGTCGCGATGAGCGTGGTCAGGACCCCGGCGAGGCCGCGCTGGGCGGGGGCGAACCAGGCGGTGAGGCCGAGCACGATCATGACGATTCCCATGAGGACCGACGGGATGCCCGCCACGCCCTGCTGGAGCATGACCTTCAACGGTGCCAGCGGCAGGACGCATATCTCGGCCCCGGCGAGGACGGCGAGGAGCCCGCCCCAGAACGGCCTGGAACGCCGCCACCGCCGCCAGCGGATCAGAAGCATTCCTTCTTGCCCTTGCTGATGTTCATGCTCAGCCCGGCGAGCTTGAAGGTGCCCGCGTTGGTCGCCCACGCGGTCTGCTGGAGGTCGGTGATGCTGACGGTGTCCGCCTGCTGCGCGAACAGGTCCTGCATGCCCACGGCCTCCGCCGGGCCCTTGTCGAGGGTGGAGGCGTCGCGGCCGATCTCGATGTTGGTGAAGACGGCGTTGCCGGAGAGCTGGGTGGCGTCGACGAAGAGGTTGCTCGCCTCGACCGGAGTCTTCTTGCCGGCGGTGAGGTTGAGGGAGATGTCGCCGACCAGGGGGAGCGAGGTCACCACCGACTGGCAGAGGTTGTGGAGCCGGGCTTCCTTGACGGCGGTGACGGCCACCGGGATGAGCTCCTGGCGGGCGTTGACGTCGATGCTGCCGTACTGGGCGAAGCCCTCGCCCTCCAGGCTCGACGCCGCGACCTTGAACTGCTGGCCGGAGACGGCGAAGGAGGCGGCGAGAACGCCCTGCGCGAGGGCGATGCCGAGGCCGGCGGTGACGGCGACGGCGGGGACGGCCAGCACGGCGAAGCGGCGCCAGCGGACCCGTCCGGCCCCCTCGTCGGGGGCTGACGCATCTCTGCCGGGCGGGCCGGATACGTCCGATAAGTGCGGGGAATCGGTCATGGGATCGCCCCTTGTTTTCGGCTGTGCACCGTTGTTACCGACGAGTTGAATGTAAGAGTGCCAATGGGGGTTGGCAAGGTTGCTCGGGCGTACCGTTTCGGCCGAGTCCTACCCGTCGGTCCCGCCCCACCTACCGCTCGGTGCCCAGGAGTTCGGTGACCTCGGCCTCCACCCTCCGGGCCATCGCCCGGGCGAACTCCGCGGCCACGACCTCGCCGGCGACCGGCCGCAGCGCCGACGCCGCGCTGCTGATGTGATCCAGTTGCGTGGCCGAAAGGTGCCCCAGCCCGTCCGGGCCGATCACATGCCGGCGGAACAGTCCGACGAACCGGTCCGCGAGCGCCGCCGCCTGCGTCTGGACGAGGTCCCCCGCGTCCAGGATCTCCGCGAGCGGCACGCCCTGCCGCACCAGCGTGAGCGTCGCCTCCAGCAGCCGCCGGCTCCGGTGCGTGACCCGGTCGCCGTCGATGCGTAGGTACCCCAGCCGGGCCGCCCGCCGGGTGTCCTCGGCGGTCGCCGCCGGCCCGAACAGCTCGGCCAGCTCCGCCAGGGTCATGGTGACCGGCTCCTCCTGCACCCAGTCCCGGGTCATCGCCCGCTCCAGGCCCAGCAGTTGGGACAGGCCCCCGCCCGCCTCCCACGCGTGCAGCAGCTCGCCGATGCCGTTGACCGTGTAGCCGCGCCCGAGTAGATCGCTGATCAGGCGCAGCCGGGTCAGGTGGTCCTCGGAGTACCAGGCGATGCGGCCCTCCCGGCGCGGCGGCGGCAGCAGCCCGCGCTCCTGGTAGTAGCGCAGGTTGCGCACCCTGACGCCGGCCGCCTGCGCCAACTCCTCCCGGCGATAGCGCCTCGCACCCGCGGCCGCACCCGCACCGGTGCTGCCCGTACCCCTACCCGTACCCGTACCCGTACCCGCATCCGCGCCCGCGTCGGTGTCCTCGCGGTCTTCGCCGTCCACGCCGTTCACGTCGTCCCGCACCAGGCTGCTCACGCGGCCGAGTGTAGGACGTACCGGCTGGTCACATGGGGCGCGGACGGTTCTCCCGCTTCACGGCCCGCAGGACCACGAACCGCGGTTCACTCGCGGCGACTTCACTGTTGCCGAAGAGGCGGCGCAGATGCGTGTGGTAGCCGAGGTGGCGGTTGGCGACGATCCACAGCTCGCCGCCCGGCCGCAGCGCCCGCCGCGACTGCGCGAACATCCGCAGCGCCGTCGCATCCGTGGTGGCCTGGTGGGAGTGGAACGGCGGGTTGCACAGGACGAGGTCCACCGACCCGGCGGGCAGCATCGCGAGCCCGTCGCCGACGAGGAACTCGGCCCCGCCGCGGCGGCCGCGCCGGACGTTCGCCTCGTACGTGGCCCGGGCGGAGGCCACCGCCTGGTACGACTCGTCCGCGAACACGAGCTCCGCGTCGGGGTCCGCGACCGCGACCGCCGTACCGACGATGCCGTTGCCGCAGCCCAGGTCGACGACGCGGGCGCCGTCCGTGTTGGTCGGAATGCTCTGGAGGAAGAACCGGGTGCCGACGTCGAGGCGGTCCGCGCAGAAGATCCCCGCGTGGTTGACGGCGGTAAGACCCGCCCCCGAACCGGCGTCCCGGTCCAGCGTGTACGTCAGCGGCCAGCCGCCCCCGGCCGGCGCGGCGGCGGACGCTGCCGCGGCCGCGGTGACCGCGGGATCCGGGGTGCAGAAGATCAGCCGGGCCTTCTTCTCGGCGAGGGAGGTCCTGGTCGGGCCGAGGATCCGCTCGAACAGGTTCAGCGTGGAGGTGTGGATCTCCTTGACCATGCCCGTGCCGACCACGACCGTGCCGGCGTGGACGTGCGGGGCCAGCCGCAGCAGCTGGTCCTCCAGCAGCGCCAGGCTCTTGGGCACCCGCACCAGCAGGAGGTCGATCCGCTGCGGCGGCGCGTCCTGCGTGGTCAGCAGAGTGACCGCGCCCTCGGCGGCACCGGCGCGCGCCAGGTTGGCCTCGGTGGCGGCGCGGGTCAGGGCGGAGTCGGTGATCTGCGTCGGCCGGTACGCGGCCAGCGCCGTCACCAGTGCCCCCCAGCGGTCCCCGAGCACCGTGATCTGCCCGGCGCCGGCCAGGTCCACCGGGCCGTGCTCGCCCGTACCGGCGTCCAGGTGGCGCAGCAGGTACTCGTCGGCGGCGTCCCAGGCGCGGAGGCGGTCGCGCGGGTCGGCGGGGAAGCGGGTGAGCTCGTAGGAGCCGAAAGGCGTGGTCAGACGGTTCATCGTGCCCCCAGGCTAACCGAGCCGGCCGCCCGCCCCCGCACGCACGCGGCGGGGCGGGGCGGGCAGGGCAGGAGCGGCGGGGTGGAGGCCGGACGGGCCCGCCGGGGTGCTACCCGGGAAACTCCCCGGCCATCGCCGAGGCCAGCCGCAGGTACGGGGCCGCCGCGGCGGCGCGGCCCTGGCGCTCCAGGGTGCGGCCGAGCATCAGCTGCGCGTAGTCCTCCACCGGCCAGCGCTCCAGGATCGCGCGGAGCTCCTGCTCGGCGCGCGAGAGCTGCGCGGAGTGGTAGCAGGCGCGGGCCAGCAGCAGCCGCGGCGCCAGCTGCTCGGGGACCTCGGCCGCCAGCGTGTGCAGGACCTTCACGGCCGTCGCGTACTCCTTCGCGTCGAAGAAGAGCCGTGCGCGCGCCCAGCGCTCGGCCGCCGTCCCCTGCCCGTAGTACGTCGTCGGCGCGTCCATCGGGTTCCTTCCGCTGCTCCGGTGCTGCGTCCGCCCCCTCCAACACGTCACGGGAGCCCGGCATTCCACGGAACACGGCGACGGCGGCGGTACTAAGTTGGTCCGCATGAGCAATCTCGATCGCCAGCCCGCTCTCTCCGCCTGCGGCGGCCGCGGCTTCGTCGTCGCCGAACCCGTGCGCGAGCTCCTCAGCCCGCGCACGGTCAAGCTCGGGGAATCCACCGAGGTCCGCCGACTCCTGCCGAACCTGGGCCGCCGCATGGTGGGCGCCTGGTGCTTCGTCGACCACTACGGCCCGGACGACATCGCGGGCGAACCCGGTATGCAGGTTGCGCCCCACCCCCACTCCGGCCTCCAGACGGTGAGCTGGCTCCACGAGGGAGAGGTGCTGCACCGCGACAGCGTCGGCAGCCTCCAGACGATCCGGCCGCGCGAGCTGGGCCTGATGACCTCCGGCCGCGGGATCAGCCACTCGGAGGAGAGCCCCCGCACGCACGGCCGGTTCCTGCACGGCGCCCAGCTGTGGGTGG
Organism: Streptomyces sp. NPDC043854; assembly: GCF_056436005.1. NCBI lineage: Bacteria > Bacillati > Actinomycetota > Actinomycetes > Kitasatosporales > Streptomycetaceae > Streptomyces > Streptomyces sp. NPDC043854. The sequence goes on from NZ_JBWKDK010000001.1 coordinate 236,505, forward strand.
CCCTCCCCGACGCCCACCGCGACGTGGAGCCGCACTTCCAGCACCACGCCGAGCTGCCGCACGTGACCGCCCCCGGCCTGAGCGCCACGCTGATCCTGGGCACCCTCGACACGGCGACCTCGCCCGGCACGGCGTACAGCCCGATCGTCGGCGCGGACATCGCCCTGGCGGCCGGAGCCGAGGCCAGGCTCCCGCTGGAGCCGGACTTCGAGTACGCGGTCCTGTCGATGTCCGGCGAGGCCCACGTCGACGGCGTCCCGGTCCTCCCCGGCTCCATGCTCTACCTCGGCTGCGGCCGCACCGAACTCCCGCTGCGCGCGGCCTCGGACGCGGGCCTGATGCTCCTGGGCGGCGAGCCGTTCGAGGAGGAGATCGTGATGTTCTGGAACTGGATCGGCCGGTCCCATGAGGATATCGCACAGGCCCGCGAGGACTGGATGAATGGGACGAGATTCGGCGAGGTGAAGGGGTATGACGGCCCTCCGCTTCCGGCTCCTGACCTGCCCCCGACCCACCTAAAACCACGCGGCCGAGTGCGCTGACCTGCGGTAACTGGTGAGAGGCGGCCCCGCTGGGTGTGGGTCGGGCGCTTTCCGGTTGCTGAACCCTCGGCACTGCGGATCGAGTCCCGCGCCGGCCCTTCGATGGTGCGGGGCCGTCCCCCTCTGTGGGCGTCCGTGGGTGGGTGTGTGTCGACGAATGCTGACCCAATGCTGACTTTTCTGACGCCGTGTCAGGTGAGGCTTTGGGCAGGTGTAGCCGCCGAATCGACTTCGTCGGCGATCCGCGCTTGTCTGGAAGGTGTTCCCGGCTACGTGCCGGTCGGCTTGCCCCCGGCGCTCCGCAAGGGCCGGACTGAGAGTCTGATCGCCTGGGCGTCACCGCTTGTAGGAAGCCGACAACCCCTGCAGCGGTCGTCGCAGCGGCGTCCGCCGTGCCGTCTCGGCGAGGTGGGCTTCTGGGAGGCAGGGCGATGAACGGCGCTGCAATAAGAGTGTCCGCGGCCTGCTGGTGACTGAGCGCGGCATGACGCCACGGCCGCCAGCGGCAACATTCCTTGCTCAATGGGCGAGCATCCTGGCCGCAGCCGGGCCGAACTCGCCGGGCATAAGGCGCCGCGGTCCGCACCGTGGTCGCCCGGCGTCCATCCTCTGCCCAATCCGCTGACGACCGAAACCGCACTGCCCGGGCGTGCATGCTCGTGCACGAGTGCGAGATACTCCGCTGCAAGCCCCAGCCCGAAACCGTCCCGAAAGCACAGGCCAGCGAAGCCGATCCCCATAGGTGGTCCTGCAGCGTATGACGTAATCCGGTCACCCCACTGCGGCTGTGAGCCCACAACGGCTGGCCGGGCAGCTCACCGTCGTCTCGGGATTCCACAGATATCTTCGACATAGCCAGACAGCCTTCGAAGGGGCACTGACAAACCCACCTGGCCCAGATGCCAGGTACTTCGGAACCACAAGTACACACGGAACAAGTTGCTTTCACCGAGCTGGAAACACCCAATTTGGCAGTATTTGCCCCGAGGCGCCGACCTCTTGGCTTATCCGGTTAGCCTGAATCATGCACGTCAGGCACCGTGGCGGCCGTCCTCACGGACGGCCGAGGATCGCAACCGGTGGGTGTGGGTGGTGTCCGGGCCTGCCGCCCTGACGTGGCGGTCGTCCTCGCGGACGGCCGAGGATCGCAACGACGGAGGCCGGGTGCTGGAGCCGGGCTCGGGCAGGTGGCGGTTGTCCTTGCGGACGGCCGAGGATCGCAACCTCGACACCGAGACCGCCTTTGGCGTCGGGGCCAAGGTGGCGGTCGTCCTCCGGGAAGACCGAGGATCGTAACGTCCTGGGCGGTGGCCTGCCGCTCGAGAGCGTGCCCAGTGGCGGTCGTCCTCGGGGAGGGCCGAGGATCGCAACATGTCAGTGGTGCGCTCTATGATCTGCGCCTCCGAGGGTGGCGGTCGTCCCTCGGGACGGCCGAGGATCGCAACTGGAAGGAGAAGTCTGGGCCGCTCCCGAACTGGGCGGTGGCGGCTGCCCTTCGGAACGACGTGTCGGACGTGCTGGCTTGGGTCAAGCAGCAGCGGCTCTCGTCCTGGTAGCTGTGGTCAAGATTGAAGGACGGCGTTCAGGTGTCGCTGGACCGGCTCGAAGAGTCCGTACGGGATGTATCGCGGGATCTCTGACAGGGTCACCCACGAGACCTCGGCGATCTCGTTGACGTCCGCGACATGCGCGGTCCCGCCGACCAGCTCGCAGGCCGTGTACGAGACCCGTCGGCCGGTGATCGGATGGACCCGCTCGCCCAGTGGGGCCACGGCGAACACGTCCACCCCGGCCTCCTCCTTCGCCTCGCGGACGGCGGCTTTCTCGAAGGACTCGCCCGGCTCGACCTTGCCCGCCGGGAACTGCCATGAGAGTTGGCCATCCGCGACCCGTCGGCGTACGAGCAATACGCGGCCCTGGTGAACCACAACCGCACCTGCGACCCAAGGCGCAGGGGCAGTATTGCTGTTCAGTGATGCCTCTCCGTCACTCACGACACTCCCGTCGTCGGGGCGAGGAGGTGGGCGATGGCCGACGGGCCGTTGTGGCCGGTCACCCTCGCGCTCTCCTCGTTGTTGCCGCGATGAGTTGAATAGGGGTGCTGTCTGATCGTCATCCCTCGAAGAGTCTTTCTTCCACCGCGGCCGACGTTGCTGCGTCTTGCTGGGCGCGCTCGAACTCGAGCTGCCACGCCCGCGCCTCGGCGTAAGCGACGTGGACCATGCTGCCCGGACACAGCACCAGGGCCCGGGGCTCGATCTTGTGGTCCTTGACCGACCCGTACCCGATTCGTTTCGTAGGCAGCAGGGCGTGCGGGACGGCGCAAGAGGGGCAGGGAGCCTTCGGGAGGGTCGCCATGTCACCAGGATGACCTCGTGAGTCCTGGCGCGGAAGGGGGCTCACATACCGCGCACTGCGGCGTAGAATCACAACGCGGCCCCCGGCTGCCCCGGAGGGCGACCGCCATCGGGTCCTGATCATCCAGCTCGGGCGAGGGTGGTGTGTTGCGATCCTCGGCTCCCGGAGGATGAGCGCCACTACCGGCACGCAGACGCGGGCCGACGCCAACTATCGGGCGTTGCGATCCTCGGCCACCCCGAAGGGCGACCGCCACTCGCGGGGATGCTCGACAACGGGGAGCCCGGATACTGGTTGCGATCCTCGGCCACCCGGAGGGCGACCGCCACGATCCACATCGTCGTATGGGCCGCGGCCGACGGCATCCTTCCGGTCATCGAGGGCACCGTCATCCGCCTGGACACCGACCGCCTGCCCAGCGGAGCCACCCCCAAGCCGGTCTGGCTGTGGTGGTCAGGCACCGACGCCACCGCGGCAGACGCCGACAGACTCTGGCAGGCATACCTGCGGCGTACGCGTATCTGCTGGTGGACCATCTGCGGTGGCTGGAGCGGGAGTGCCTGGCCTTCGCCGCAGTCCAACTGCGGGACTTGGAAAGGTACATGGGCGTCGTCGGTGCCGACGTCCGCATGCCGCTCGGCGAGCCGTGGCGGGTCGGCAAGCGCCCCTACGGCCACTCCGCGCTGTCGACTGCGGCAGCCTGCCTGAAGGGCTTCTACCTGCACCAGTCCTCCCTCGGTGTGAACGGCGAACTCGGCAGGTGGACCGGCGGCGTTCGTTCCTCGGGCACGTGAAGTCGTCGCTGCCCACAAACCCGCTGGCGCCGAAGGGGCCGTACCGCCGGCATCCGAAGATGCTCCCGGACGGCGCCCGGGAGAGGCTGCTGGAGACGGTGAACGCCGCCCGCGACCGGCTGGTGGTCACCTGGCTCGCCGACGGCGGCCTGCGGATCGGGGAGCTCTGCGGGCTCCACCTGGTCGACCTGCACCTGCGCGAGAATGCCGGCTGCGGCGAGTGCCGCGCCCCTCACCTGCACGTCTGCCACCGGCCCGGTAATCCGAACCGGGCCGAGGCCAAGACGAAGCACCCCTGGCGGGTCGAGCACGGCACCGTGACCGGCGGGCTGATCAAACGGGTCAGTCCCGCGATGGTGCACACCTACTTCGAGTACCTCACCACCGAGTACCCGCGCGGCGCCGGGCACGGCATGCTCCTGGTCCAGTTGCACGGCGCCGATACCGGACAGCCGTGGGCGCCGGTCGGGGCCCGGCGGATGCTCGGCCGGGCTGGAAAGCGCGCCAGCCTCGGGGTCGTGAAGCCCCATGCCTTCCGGCACTCGTTCACCTCCGCGGTTCTCGACGCCGCCGACGGCAACCTGTTGATCGCCCGGGACGCCGGCGGCTGGGCCTCGGCCGCGATGGTGGATGAGGTCTACGGCCACGTCGATGTCCACGACCCGGTCTTCGACGCCGCCCTGCGCACGGTCTGGGGTGAGACGAAGTGACCGCGCCGTCGCAGCTGCCGCGCCAGGATGCCCGCATGCGACGGGACCGGCTGGAGGTACTCACCGCGCTGATCAACGGGCCCGAGTCCGACCCGGTGCTGCGCGGCGGGGTGCTGAAGATCCCACCGACCCACCCGGTCTATCCGTGGAACTGCACGGTCGTCGACTGCGAACGGCCCTGCTGGCGGCGCTACGCGATGTGCTCGGTGCACGCCGAGCAGTGGCAGGAGGCGGAGGCGCGCGGGATGAGCCGGGCTCAGTTCCTGCGGAGTGCGGAGCCGCTGCCGGCCACGGAGATGCCGGAGGCGATGATGTGCCGGATCTGCCCCGAGCGTCCGGCGTTCAGCCTGCAGCTGGTGCTGTGCTTCCGGCACCGCAACCGGTGGCTGAGCTACCTGAAGCGGCTTCCCGGCAGGGGCGAGGTGGAGTTCGAGCGGTGGCTGGCCGACCAGCCGTCGCTGCCGGGCTATGGGGAGTGCCGTGCGGACGTGTGTGACGAGCTGGCCGCCTCGCCGCTGGGGTTGTGCGGCGCGCACGAGCGCGGCTACATCCGGGCCGGGCGGCCGGGTGGGGCGAAGCTGCCGAAGAACTTCTTCGCCACCTGCGAGCGCCGCGATCGCCCTGTCCCGGTGACCTGCGAGGACGAAGTCGCCTTCCGCGCCTGGTGCCGCGCACAGCTGCCGGTGCACCGCACCGGGCAGGTCAACCTGCGCGGTCTGCGCCCGCTGCTGAAGGCGGAGTTGCAGTGGGGCATGCATGTCCACGGCCTGCAGCCCGTCGCAGTGTGGCACCTGACGTGGGTGCAGTCGCTCGCGGACGAGTGCCAGCGCCGCGACGTGGCATCCCTGGCCGGCCTGGACCCGTCCCTCTTCCGCCGCGCCTACCACCAGCGCATGGTTCCGGAGATACAGGAAGCCCTGCGGAAGATCTACTTCACCCCCTCCGACACCCGGGATGCCGGCTACATCGAGACCGAGCACTTCGGGGTCCGCTTCCCAGGCCGCTCCAGCTACGTCGACCTGACCCGCATCTCCCAGCGGTGGCTGCGCGACCTCTTGTGGGACCACGTCGCCGACGTGCTGCGCTCGCCCACCTGCCCGCGCAGCGCCCAGCCGGTGGACTTCGTGCGCCGCGCCGCCGCCGAACTGTCCGCGTTTTGGAGGCGGAGGCGCCCGGCGGCGGCCACGACCCCACCGTGCTGTGCGGCGGGCACGTCCACCGGTTTGTCGCGGACCTGCGCAACCGCGAACGCCTCGGCCTGGCCTTCCGCGGCCAGGTCCGCTTGGACGGCAAGAAGTCGAGGGTCACCGAGAACTCGCGCCGCATGGTGTTCAACTACGGCCGGTCCCTGCTGCGCGGCGCGCTGGAAAGCGGCAGCGCCGAGAGAATCGGCCTGGACCGCGCCTTCATCGCCGCCATGCCGGTCGGTGGCCGGGGCACCCCCCGCAGCCGGAACCCCTTCCCCGACGAGGTCGCCCGTGCCCTCGCGGACGAGGCCAACCTGCAGCAGCTCGCCGTCGGCTACGACCCGCACGACCGGGGCCTGCGGGACGTGTGGGAGACCATCATCGTCACCGGCCGGCGCGCCAGCGAGGTCATCCGGCTCCGCCTGGACTGCGTCGGCCGCTACGGCGGGCTGCCCCTGCTCTGGCATGACCAGACCAAGGTCGGCAACCTGAACGCGGCCGTCCGCATCCCCGACCAACTCCTGGACCGGCTCGAAGCGCGCCGCCAAAAGACCCTGGCCCACTACGCCGACCGGCACGCCGGCCGCCAACCCACCCCCGCCGAGCGCGCCCACCTGGCGCTGTTCCCCACCGACATCCTCAACGCTGACGGCCGCCGCGCCCTGTCCTACACCTGGTTCCACACCGGCTTCCGCAGCTGGCTCACCGACCTCGACCTCGGCGGTCACTACGTCGCCCACCAGGCCCGGCACACGCTGGCCACCCGGCTGCTGCGACATGGTGCGACCCTGACCCACATCCGCCGCTACCTCGGCCAGGTCTCCGAACGCATGGCCGAGCACTACGTCCACCTGACCCAGTCGGACCTGGAGAACGTCCTCCAGCACGTGTGGGTCGCCGGACCGGGCACCACCAACCCCGGCGACATCCTCGCCAGTGACACCACCCCGCTTACCCGCGAGCAGGCCCAGGCCCTGGCCATCGACCTGTCCCGTCGCAGCACCCCCGCCGAGGGTGGCTTCTGCACCTTCCAGCCCGTCGTCGACGGCGGCTCCTGTCCCTGGAACCTGGACTGCCACAACTGCGATAAGTTCGTGCTGTCCGGCGCTGACCTGCTCTATTGGCGGCGCAAGCGCGAGCAGTGGCGGCTGCTGGCCGAGGGCGCCCCCGCTGACGCCACCGCCGACTACCTCCACCGCTACTTCGAGCCCACCGCTCGCGCCATCGACGGTCTGGAGAAGGCCCTGGCCGGCCTCGGCCTCCTCGACGACGCCCTCGCCCTGGACCTGCGCAAACCCCAGGACTACTTCCACCGTGTGTGGTCCACCGCCTTTCGCGCCGCCGACCTCGCCGACGCGGGCACCGACGAGGAGTGCGAGTACAGCGATACATGCACAACCGAGGACACCGACCACGAACAGGACGTCGCATGAACACCGCCACTGTCCCCGCCCCGCGCACGGCCGCCGCCCTGGCGGCCCGCCGTCAGAAGACCGAAACCGCCCTCCAGCCCGTTCACGAGGCCATCGCCCGACTGCGGCGCGAGAAGGCTCAGGTCAGCGTCGCCGCCGTCGCCTGCCGCGCAGACGTCTCACGCACCTTCCTTTATGACAACGCCGATGCCCGGGCCGCCGTCGCTTCGGCGATGACGGAGGCCGGCGAACGACGGTTGGGGGTGCTCGCCGAGGAGGGCCTCAAGGCAGCGCACACCGAGATACTTGCTCAGCGGACCCGCATCGGTGAACCTCTCGGCGAGGTCCGCGACTTGGAAGCCGAATGGACCGAGGAGACCATCCAACGGATCACCGCCGAGAACACCGCCCTCAAACAGCGCGTCCGCCGGCTCACGGCCGACAACCGCACCCTCGACGAGCGGCTGAAGGCCGCCCGGTCCAACCTCCGCTTCCAGGACCGGCGGGTCGCCGACCTCGAAACCCAAATCGCGGGCACCTGACCAGCCTCCACCTCCCGCACGATCCCCGCGCAGCGGGAATCGCCCGCTCCACACTGCGAGCGGTGCTCCGGAGCCACGGCATGCAGGGCCCGGCGGACACCGCCGAGCCTCCTGGCGAGCGAGCTGGTCTCCAACGCCTTCCGGCACTCGTATGGGCCCTGCGCGCTCCGGCTGCGGCCGACCGGGTCCGGGTCGGCGTCTGGGACACCAACCCGCACATCCCGGCCCCCCTTCGCAGGCGACCCCGCACCGCCCGCTCCCGAAGCCGAGGACGGGCGCGGGCTGGTCCTCGTACGTCTGTGCGCGGACAGGACGGCTCATACTGCCTCGACGGGGGATACGCGGGCAAGCGGCTCTGGGTGGAGTGCGCAGCCGCGCCCTGACACTGGAGGCAGACGGCTACGCGTACTCGGGCCGGAAGTGGCTCAGTTCGACGGCGACGGTGCTGAGCCAGCTGCCTGTCGAGTGGTCCCCGGGCGGTTCGAGCTCCATCCCCAGTTCCGCCACGGCAAGGGCGTGGTCGGCCTCGTCCAGGCCGAGTGCGAGCAGCTCGCGGATCTCGCCGACGACGCGGGCCACGAGGGTGCGGTCTGTCGAGTCGGCGTAGTCGCGGACGGCCGCCTCGTGGTCGGTGAACTCGTCCGGCATGTCCTGGGAGAACCAGCCGCCGAGGAACTGGCCGAGTTCGGGGAAGCGTGCGTGCCATTCCCAGTGGGTCTCGGGCAGCGGTGACGGGCGTGGCACCTCGCCGTTCTTGATGCTCTGCTTGATGTGATCGGCGAGCAGCAGGAGCCACCCCTGGATTTCTGACTCCGGCAGCCCGACGTCTGGAACCGGGTAGAACTCGCCGAGCCGCTGCCGCAGTCGGCCGGGCGGATTGTGCGCATAGGCGCGCAGCTGCTGCTCCGCGACCGACAGGGCCCATGGGCGGGTGTGCCAGGTGTGCCGCAGGTAGGCCCGGAGAGCGCGGCTCGGCCGGTCTTGCTCGTCGTCGGCGGGCTGACCGAGGTACGCGCTGACCACCTGGCCCAGCTCGCCGTAGCGGCGGTCGAAGTCGATGGGCTTCATGGACATCGGGGACGGCCTCTACAGGTAGATCGGGACGGTGGTGTGAACGACGAAACCGTGGGGCGCTCCGGGCTCGCGCCGGAGCACGACCCGTGCCGCCCGTACGTCCAGCGGCCCGCGCCCGGCGAAGGCCATGGCCTGGAGCAGGACGCGGCCGACCGGATCGGGACGGGAGGGCCAGGCCGCTTCGAGGGTGATCCGGAGGCGGGTGCCCTGGGTGAGCCAGCGGTGGATGGCCTGCTCGTTACGGGTGATGACCTCCTGGGTGGCCCATTGGGCGGTTTCCCGGTCGGGGTAGGTGGCGGTTCGCGTCAGCATGGATTCCCAGTTCGGTGGTTCTGATCAGGTGGGGTCGAAGTACCAGATCATCGCGACTTCGGCGTCGTTCACGGCAATCAGACCGGCATCCCAGCCGTAGCGGCTGAACGGATCCGTCAGGCGGACGGGCTGCTCGTAGAAGTCCGGGTTCTCGGCCTTCCACCCCACATTGGAGTAGAAGCGCGTGCAGTGGGGGAAACGCGAGAGGATCAGACGCGCTCGGCGTTCCATTTCGGGCCGATCACGGTCGAAATCCACCGCCTTGGCCACTTCCAGGCCGGGAATACCGAGCAGGACGACCAGCGACTGGACCGAGCTCCGGGGAAGCTCGGTCACTCGCTGCCGGAAGCGGACCACGTCTTCGGGTGTGGCCGGGGCCTCGGCGAAGGGGAACAGCGGATCGTCCCGTCGTTCGTCCTCGTCTTCGTCCGGATCGAGCGATCGCCACCCCCGTGGGTCGGAGGTCTGGCCGCGCATGATCGAGGCGGCGTCGAGCCACCACTCCTCGTGTTCCCGGCGGACAACGGATACGGAGGTATAGCTGTATTGGTAGAGCTCGAGCGCGTCCGCCCACGCCTCCGCGGTGAGTTCAGTCATCATTCACTCCACTACTCAGGTGACGATGTGTGGACGACGAAAGGCGGATTCAGGTTCGGGTCGTACTGAAGGCGTGTTCTCACACCTTTGGCATCCTCAACGGGCATCGGCACGTTGTTCACACCCCGCGAGGTCCGTCCGGTCACTGCGTCTCCGGTGAGCGGGCCTTCCAACGGTATCGATGGCACGACGATGGACAGTGCACGCTTGGCCGGGGGAGGATTCTTCAGCCACTCCTGGATTTCCGCGGTGTTGTGGCGGATGTTGTACTGAGTGTACTTCTGCGCGGACTCGAAGTCGGTGAAGCTCGACGCCGACATGAGCTCGAGCTTCCCGGACGGCTTGGTCTGGTCCCGGTGCCTCTGCAGCAGCTGCTCATCGGTCTTGCCGACGTGCTTCTCCAGGGTGTGCCCGCCCCCGAGGTCCTCGTTCGTCGCCAGGTCGAACGAGTACATGAACGGGGTGGGACTCTCGCCGCCGCGCTGCCAGCTGTGTTCCTGCTTGAACTCGTTGAGCGACCGCGCACCGAACCCCTGGGCGCGCGCGATCTCGGACTGGTACGTCGGGGCGCTGAGAATCGCCTCTTCCAATTCCGGTACGAGCTTGATCAGCTTGTCGGCCGCTGCGTCGAACTCGCTGTGGTAATGCTCGACGGCTGCGTCCACGGTCGCCTGGTCCATATGGGACCGGAACGACAGCATGACTTCGCCGACGACGGCGCCGACCGCGAGCTTGGTGAAGTCCTTCAGGTCCAGGCCGGTCGTGAAGTCCTTGGCCGTGGCCCTAGCGGCCTCTCTGCCGCAGCGCTCGGTCGTCGCCCTGGTGGTGTCCATGACCTGGGCCAGGTGGTCGAGGGTCTCCTGTAGCGTGTCCGCCGTCTTCTTCAGCACGTCGACGATGGGACGCCGGCCCGCGGGCGGCAGATCCCGATTGGTCCGCCAACTACGACCGGTCTCCGCCCTGTTGCGGTTTTCGTCGAGGGCCCTGCCCCACTCGGTCGAGCCCCAGATGCTCTGTCCGAACGCGCGCATCGCGCGCTGCCATTCACTATTGCCGCGCGTGTCGGTGATGGTGGAGATGGCATCGGTGAACTCGTCCGAAGCCTTGGTAGTTTCGCCCGCGATGAGGCGCCAGGACTTGGCCATGTCCCGGCCGTCCTCCTGCTTGAAGCCGGGAGTGATCTCGTGTGCCTTCCCGAGGCGCAGAAGATGCTGGAACGAGGGCCCGACGATGAGGGCGAGCCAGTCGGGGAACTCGCCGAGGATCCCGGAGATCCACCACGAGTCGGCGTCCTCTCCGGTGCCCGACCACTTGATGCTGTTGACGGGGCCGTACCGAGGTGGCTGGTTGATGACGACGGGCTCCGGGGCGTTCCTCGGCTGCGTACCCTTGCGACCGCTCGCCTCCCAGTCGGCCAGCACATAGTGGTTGGCGGTGATGGTCAGGCCCACGGAGGCGCCGCCGACGCTGACCACGCTCCTGCCCCAGCACTCCAAGAACTTCTCCGTCACGATCATGTAGGCAACCGCGAAGTTGTGGGCACCCCAGCCTCGGCCGGCGGACTGGCTGTGCTTGTTCAGCGCGTCGACCAGCACGAACGCCCGGTCGGCGTGGGCCGACTGCGCATCCTTCACCAGCTCCGAGGCGTGGTAGACGTGCACTGGCTGGACGTCGAAGCCGCCGTTCTGGTTCGGCGGGGGCGGTGGAGTCCCTGCCATCAGGCCGCTCCCCATCCGCGCAGCACGGCCTTGTGGGCGTTCGCGTAGCTGTGGTGCCCGTTGACGACGATGTCGTGGAGCCAGGCCTGGGTCGCGACCAGGTCCTGCGCCGACTGGTCCCATCGGTCGAGTTGGTCGATGAACGACTGCCTGGCTTCGCCGTCCCAGGTCAACACCACCTTCTCGGCCCGTTCGTAGAGTGCGTCCAGCTGCTTGTTGAGTGTCTTGAGGATGGCCTCAAGGTCGCCCGCGAGCTGCTGTTGCGTCGCGAAGTCGACTGATATCCCGTCGTCACCAGACGGCACGGTTCCCCCTCGTGTCCTTGATGGCCGGTCGAGCCGGTGTTACCTGCTCACAGGTCGGCCACGCGGCTGCGTGGCGCGGCGACTGGTGTGACGTTCGGTGTGGAGAGGACGTCCGCCTCCGCTGACGCGTCAGCCCCGGCCTGTACCCGTCTGAACTGCTGCAGGACTTCGAGTTCCTGCGCCGTGAAGCCGCCCTCGCTGAGGCGCACCGCCTCGGCGAGCAGCCTCATGGTCCCTCTGATCCTTACGGCGTCCTCCGCTGCCGCGCGATGCCGAGCGCGGTACGCCTCCGCTGCCGGCCCCCGCCAGCGCGCCTCGATGGCGTCCACGATCTTGTCCATGCGCAGCAGCTGTTTCGTCAGAACTTCCTGCATCGCGTCGAGGTCGCGCGCGAGACTCTTGAGCCGCTCGGCCTCCACCGAGAGATCTGGGTTATCCACGATGCCTCCCTGCCCTGAGCTCCGGGTCGACAGATGATCAGCATGTTTGACCCTAACAAAAGCGTTCGATCCTGCGCGGGTGTCACCCCGCAGTACACCTACGACGCTGCGGGCAACACCACCAAGCGCGCCGAGACCCCGGGCAGCGCCACCTCCCAGGACCTCGTCTGGGGCGCCGAGGGCAAGCTCGGCAACCTGACAGAGGGAGCCGCTGCCACGGACTACGTCTACGACGCGGAGGGCGAACTCCTGATCCGCCGCGACCCGGCCGGTGAGACGATCCTGTACACCGGCTCCAACGAGGTGCACCTCAAGGGCGCCAAGAAGTGGGCCACCCGCTCGTACAGCATCTCGGGCGTCAAGGTCGCGGTCCTGACCAACGAATCCGGCACCGCCAAGCTCTCCTTCGTGGCCGGCGACGCACACGGAACGTCCTCCTTCGCGGTCTCCGCGGACGACACCCAGACGGTGTCCAAGCGGTACACGACCCCCTTCGGATCCGCACGCGGACCCGCGGTGGCCAACTGGCCGGAGGACAAGCGGTTCCTCGGCAAGCCGGAGGACAAGAGCACGGGCCTGACCCACATCGGCGCGCGTGAGTACGACTCGGCCCTCGGCCAGTTCCTCAGCGTCGACCCGGTGCTGAGCCTCGACCAGCACCAGTCGCTCAACGGCTACAGCTACGCCAACAACAGTCCGGTCACCTTCAGCGACCCGACCGGTCTCGAGAGCTGCGGCAGCTACGGCTACTGCGGTGGCGGCGGCTGGACCAACGGCAAGCACATCGAGGACATGACGGAGGACAACGAGGACTACAACGACGCCGACGACTCGATGCACGGCGGCACGGAGGACGGAGACCAGACCTTCACGACGTACGTGGACCCGGGCGAAGACCGCGGCATCATCATGATCCGGTACTACATCCACACGTACGGCGCCATGTCGATGATCCCGAAGTTCCCCATGCTGCTGGGTGACAACTGCGGTCCGACCGACGACCCGAACGCCGCCTACCGGATGGTCCTCTGGTGGGACACGGCTTCCGGCGAGGTCGTCTTCAACGTGGCGCCGTCCCACACCATGCCGGGCAAGCGCACCATCTCGTCGTACGCGACCGGCGGCGCCCCTATGGAGGTGGACGTGGCCTCCCAGATGGTCCCGGCCCTCCCCATCCTGTTCGAACACAGCGCCTTCCGGACGCTCACCGGCAAGAACGTCCTCCAGGACCACGGCTCCACCTCGGAGTCCCTGAAGGTGAGCGTGCACGGCGTGCAGCCGGTCATGTGGGTCGGATTGGTCGACAACTGGCTGAACGTCAAGCCCACCAAGGATTCCGTGTCGGTGAGCCGCACGGGCAACGCGTATCCGGACATGGAGGTCGTGCAGTACCAGAAGCACCAGAAGCCGCGGTGGATCGCCCACGACAGCATGGCCCACACCAGCGGCTACGATGCCCCCGACGGTCTTGACGGCCTCTTCTACAAGGACCGTGATGACCGGACGTGGGTCAATGGCACCTGCACGAAGAGCTGCTGAGATGAGGAAGCTGCTATGAGTACAGGAAGATGGCTGTGGGTCTGCCTACAGCGCTACGTCATGACCGCCGCTCTCGGCTGGGTGGCCGCGGCCCTGGTGCTGCCCGTTCTGGGCGATGATCCCTTCTGGGCGTCGTTCGGCGCGGGGCTGGGAGTGGGGCTGATCGTGGTGCCGCTCCTGACGGTCGTGACCATGTTCGTACTCGTCCTGCTGGCCGGTCGGCGGTTCGAGCCGCCGACCGGCGGTCCCTCGCGGATCCGGGGCGGCTGGCTGATCGCGCTGCCCCTGGTCCTGCTGCTGCCCGTGGCCCTGCTCGTGCCACTGCAGTACCTGATCGTGCTCGGCGCGCAGCTCGTGTACCTGGTGTGGGTGCTGCCCTGCCAGGACGCCCGCGACACGGCGGACGTGCTGCGCTCGCTCGCCGACCCGGCCGTCCCCGCGGAGCAGCGGGCCCGGATGGCACGGGCGGTCGCGGGATTGCAGGGCAGGCCGGTTGTCGAAGCCCTGGTGCAGACCTCGGCCGACGCGGAGCCGGAGGTCGCCGAAGCGGGTCTGGAGACCCTCTGCACCATCTGGCGGCGCGACGGAGTCGTCGGCGAGGACCTGCTGCTGAAGCTCGACCCGCAGGCCCAGGACCGCGTCCGGGCCCTTATAGAGCGGGAACATCCCCGGACACGCTCCTCTGGCGGGGTCGTCGAATGGCTCACCGAGCACACCGATCTGCCCGTTTCGCTCATGATCTCCGGTCTCAACACGCAAAACAGCCAAGCCTGATTCCGCTCGTCGAGGCGATGCCGCCGATCCGCTGGCGCCTGCGGCCTCGGTGGCGCCAGCCATCCAAGCTGAACCGTGACAGAGCCTACGGCTACCGCTTCATCCGCCTCGGCGCACATGCGGGCCTCCGCTCGAGGCTGACTCCTGCTCCTGCTCGCTGCTGAAGCTCTTGTTCCTCCGGGGCCAGCCCCAGCCCTTGCGCACTCAGGAGACGCGGGACCGCGGTTGGGTGAGGGGAACCGGAGGCTGGTAGGCGCGAGGCGAGTGCTGGGGTGCGGGACGCGGCGCCGGCCTGGTGTCGGCCGCGACGGCATCTTCACGGATACCCCGCGCCCATCGTGCTGCGATCGAGGAGGCGTGGTTGTTCCGTTCGGCAGGGGCGAGACGGATCAGGGCATCCAGCCACCTCTTGCATCACCAGTCGAAGCCGGACTGGTGATCAGTCGTCGGGCAGCAACTCCGGCAGGCAAGTGTCCACCGGCCCGCCCAGTGCGAGGGCGGTCTCGCGGCTGCTGCGATCCAGTTGCAGGAGGAACAAATCCTCCTGGTTGCGCCCGTAACAGAGCGCTCTGATGCTGACTTTTGCTGACTTTGAAGGACTCGAAACGCTCTGACCTTTTGAAGCCGCGGGGCCGAGTGCGCTGACCTGCGGAGGCAGACATCGGCTCGGCTGGGTGCCGCAGTCCGGTCAGCGTCCCGAAGCGCCTGCCGGTCGCCTGCGCGCCGGCGGCGGGACGGCTTCGGTCACCACACCCGCCCGGCGGCGCCTCGGTGGGAGGCCGGGCGGCCCGTCAGCGATCCCTCGGGTTCGGTTCGCACGAGCTTGCCGGCCGCGCTCAGTATCCGGGCCGGGACGGCGGGTCGGCGCGGCGCCTGCGCGGTGAGGTGGTGGCGGAGCGCGGGCTCCGGTGCCAGCCCGTAGCGGTCGAGGTAGTAGGCGATCTGGTCGGACCAGACCCAGACGCCGTCGGTCCGGAAACCGGCGGGCACCACTGTGCCCCGGGCGGGCTCGACCCGGTCGGGCTCGGGACCCAGGGCGTGCACGGCGACCGGAGCCGCCCGCAGGGAACGGAGCAAGGCGGTCCGTTCCTCGACGGAGGTGACGCGCTCGCGGCCCGGGGCCATCGCGGGGCGGCCGTCGGGCGCGGTGAGGTCGAAGACCCGGGCCAGCCGCAGTCCGCCGGCCTGATCCGCGCCCCCTGCCACGGGGACGGTGCCGTCGGCGACGGTTGGCGTGTACGCGGCGGCGGGGGCGAGGCGGTGCAGGCGCTGCCGTACTGCCCCGACGTCCGGGAGCCGGGCCGCCGGGTCCTTGACCAGGAGATCGAGGACGAGCCGGTCGAGCTCGCCGGGCAGGTCGGGCCGCAGGGCACGCGGGGACGGCGGCGGCTCCTGGAGGTGCCGTACGAGGACGGAGTGCAGCGGCCCGGTGCCGAACGGCGGCACGCCCGTGAGTAGCTCGTAGAGCAGGCAGCCGAGTGAGTAGAGGTCGGTCCGCGGGTCGGTGCGGCCGCCCCGGATCTGCTCCGGCGCGGCGTACGGCGGGCTGCCGAGGAAGCACCCGCTCATCGTCAGGCGGGTGAAGCCCTTGGTGCCCGGTGCCGGCTCGCCGCCCTGGTGCAGCCCGGCGATGCCGAAGTCCAGCACCTTGACGGTGCCGGAGCGGGTGAGCATGAGGTTCGACGGTTTGAGGTCCCGGTGGGTGATGCCGGCGGCGTGGGCGGCGCCGAGCGCCTCGCAGGCCTGGAGGATCCAGCCGACCACCTCGGCCCAGGGCGGCCGCTCGCCGGCGCCGGCGAGGGTGTCCAGCGAGGAGCCCTCGATCACCTCCATGACCACGTACAGGGGGTCCTCGCTGAAGTCGTACACGGTGACGATGTTGGGATGGCCGGACAGGCGTGCGGTGATCTTCGCCTCGCGCCGGAACCGGGCCAGCGCCTGTCCGCTCTCCGCTCCCGAGGCGCGGATCAGCTTGATGGCGACCGGCCGGCTCAGCCGTTCGTCGTCCGCCCGCCACACCTCGCCCATGCCGCCCGCCCCGAGCGGCACCCGCAGCCGGTAGCGGTCGCCGAACAGGCGGCCGTCCCGGCCGTCCAGGGCGCCCCCCGCGGCGGCCACGCTCACCAGCCCTCTCCGCCGGCCGCGCCCGTCAGCCCGAAGCCGGCGCTCGCCAGCAGCGGAGCCAGGGAGTCGACGGTCACGGCGAACGCGGGCTGTTCCTCGCTCCGCAGCACCAGCGCGCCGATCACCTCGCCCAGCTCGTTGAGCAGGGGCCCGCCGGCGGCCTCGGGCGGCAGCCGCAGGTCGGTCTTGTACAGCTGGAGGCCGTGCTCCGGGAACGGTTCGAACTTCTCGACGATCCCGGGCAGCAGTACGTCGTCCGGGGCGGCGGCCCAGGCCAGGTCACCGATGTGGGTGAGCCGGGGGAAGCCCAGGCGCAGCGGCCGCTCCGACACCGGTTCCGCCAGCAGCAGCACGGCGGTGTCGACGGCGGCGGAGTCGGGCAGGAACACCCGCCGTACGAACCGCTCTCCGTCCGCCAGGAGTACGGTCGTCGGCGCATCTCCCTGCGCCAGCCACTTCCGGCTGGTCAGCACGTGGCGGTCGGAGATCAGGAACCCGCTCCCCGGCGTGCCGCCCCCGTGCTCCACCCGGACCAGGGCGGACGCGGCCGCCGCCACGAAACGCTCCGGGTGCTCCGGGTCCAGGACGAGCGCCGACAGCCGGGCCGCGTCGGCGAGCAGGGTCCGCCGGTAGCCGTCGACGTCGCCGTCGCCGGCCAGGCAGCGCAGCCGCCTGCGCAGGTCCTCCGGCTCGGTCAGCGGCTCGGTGAGTTCACCGAGGACGCGCAGCGCCCGGCCGTGGTCGCCGGCGTCGTGCAGGGCCCGGAAGCGCTGGAGCGGGTCGGCGTCCGCGGCGGCGAGCGCGGCCAGTACGTCGTTCCAGCCCGCCATCCGCGCCATACCCTGCCGCATCCGCCCGAGGTGTTCGCCGAGCAGCCCGGCGAGGTGACGCCCCGCGGGCATCCCGGCCGTGGAGACCGGCTGGGCGAGGTACTCCCGTACGGTGGTCAGCAGATCGCGCAACGGGGCGCGCAGGGAGAGCAGTTCGCTCTCCGTCTCGGCCGCCTCGGGACCGTACATCCCGGCGAGCGTGCGCTGGGTGGCCTCGTCGAGGGGCTGTCGGGAGGGCCGCAGGGCGCCGAGCCGTTCCCGGAACTCCCGGCACACCGGCTCGCAGTCCTCAAGGGATTCGGCCTCCTCCGCGAGCGCCCGCAGTTCGCGCAGGAGCTCCTCCAGTTCGCGCTGGCCGGTGTGCCGTTCGGCCATCGCCTTGATCTCCCGCGGCGAGAGCAGGGTGGTGTCCCTGAACTCGACGGTCTTGCTGTTGCCGGTGCCGATGTCCGTCGCGGTGACCGTCAGCAGGCAGCTCGCGTCGAAGTCGAAGGTCACCTCGATCTCGGGCTTGCCCTTGGGCAGGGGCGGGATGTCGGTCAGCGGGACGACCCCGATCTTCGACCGCGGCTCGATCTGCCCGTTGTAGACCTCGATCAGCACCTGCGCCTGGTTGTCGCGGACCGTGGTGTACATGCTCGACGTCCTGGTCGGGATGGTGGTGTTGCGCTTCAGCAGTTCGGAGAAGCCCAGTTCACCGCTCTCCTGCCGGACCGCGATGCCGAGCGGGAACGGCGTGACGTCCAGCAGCAGGGAGTCCTTGAGGTACCCGGAGAGCACTGCCCCCTGAAGCGCCGCGCCGTAGGCCACGGCGGTACGGGCATCCGCGAGCACGGTGCGCTTGACTCCGAAGACCTCCTCCACGACCCCGCTCACCAGAGGCGAGAGCATGGGGCCGCCCACGAGGACCAGATGATCGGCCGGGCCGTCCATCTCCGCCTTCATCCGCTCGCAGACCTCGCGCAGCGTGGCCAGCGAGTCGGCGAGCACCCGGGCGAGGTCCGCTCGGCTCAGCTCCAGGCGTACCTCCGGCTCGCCGAGGAAGGCGTTGAGGGTGTACTCCGCCTCGCCCTGCGAGGACAGGGCGATCTTGAGGTGTTCGGCGGCCAGTTCCAGCCGGCGCCGGGCCCGCCGGGTGGCCGGGACCTCCAGGCCGCGGCTGCGCAGCCGCTCGGTCAGCTCCCCGGTGATGACACGGTCGAAGTCGTGGCCCCCGTACTGGTTGTCGCCGACGATCTGCTGGACCGCGTAGACGTTGTCGCCGACATCGATGGCACTGATGTCGAGCGTGCCCGCTCCCAGGTCCACCACGGCGACGGCGTCCTCGAGCCGGCGCTGCGAGGCGGCGGCCATGCAGGCGGCGGTCGGTTCGTGGATCAGCCGCACGGGGGTGACCCCGGCGATCTCGCAGGCGTCGCGGGTGGCGCGCTTGGCGTTGTTGAGGAAGTACGCAGGGATGGTGAGGATCGCCCGGGGGCGCGCCACGGTGAAGTCGTAATGCTCGGCCGCCCAGGCCAGCCACTCGTCCCTGACCTGCCCGAGCTCGGCCCGGGCCAGCCCGGCGACCGTCTCGCGGACCTGCTCGGCAAGCCGCTTCTCGACCAGGGCCCTGGCATGCCGGATCAGGCGGGCGGCAACCTCCTCCGGCCGGTACGCACGGTCGCGGATACGGAAGGAGACGCCGTCACCCATGCGGCGCTTGGCCGCGCTGATGTGGCCGACCACCCAGGGGGCGAGAACCTGATCGCCGGTCAGTCCGACGATCTCCTCGCCCTGTTCCGTGAGGGTCAGCGTCGAGGCGAACTGGGTGCTGGTGCCGTCCGGGCAGATGACCGGCTGCTCGGTCTCGCTGTCGTAGAGGGCCGCGACGCAGGAGTGGGTTCCCAGGTCCAGGCCCCAGATCGCGGCGAAGCGGCGGTCCACCTCGGCCCGGGCGCTCTCCACCCACGCCTCGGCCCGCTCCTCGAACGCGCCCCGGCCGGCGGCCCCGACCGCGTCCAGCACCTCGCGGACCCGGCCGCGGAGCAGTTCGGGAACGGCGGTGTCGTCCTGCTCCACCAGCGAACGCAGCACCTCGACGGCCGCCGTGGCGCGGCCGCGCAGCTCCACGGCGTCCAGGCAGCGGCGGACGAGTTCGCCGACGTCGCCCGCCCGGCGCAGGAATCCGCTCAGCCGGGGGTCCTCGATCGCCTCCTCGCCCTTCCACCGGATCAGGCCGCGGGCGGCCGCCGCCGGGTCCCCGGCCCGGGCGTAGAGTGCCACGGCCTCCTCGTGGCGGCCGTCCTGTTCGTGGAGGCGGGCCGCGCCGAGCAGGTCGCCGCCGGCCTCGCGGGCCGCGGCGCGCGCCGCCCGCCCCTGGGCGGAGTCCTCGTCCTTGAGGACCCGGTCGGCGTCGCCGAACCGTTCGGCCGCGCGGTACAGGCGGTGCGCGCGGTAGAGGTCACCGGCGTCCTCGGCGTGCCGGGCGGCCTCCACGGGCTCTGCGGCGGCCTCCTCGAACAGGCTCCACTCCCGGTGCACGGCGGCCCGGCCGCCGGAGTCCGGCGCCACGTGCAACGCGGCGTCCAGGCGGCGCCGTTCGACGGCCACGACGGCGCCGCGCAGGCTGCGCAGCTCCTCCTCCTCACGGGCCACGGCGGCAGCCCGCACGACTCGCCGGAGGTGCCCCAGGACCACCGAGACGAGCCGTACGGCCTCGCCGCGCTCCTCCCGCTCGACCGCGGCGTCGATCCCGGGCCGGCAGGCTGCGGCCAGGGCCGCCGCCCGCTCCGGCTCGTCCTCCGGGCAGGTCTCCAACGCGGCGTAGGGATCGCCGAGTTCCTCGTGGCAGCGGCTCACCTGGTCGCGGCGCCCGGCCTGTTCGTAGTGCGGCAGCGCCTCGTCCGGCCGGCCGGCCGCGAGGAGCAGGTCTCCGGCCCGCTCCTCCAGGAGCCGTATGTGGTCGGAGACGCCCGCGCCCGGCGTACGGGCCAGCAGCAGCCCGGCCCGTACGTCGTCCAGCCGGGGCGAGGCGGCGCAGCATTCCAGCGCCTCCCGTTTGCGTACCTCGGTGTCGGCCAGCCGTACGGCGTCGGCTCCCCGACCCAGGAACAGGCGTACCGGGAACAGGTCCGGAAGCAGGGAGTCGGCGAGGTGGGCGAAGAACGCCGACCAGAGTGCGGCATCTCGTGCGAGCGTGGCGCGTGCGGTGTACGCCCGTAACGCGTCGGTCATCAGGCCGATGTCGAGCAGGTCGGCCTTCTGCCGGGCCCGCAGCAGCGAGACGAGGGCGTCGGCGTCATCGCTCTCGCCGACCAGTACGGACAGCAAGCCGTAGGCGGAGCGCTCCAGTTCACGCTCGCCCAGGCGGCCGGCCACCCCTGCGACCACGGTGAGTGCGGACCGCTCACGCCGGCCGACCGCGCCGCGCAGCACCGCCCGCTCGGCCGGGCCGAAGGCCCGCGGATACCCCTCGGCGGGCAACCGGGCGTCGTACTGCTCGAAGAGCCGCAGGGCCACCGCGGAATCGTGGCCGAGCGCTTCCGTCAGCGCTTGTCCGTACGCGACGGCGGCGCGGTCGAGATCCCTGCCGGCCGGTCCGGCCGGTCCGAAGCGCTGCTCGACCGCCTTGAGGGCCTTGCGCAGCTTCCGCGGCATGCCGTCCGATGACCTGCTCAGCAACACGTGTCCTCTTCCCCCAGCGGTCAGGAGGTCGGCCTCGGTCTCTCATGTTAGCCACGCCGTGAACACACCGGCCGAGATCCACCAACACCGTCGCGCGGGCCTTTTCCTCCCAAGACCGCACCGGAGCCGCATCCGCTGCGGCCGGACGCCGAGCTTCCCGACGTTTCGGAGTCGTCCGTGCCCGAACGGGCGCGGCTGACCTGCGTGTCGGCGCACGCCGGGGCGCGGTTATGCTTCAAGACGGCCGCGAGGCGGTGGCTCGCGCTCTGCGGCACATGCGAAATGGTCGGTCAAGGCCAGGCGATGGGGGCGGCCCGCGTCGGAGCCTCGGTCCGGACGGGGACCGCACGAACCTGATCATGGAGATCCCGGGGAATCGAGTGACCGCCGACATGCGTCTCAGTGGTGCGGGGGTGTCCGGCCCGCCCGCCCGTGAACAGAAGATCCCCAGGGAGAAGTGAGGTATGCCGGTGATCTGCGTCGGTGGAATGATCGGAATCGGCAAGACGAGCGTGGCCGAGATGCTGGCCAAGGAGCTGGGCAGCAAGGTCTTCTACGAGAGCGTGGAAGACAATCCGATCCTTCCGCTCTTCTACACGGCGAGCCCCGAGGAGATCCAGGCGAAGCGTTACCCCTTCCTGCTCCAGCTCTACTTCCTGCAGACGCGGTTCGCCTCGATCAAGGAGGCGTACAAGCAGGGCGACAACGTCCTGGACCGGTCCATCTACGAGGACTGGTACTTCGCCAAGGTCAATCACGATCTGGGCCGGATCAGCTCCCTCGAGATGCGGGTGTACGAGGGACTGCTCGACGAGATGATGCGCGAGATCGACGGTCTGCCGTACCGCAAGGCACCCGATCTCATGGTCTACCTCAAGGCGGACTTCCAGACGGTGCTGCACCGTATCGGGCTGCGGGGCCGTGATTTCGAGCAGGACGGCAGTCTCGTGGAGTACTACCGGACGCTGTGGTCCGGCTACGACGACTGGGTGCACAAGCACTACTCGGCCAGCGAAGTCCTCGTCGTCGACATGAGCCACACGGATGTGGTGAACAACCCCGAGGACGCGGCCCGCGTGGCGCGGGAGGTCAAGGACGCACTGGCAAGGGGCCGGCTCCGGGTCTGAAGCTGCTCCACGCGGGTGCCTCCCGGCGACCGACTGCGGCCTGAAGAGCCGCGGCCGGCCCACGACCGGAAACCGGGCCGTGCCGAGCCGTGCCGGGAGGTCGTAGCGCTGAAGCCGCGTGGGCGAGTGCGCTGACCTGCACGTATGTGGCGGTCATCCCCTTCGGGACGGCTCGTGCTCCGACGTCCGTCGGCGCTGGGCCGAACCGGGCTGCGTGCAGTGGGCGGCCGCGCGCCGCCGGGGCCGGACGGGCTCAGGAACCGGGTGCGCCCCAGGCCGTCGTCAGTCCCTCGAGCCATGCGGGGGGCAGTTCGGCCGCGTCCCACTCCTCCCGTAGCGCCGACGGCGCCGTGAGGAGGCGCTCCAGTACGGCGATGCTGGTGGGGGAGTGGAGCAGGGAGTAGCGGCCGTGGATCGCGATGGGGCTACCGGGCCCGTACTCCGCGTACAGCCGTTCCAGGCGTACGCGGTGGGCGGCGGCGAACCGCGTCAGCCGCCCCGCGTACCCCGTGCGCTCCCTGGTGGTCATCGTGCCGAGTACGGCGGTGAGCACCTGCTCGGAGACCTCGGGATCGAGGTCGGAGACCGCGGTGAACGAGAGGTAGAGCGGCAGCACGGCCACCTTCGCCCGCTCCAGCTCCATCCTCCCGGCGGGGGGACGGGCGTCCAGGGCGTGCCCCGACGCGTCGGCGCCGAGCGCGTCCCGCAGCGCCCGTTCCGCGATGTCGCCCAGCTCGTCGGCGACGGCGCGGGCGCCGTCGAGCCAGCCGGACGTATAGAGCTCGCCCTTCCCCGTCCGGGCGGTTCCTCCGCTCCCGCGGATCTGCGCGTGTGCGACGGCGAGTGTGCCGGCCTCGACGAGCCCGATCAGCTCCCCCGCGTCACCGGGGTGGACCCCCGCCCGGACCAGGAGCTGGACGAGGGTCGTCTTCGCGTTGAGGACGCTCACCGCGTCCAACTGCTGTAGCCCTTCCCCGGCGGGGTTCATGGGGTCCTCCTCGGTCATAGGGGCGCCGGAGCGAGCCTATGCAAAGGTCCCGTGAGTTCAGTCCTCGAACCCGGCGTCGCGCCCACGGGGGACCCGGGGAGGCCACGGCCGGCTGATCTCCCGGTAGGCGTTCAGGGGGCGACACGGCCCGACCCGGGCCCGCCGGGTCGTCAGCGGGCTGCCGCTGCCGCTGTCGCAGCCGCTGCCGTGGCCTTCGGCCGGCCGGGGCCGGGGGCTGCGCCGGCCGTGGCGATGAGCATGTCCAGCAGGGCGAGCAGGACACCCCGGACGTCGTCGCGTTCGCGGGCGTCGAGCATCAGGACGGGTGTGTCGGGGTTGCGCAGGTGGAGGGCGGCGGCGATCTCCTCGGCGGTGTAGGGCTGTTCGCCGTGGAAGCAGTTGGCGCCGACCACGAACGGCAGGCCGCGGCTCTCGAAGAAGTCGACGGCCGCGAAGCTGCGGTCCAGGCGGCGGGTGTCGACCAGGACGATCGCGCCGAGCGCCCCGCCCAGCAGGTCGTCCCACATGAACCAGAAGCGCTCCTGGCCCGGCGTGCCGAACAGGTACAGCACCACCCCGGCCTCGGTGAGGGTGATCCGGCCGAAGTCCATCGCGACGGTGGTGACCGCCTTGGACTCGATGCCGTCCAGGTCGTCGACGCCCACTCCCGCGGCCGTGAGCCGCTCCTCCGTGCGCAGCGGCTCGATCTCGGAGATCGTCTCGACGAAGGTGGTCTTGCCGACCCCGAACCCCCCGGCGACGAGGATCTTCATGGCGGCCGCCTGCCGGGCAGGGTGGTCATATCCGGGCAAGGTTGTCCCTGATTCTCATGAGCAGGTGGACATTGGTGGTCTCGGTGCCTTCCAGGGGCGGCTGGTGGTGGATCAGCCCGCGGTCCGCGAGCTCGCCGAGGAGCATCGTCATCGGGGTCAGGCGGATGTGCATCCGTGCTGCGATCTCGGCGACCGCCCGCCCGTCCGACGGCGGGCACATGGCGAGGACGGCCCGCCACTCGGTGGGCAGCCCGCTCCAGGCGTCCTCGGTGACCGCCGCCGTGATCGTGGTGTCCATGGTGAGGACGGTGCACGAGGCGGCGGTCCGGCCGTCGGTGAGCGCGTAAAGCCGCGTCCGCCGGCGGCCCCGGGGCCGCGGCTCGCGCGGCGGCTCCCCGGGTTCCGCGGGCTCTTCCGGCTCGGCCGGGGCCGACGGCCCGGCCGTGTCCGCCGGGTCGCGCGGTTCGCCGTCCGCTGCCGTGTCCGTCACTTCGTCCGGCATTACGACGCCGGAGGCTGCGCCTGCTCGCGCTCCGGGGTGCCCAGCCACTCGCCGAGCGCCTGGGCGGTCCGTACGGCCTCGCCGCCCAGCTCTCCCAGGCGCGCCTTGCGGGAGGTCACGACGATGAGGGTGCTGCCCTCACCGCACCCGACGATGCAGAGGTAGCGGTCGTCCATCTCGACGAGTTGGCGTATCACCCGGCCGCCGTCGATCTCTCTGGAGATCGCCTTCATGGTGGACGCGACCCCGGAGCAGGCGGCGGCGATACGTTCCGCCTGGTCCCGGTCGAGCAGGTAGGCGCTCAGCCCGATCCCGTCGTTGGACAGGAGCACGGCGCCCTGGATGCCGGCGATCCTGCTCAGGTTGTTGTCCAGGACGCTGTAGATCATGTCGTTCTGTGTCGTCGTCATGGCTGATCCTGTCGGAGCTCTTCTTCCACTTTCTGGGTCCCGTGTTCGTAGTCCGCCCAGGCGTCGGCCACCTCTTCGGGCGTCGCCGGGTCCGGTGCGGCGGCCGTCTCCGGCGCCCGCGGCCCGCGCAGCTGTTCCGTCATGTGGGTCTGCGGGACGCGCTCGGGGAGGGCGGGGCGCGGCCCCCGCGCAGGCAGGGCGGGGCGCGGACCGCCGCCGCCGAGGGCGGTCGGCGGCTCGGTCCGGCGGCGGCTCGGCAGCCCGGCGGCGGTGGGCAGCGGCGCCGGCTCGGCCGCCCGCGGGCCGGTCACGGACGCCGGTGCGGACGCCGGTGCGGGGGCCGGTACGGCGGCGGGGGCCGGCTCCCGGGCGCGGTCCGGGTCGGCGGCGGGCTCGGGCGCAGCCGCCGGTGCCGGCTCCGGCGCGGGAGCGGCTGCCGGGACCAGGAGTTTGCCCGGCAGTACCACGACCGCCGAGGTGCCCCCGTACACCGAGCGCCGCAGCGTGACTGTGGCCCCGAGCTGATCGGCGAGGTGCCCGACCACGAACAGGCCGAGCCGGTGCGCATTCTCGGCGAGGACGGCGTACGGCGGCGCGGTGTGCAGGCGCCGGTTCATCTCCTCGTAGCGGGAGCCGGCCACGCGCGGCCCGCGGTCCTCGATCTCCACCGACAGCCCGTCCGCGACCAGTTCGGCGCGGATCACCACCTTCGAGCGGGGCGGGGAGAACCGGGTGGCGTTGTCCAGCAGCTCCGCCAGCAGGTGGCTGATCTGGCTGATGAACTGCGGTTCCACGCTGGCCTCGTCCAGCGCCTGCCGCTCGACCCGCCGGAAGTCCTCCACCTCAGCGGCGGCTTCGCGCAGCAGGTCCGCGATGCGCATGGGCTCGGTGTGCGGGTCCGGGATCTCGCCGCCCGACAGGATGAGCAGGTTCTCCGTCTGGCGGCGCATGCCGACCGTCAGCTGGTCGGAGCGCATCAGCTGGGCGAGCAGGGCCTCGTCGTGGCCGAAGGCGTCCTGGATGTCCTCGGTGAGGGCGAGCTGGCGGCTCACCAGGTTCCCGGTGCGCGAGGCGATGCCCGAGGCGAACGCGCCGAAGCCGTGGCGCTCGGCCGCGAGCTGGCGGTGCCCGTCCACGGACACGGCGACGACCCGCGCGAACGCGTCGTTGATCCGCCCGACCTCGTCCTGGTGCCCGCGGACCGCCGGCAGCGCCGACTCGTCGACGGGCCGGCCGCTGTCGAGCCGGGCCACGACGTCCGGGAGGATCCGCTCGGCGACGGCCACCGTACGCCGGTGCAGGCCGTCCAGCCGGCGCAGCACCGACCGGGTGGTCAGCACGACGACGGTCACGACCAGCAGGAGCCCGGCCCCGCTCCCGCCGACCAGCCAGGCGACCTCGGTCTGGAGCGCGTCGGCCTTCGCCGCGCCCAGGGCGAGGACGCCCTTCGCGCGGTCGGTGTTGAGCGTGGCCATCTGCACCGAGACGTTGCTGTGCGCCGCACTCCAGCCGCCGACCTCCGCGGGCAGCTTGATGCCGGTGTCGGTGTCCTTGTTCTCGTGGATGATCGCGTTCTCGATGCGGACCTTCGTCTGCCAGTCCGGGGAGGCGACGATGCGCTCGTAGAACTGCCGGTCCCGCTCGGGCAGGTACGGCTCGACCCAGGTCTCGTACAGGTAGCGCTGGGCGCCGACGGAGCTGGTGAACTGGTCGAAGCCGGTGGCGCTCAGTTCCCGGGAGGGGCCGGCCAGGGCCAGGGCCGCGTCCTCGCGCGCCACCATTTCGGAGGCCGAGAGCAGCGACACCACGGGGCGGCTCGCCTGGGTGAGCTCGGCGTCCTCCGCGTGGCTGAACTCCTGCTGGTACACGCGGATGATCTCGTTGATCGCCCCGGTGTAGTAGCCGAGCAGACGGTCGGGGGTTCCGGTGCGGGCGTCCGAGCGCTCCCGGTATCCGGGCAGGTCGGCGAGGCGCCGGGTCACGTCCCCGAGGGACGCGGTCGACTCGGCGGCCACCCGGCGGACCTGGGCCGCCGCCCGGTCCGTGGCCAGCCGCCGCTGCCGCAGCTCCTGCTCGGAGCCGGAGGTGCCCGCCCACCGGGCCGCCGTCGCGGTGCGCTCGGCCTGCAAGTCGACCAGGAGCGTGTACAGCGGGATGCCGATCTGCTCGCTGGCCGCCACATCGGCCCGCAGGTGGGCCGACTGCTTCAGCAGCCGATCGGCGCTCAGAACGGTCTGGGTGCCCATGGCCACGGTGGGGGCCACCGCCAGCAGGACGAGCAGGGTGCGCAGCCGCACCGTCCGCCGCCGCGGCTGCCGCTGCCGGGGCGTCACGGGTATTGCTGGGCCTTCGGGTTCTGTGGAAGACATCGTTCCTCGGGGGCGGCCGGGCAGTGGACGGGAGCGGGGGACAGCCAGTCGGTGGCGCTGATCATAACCAGCCACGCGGCGGGTACGGATACGTTGAATCCGTTACCTGTACGTGCTATGAGCAGGGCTTTTGTTGCCGACCGGAGTCCCGATCGGAACCCAACCGCGATCTGCCCGTGTCTCGTCAGGACAACAGGCCCCGCTCCAGGGCCGTGACCACCGCCGCCGTACGGTCGGACACCGACAGCTTCTTGAACGACCGCAGCAGGTGCGTCTTCACCGTCGCCTCGCTGATGAACAGCCGGCGCCCGATGTCCGCATTGGTCAGGCCCTGCCGGACCAGTTGCAGCACCTCGCGCTCCCGCTCGGACAGCACCGGCGCCTCCGGCACCCGGGCGGCCCGGAACAGCTTCGGGGCCAGCGACGGCGTCAGCACCGTCTCCCCGCGCGCCGCCGCCTTCACCGCGTGCACGAGCTCCTCGCGGGAACTCCCCTTGAGCAGGTAGCCCGCCGCGCCGGCCTCCACCGCGCGCAGGATGTCCGCGTCGTCCTCGTACGTGGTCACGATGACCACCTTGGTCCGCGGCGACTCCCGCAGGACGTGCCCGGTCGCGGCCACCCCGTCCATCGCGCCCATCCGCAGGTCGAGCAGGACGATGTCCGGCCGCAACCGGGCGGCCTGGAGCACCGCTTCCTCACCGGAGCCGGCCTGCCCCACGACCAGGATGCCCTCGTCCAGCTCCAGCATCGCCGACAGGCCCTCCCGGACCACCGGGTGGTCGTCAACGAGCAGCACCGTGATCGGCTCGCGCTCACTCATCGGCCGACTCCTGCGCCACCGGGGCCAGAGGCACCGTCACCTCGATGACCGTGCCCGCCCCCGGGCTGCTGCTGACCTCTGCCATTCCGCCGATCTCCTCCACCCGGGCCCGCATCCCGCGCAGCCCGAAACCGTTCCGCTCGCCGTCCGTCCGACCGCCGCCGTCCCGGCCGGTGCCCTGCCCGTCGGCGGCAGCCGGGTCGGCGTCGGCGCCCGCGTCGAAGCCCGCGCCGTCGTCGCGGACCACGAGCCGTACCGCGTCCGGTGCGTACGCCACCAGCACCTCCACCCTACGGGCGTGCCGCGCGTGCTTGCGCACATTGGCGAACGCCTCCTGCGCCGAGCGCAGCAGCACCACGCTGACGGCCATCGGCAGCGGCTGCTCCTCCCCGCGGGCCGTGCACCGTACCGTCAGCCCCGTCTCCTCCTGCAGCAGGTCGGCCTGTCGGCGTACGGCCTGTACGAGGGAACTCTCCCGCAGCGCGGGCGGGGTGAGCGCGGAGACGAAGTGGCGGGCCTCGGCCAGGCTGTCCTGGGCGACCCGGCCGACCAGCCCGAGCCGGGAGCGGGCCCGCTCGGGATGGGCCGCCACCTCCGACTCGGCCGCTTGCACCAGGCTGATGATGCTGGTCAGGCTCTGCGCCAGGGTGTCGTGGATCTCCCGGGCCAGCCGTTCCCGCTCGGCCGAGATACCGGCCTGGTGGGACAGCCGCGCCTCGCGCTCCCGGCTGCGCCGGAGTTCGTCGATGAGCGCGGCCCGGTCGGCGCTCTGCTGCACCACCCGCGTGATCCACAGGCCGAGCAGGACCGACAGGGCGATGCCCAGCAGCGAGATGGGCAGCACCGACAGGATGTGGGGATCGAACTGCCCGCCCCGCAGCCACACCACGATCACCGGCCACAGGTTGGCCAGGACGACCAGCACGATCGAGGACGGCATCGGCAGGCTCATCATGAGCATGGGGACCACCGCGAACAGCGCGAAGGAACCCCCGAGGTCGAGCGTGCTGGAGGTGGCGAAGAGCAGGAACAGCCCGGCGGAGAAGACCGTGTTCCGCCGGCTCTTCGTCCGCAGGATCATGGGCCTGCGGCCGAGACCCGCGTACCAGGGCACGATCAGGGTCAGCGCGCCGACGGCGAACGCCCGGTGGACCTGGTCCTCGTCGGAGGTGAACAGCAGCATGACGGTGACGAGGTACGAGATGGCGAAGTAGCCGTCCCACAGTCCGAACCAGCGGCTCCCCGACTCGGGGCCGTACTGCGCGGTCGCCCGCGGGGACCGGGGAGCCTCCTCCCGATGGTGTATGTGCACGGCACCAGTCCTACCACGCGTCGTGCGGCTGTCCGTCGACCGGTTGACAGCCGGTCCCACCGATCGGTCGTCCCTGCGGCCGGACTGCCCCTCCTACGTTGGAAGCAGCGGAAGGAGAACCGCGGCAAGCGCTGACGGGGAGTGCGGAAAGGGTGGGTCCGGTCAGATGGGTCAGTTCACGACGGCGGTCATCATCTGCGGAACGGTCCTGGCCGTCATCCTCGCGACCGATTCCGGCAGCCGGCGCATCACCGCCGTGCGGATCGCCATTCCCCCACTGGCGGCCGTCGCCGTCATCGGCGCCTGCGTGCACTCCTTTCCGACGGCGGGCAACGACACCTCGCTGCACCTCGCCGCACTCGGCGTGGGCGGCATCTGCGGGCTCGTCGCGGCCTCCCCGCTCTCCGCCCACCGGGACCGTGCGGGGGACATCCGCAGCACCGGCGGAATCGGCCACGCGGCGGCCTGGGTCCTCCTGTCCGGCCTCCAGGTCCTCTTCGCGTACGGCTGCGAGCACTGGTACGGCGCACGCATGGCCCGGTTCACCGCCGACTTCCAGCTCAGCGGCACCGAGGTGCTCGTGAGCGCGCTCGCGGTGATGTCGCTGTCGACGGTGGTGGCCCGGACGGCGGTCGTGGTGTCGCGGTTGCGCGCCGTACGGGCCGGGGCGGGGCCGGTGGCCGAGCGGGACGGGAGGGCGAACTGACAGCAGTGCGATGCGAGTCGACCGTCGACTCGACCGTTGTCCGCCGAGGTTTTGAGACCGTACAGGAATTTGGTGAAGCAGTGTCAGACAACCATGAATTGAGGCTCCGGCCGCCTCGCAACCGGGTCGAGAGCCGAGCGATCGGCTGGTGGACCCTCCAGGCCTCCCTGTTCGCCCTTCCGCTTCCGCTCGTGTTCGGTGTGCTCTACCTGTGCATCCCGCCGGCGCGGACGGTGTTCGGCTGGCTCTTCCTCTGCACGCTCGTGCCCGGGCTCCTGTACATGGCCGCCATGCCCGTCTGGCGCTACCGGGTGCACCGCTGGGAGATGACGGAGGACGCCGTCTACGCCGCCTCCGGATGGCTCTGGCAGCGGTGGCGGGTGGTCCCGCTGTCCCGCGTGCAGACCGTGGACATGCTCCGCGGCCCGCTCCAGCAGATGTTCGGGCTCTCCGGGATCACCGTCACCAGCGCCTCCTCGGCCGGCGCCGTGAAGATCAAGGGGCTGGACCACCAGGTCGCCACTGGGCTCGTCGAGCACCTGACCAGGTCCACCCAGGCCGTACCGGGAGACGCCACATGACGCACGACGCCTCGGTACGGCGCCCGGGCGACGAGGCCGGGCCGGACGCGTGGGGGCGGCTCAGCCCCCGCCTGATCCTCGTCAACCTGAGCGTGATGGCCGCTCCGGTGGCCATGTTCGGCGCCACCTCCGTCCTCACGGGCGGCGAGCCGAACCTCCAGGCCCTGATCACGCTCGCCTCGTTCTTCATCACCTGCCTCGTCATCGCCGGCATCAGCCTGATGCGGCTCGTCACCACCCGGTACCGCATCACCGGGGACCGGGTGGAGGTCCACAAGGGGCTGCTCTTCCGCAGCCAGCGCTCGGTGCCCGTCGACCGCATCCGCAGCGTCGACCTGACCGCCAACCCCCTGCACCGGATCTTCGGCCTCACCTCGCTGAAGGTCGCCACCGGTGAGCAGGGCGGCTCCGAGGCCGGCGGACTCTCCCTGGACGGCCTCAGCGTGCGCGACGCCGCCGCGCTGGGCCGGCAGCTGACCGAACTCCGCCAGGCCCGCCGCGGCCTGGCGTCCGACGGAGCCGGAGCCGACGCGGCCATCGCCGAACTCGACTGGGCGTGGCTGCGGTACGCGCCGCTGACGGTCTGGGGCGTCGGCGGTGTCTTCATCGCCGTCGCCAGCACCTACCGCACGCTGCACGAGATGAAGATCGACCCCCTGGAACTCGGCATCGTCAAGGACATCACGGACCGTTTCGGCTCGGTGCCGCTCTGGTTCGGCATCCTGGTGACCCTCGTCATCATCGTCGTGATCGGCGTCATCGGGTCGACGGTCACGTTCATCGAGGGCTGGGGCGGCTACCGCCTCGAGCGCGCCGAGGCGGGCATGCTCCGCATCCGCCGCGGCCTGCTGATCACCCGCTCCGTCAGCATCGAGGAGCAGCGCCTGCGCGGCGCCGAGGTCGCCGAGCCGCTGCTGCTGCGCTGGGCCGGCGGAGCCCGCCTGAAGGCCGTCGCCAGCGGCCTCGGCGACGCCGACGAGAACAGCAGCCGCAGCCGGCTCACCCCGCCCGTACCCCTGGCCCTGTCCGGCCGGATCGCCGCCGACGTCCTGGGCGAGGCCGTCTCCCCGACGGCCGAGGCGGTGCTCGTACCGCACCCGCGGGCCGCCCTGCGGCGCAGGCTCAACCGTGCCCTGACGTACGCGGCCCTGGTCGCCGCGCTGTTCACCGGCTTCGGCCTGTGGCTGACACCGGTGCTCGTCCACACCGGCTGGATCACCGGCCTGGCCCTGCTGGCCGTCGGCGCGGCCTTCGCCTTCGACGCCTACCGCAGCCTCGGCCACGCCGTCCACGGCGGGTACCTGGTCACCCGTTCGGGCACCTTCAACCGCCGTACCGCCGCCCTCCAGCGGGACGGCATCATCGGCTGGTCCATCACCCGCTCGTTCTTCCAGCGCCGGGCGGGCCTGCTCACCCTCGGTGCCGCCACGGCTGCCGGGAACGGCGTCTACAAGGTCCGCGACGTATCGGTGTCGGAGGGCCTCGCCTTGGCGGAGGAGGCGGTGCCCGGCCTGCTCGCCCCGTTCATCGAACAACGCCGCCGCCACGCCACCGACTCCCGCTAGACCGCGGGGGCCGGTACGGAAAACAGCACTGCACACGACGGGCCTGTCGTGTGCAGTGCTGTTTCGGGGGAGGCGCGGTCAGGGGCTGCGGGCGGTCAGCGGGCCGGGGAGGCCTCGGTGTTCTGGGGCCGGGCCGGGCCGGGGGCCGGCCGGGCCCGCCGCCAGGGGGACCCTGGGGGACGAAGTCCTTGGCGCGGATGAGGGCGAAGGCCAGGACACCGCCCACCAGCGCCAGGATGCCGCTGACGAGCAGCAGGTCGTTGAGGGATGCCGCGAAGCCGGCGTGGGCCGCGCTCTCCACCTGCTCGCGGAACTCCGCGGGGGCCGCTGAGATCGCCTGCTCCACCCACATCGAGGACGTGCCGCACGAGGAGTTCGAGCGGCGCGCCGAGGAGCATGCGCAAGGCGGCCGGCGGCTGACGCGGCCGTCCCGCCGTGCCGACGCCGCGCGTCCGGGCGCGCGCGACACCGCCGCGCCCGGGCCCGCGGCACGGGCGAACCGGACACCCGCCCGGATCCGGCGGACGCCGGATTGACATGATCTCTGTGCTTCCTGCTGCCACTTGACCAGAGGTCAGATCCATGACGACACCCTCCCCGGCCCGTCCCCCGCGGCGCTGCGCCGGCTGGGCCGCCGCGCTCGCCGCGGCGCTCCTCGCCATACCCGTCCTCGGCGGACCGGCGCACGCCGCGCCCGGCGACCCGGCCACCGCCTCCTCCTTCAACCTCAAGCCCGGACCCGAT
The DNA here is from genome assembly GCF_056436005.1 of Streptomyces sp. NPDC043854. Taxonomy (NCBI): domain Bacteria; kingdom Bacillati; phylum Actinomycetota; class Actinomycetes; order Kitasatosporales; family Streptomycetaceae; genus Streptomyces; species Streptomyces sp. NPDC043854. Next base: position 269,323 of record NZ_JBWKDK010000001.1, read on the forward strand.
CTGCACGGCCACGTCGCCGACTTGAAGGCGGCCCTGCCCACCCAGGGCGTCCAGGACCTGCTCGACCAAGGGAACCGGGTCGCGAAGACCGGCGCCTCGTGCACCGCCGACCCCTTCGGCACCGGCGACAACGGCACCGTGCTCGCCCCGGCACGGAAGTTCTGCTGGGACGGCGGCGACGCCGACACCCCGGAATGGATCCCGCAGGGCATCACCGGCGTCTCCGACGCCCAGGCCGACGAACTCTGGGGCACCCGAAAGCCGTTGGTCACGGCCTGGTACGATAAGGCCGGCGCGAAGGGCGTACGGCTGTCCTTCCTGGACCCGGAGACACCGGTGCCGGGCGACCCCGACGGGCGCCGCTACCGCCACGTGCTGCTGGCGGAGCCGTACTACAACTCGTACGGCAACGCGTCCTACCGGTCGGTCGAGGTCCACGCCGGGGGCATCGCCTGGTACAAGTACCACCTCTACGTCGCCGACACGCTGAACGGTCTGCGCGTCTTCGACCTGCGCAACATCCTCGACCTCAACCCGGACCGGGACGCCTCGGTCGACGACGCCACGCTCAACGGCCTCAAGAGCAACGTCCGGGACGAGACCAGGATCGGCCGGCAGGACAACGTCTACTACGGCCACACCTACCGGTACGTGCTGCCGCAGGTGGCCTCGTACAAGTTCGCCGCCGCCCAGGGCAACACCTCCGCCAGGACCTGTGCCGCCACCGGCGCCCCCAAGGCCTCGTACATCTCCGTCGACCGCAGCGACACCGCCGCCCCCGCGCTGATCATGGGTGAGTACTGCGACTCCGACACCGACCACCCTGAGAAGGGCCGGGTCGGGGCGCTGCCCATCGACGACGCCACGGGTCTGCTGAAGACGACGGGCGGGGTGGTGGCCGCGACCTCGGCGTACCACCTGCCGCGCGACCTCACCCAGGGCGCCGCCCGCTACGACGGCACGTACTACTTCAACCGCAGCTGGACGGACCACAGCGGAAGCCTGCGCCGGGCCACCGTCACGGGCGGCCGCCTGGTGGACCTCGGTGGCAACATCACCAACGCGGTGGGTCCGGAGGACCTGTACCTCGAGCACGGCCAGAGCGTTCCGGGCGGCGGCACTCGGTACCTCTGGTCGCTGACCGAGCACCGGGCCGACGGGACGCCGGGCTGCACCGACACCGGGTCGCCCTGCGGCCGCGTCGTCTACGCCCACCGGCTGAGCGACATCCTGGCCCGCCCGTAGCCGGAACCCTCCCCGTCCCCGGCGGCCCGGGCATAGCCTCATGGCATGACCGCGACCAAGAACACGACGTACCGGTTCCGCACCGCCCGACCCGAGGACGCAGAGGCCATCGTGGCCCTCGACGGGTCGTTCACCACCTCCACCGTCTTCGAAGTGGCCGTCACCGACGGCGGGTTCGCGCTCCGCGAGGTGCCCGTGGACCCGCCGCTGGTCAAGGTGTTCCCCGAGGACGGATTCGACGACGACAGCGGTGACGGCGGCCGTGCGGACGACGACCGCACGTTCGTCGCGGTCGGTGACGACGGGGCCCTCGCCGGCTTCGCCGCCGTCTCCTACTCCGCGTGGAACCGGCGGCTGACCGTCGAGGACATCGAGGTCGCCCCAGACCACCGGGGCCGCGGCGTCGGCCGCGCGCTCATCGGGCACGCGGCCGACTTCGCCCGCGAGCGGGGCGCCGGGCACATCTGGCTGGAGGTGACCAACGTCAACGCCCCCGCCATCCACGCCTACCGCCGGATGGGCTTCGCCTTCTGCGGCCTGGACACCAGCCTGTACCAGGGCACCGCATCCGAGGGGGAGCAGGCGCTCTACATGAGCATGCCCTGCCGCTGACGGGGAGTGCCGAGCCTGGGACCGGCAGGGCCTGGCTGCCGGGCGGCGTGCCGGGGAGGGTGGAGCCATGAACGAGAACACCGACACCAAGGGCAACGGAACCGCCGCCGACGCGACCGGATTCCAGGACCGGATCATCCTGGTGACCGGCGGGACCAGCGGTATGGGCCTCGCCACCGCCCGGGTCCTGCTCGACGGCGGGGCCCACGTCGTCATCACCGGCCGCGACGAGCAGCGGCTCGTCCGCGCCGCCGAGCGGCTCGCGGGCGGGGACCGGCTGGTCACCGTACGCGGTGACGTCGCCGACGAGGCGGACACGGAGCGGGTGGCCGAGGAGGTCCGCAGGCGGTACGGACGGCTGGACGGAGTCTTCGCCAACGCCGGTATCGCCGACCTCAAGCCGGCCGCCGAGGCGGACGTACGGCACTTCGACCGCTTGGTCGACGTCAACTTCAAGGGCGTTTTCCTGACGGTGCAGAAGGCGCTGCCGCTGCTGGACGCCGCCGGGGGAGGGTCCGTCGTCGTCAACGCCTCCTGGACCCTGCACCGGGGCATGGCCGTCGCGCCGGTCTACGCCGCCACCAAGGCCGCCGTCCACAACCTCGCCCGGACCCTCGGCAGCGATCTCGCCCCCCGCGGCATCCGCGTGAACTCCGTGAGCCCCGGCTACATCGGGACCGAGATGTTCCACGGGCTGGTCCCCGACCCCGCCGAGCACGAGCCGATCCGCGCCCGGATCCCGCTCGGGCGGATCGGGACCGCCGAGGACGTCGCCCACGCCGTGGCGTTCCTGCTCTCCCCGCGCTCCTCCTACATCACCGCACAGGACCTCGTCATCGACGGCGGGCTCGTGGGCGCCCTCCCAGCCGCCTGAGGGGGTCCCGCAGGGCCAGGCTGCGCGCCGCGCCGCCGGTGAGAATCGTGTGCATGAGCACCACAGCCACCCCCACCGGCGGCCTCGGCGACTTCCTGCGCACCCGCCGCGCCCTCCTGCACCCCGGCGACGTGGCGCTGCCCGACTTCGGCGGCGTACGCCGCGTCGCCGGGCTGCGCCGCGAGGAGATCGCCCAGCTCGCCGGCGTCAGCGTCGACTACTACACCCGGATGGAACAGGGCCGCGTACCGAACCCCTCCGAAGCGGTCCTCGACGCACTCGCCCGCGCGCTGCGCCTGGACGAGGACGAGACCCGCCACCTCCACCGTCTCGCCCGCCCCGCGCGGCCCGCCCGCCCCGCGCCGCCGCCGGACGGCGGGGCCCCCGCGGCGCAGCGCGTCCGCCCCATGCTGCGCCGGCTCCTGGACGAACTCCACGACCTGCCCGCCGTCGTGATGGGCGAACGCATGGACATCCTCGCCTGGAACCGGGCGGCGGCCGCGCTCTTCGGGGACTACGGCGCCCTGGACCCCGCCGAGCGCAACATCGCCCGCATCACCTTCCTCGACCCGGCGTCCCGCAGCCTGTACGGGGACTGGGAGTCCTGCGCCCGGGAGAACGCCGCCTTCCTGCGGCTGGAGGCGGGCCGCAGGCCCGGCGACCGCCGGCTCGCCCGGCTCGTCGCGGAACTGTCCGAGCGCAGCGAGGACTTCCGGCGCTGGTGGGCCGAACACCCCGTCCAGGACAAGACCTCCGGCACGAAGCTCTACCAGCACCCGGTCGTCGGCGACCTCGTCCTCTGCTACGAGACCCTGCGCGCCGCCGACGACCCCGGCCAGGCGCTGATCACGTACGCCGCCGAGCCGGGCAGCCCCTCCCACGACACCCTGCGGATGCTGCTCTCCTGGACCGCGACCGCCGGCGGGTAGGCCCTCACAGGACGAACGAGCCGAAGGGCCAGCGGTGCACCGGCAGGGGGAGCCACCACTGAAGGCCGCCGTGCTCGCCGACCGGACGGGCCTCGGCGAGGTCCTCCCGTACGTCCTGCGGAACCCCGTCGGCGGGGGCGCCGTCGCGGAGGGCGCCGTCGCGGAGGGCGCCGACGGCGTCGAGGAAATGCGGCTCGTCGATCGTGAACAGGGCGAGCGCCCCGAACCGCCGGTCCCTGACCTCGATGAAGCCGGGCCCCGCCGGTACACGCACCTGCCCGGGAAGCAGCCCTCCCGCCAGATCCGCGGGAAGGGTGGGCGTCCGCATGTGCGTTCCCCCAAACTCGGGCGGCCTCGTCGAATGAGCCGATCGTGCCCGCCGGAACACCACGCCGTGTAGAGAAGTACGCGCAGAGACATCGGCACCGCGCGGCCGCTCAGGCGGGCGGCCGCCCGGCCACCGCCTGGAGCTCGGCCGGGACCGCGGCGGCCGTGCCGTCGGGCCGGTCGGGCCGGTCGGGCCGGTCGGGCCGGTCGGCCCGGGCCGGGTGCGGGGTGCGGGCCAGCGCGGCCTCCACCTCGTCCAGGGCCCGCCGGGCCTCCGCCAGACGGGCCCGCAGCTCGGCGGACGTGGGGCCGTCCGGCTCGGGGCGACCCCGCTGCTTGAGGTCGAGCCGGGCCTTCCGCTCCTGCTCCCGGGCCTCTTCCAGAGAGCCCAGCACCACCCCGATCAACACGTTGACCAGGATGAACGACGCCAGCAGCACGTACGAGGCGTAGTACAGCAGCGTCAGCCGCGACAGCTCCAGCCCGGCCCGCACCGCGTCCGCGAAGCCGTCCATGGTGGTCAGCAGGAACAGCGTGAGGCAGGCCCGGCCCACCGACCCGAAGTGCACCGGGTCGCTGTCGGCGAAGCACATCCAGCCGACCATCGCGTACACGTACACCACGAGCGCGCCCACACACAGGAAGCTGAGCGTGCCCGGCACGGCGCGCCCCACCGCGATCAGCAGGACCCGCAGCTGCGGCAGGAACCGGGCGGTGCGCAGCACCCGGCTGAGCCGCAGCAGCCGCAGCACGCTCGTGTTCTCCCGGATCAGCGGCAGGAACGCGGCCAGCAGCACGGCCAGGTCGAAGAGGTTCCACGAGTCCCGGAGGAAAGCTTTCGGCCGGTCGGCACACGCGGCGGCGCGCACCGCCAGCTCCACCGCGAACAGGGTCAGGAAGAGGTTCTCGGCGCCCGCCAGCAGCTCGCGGTGACCGGCGGCGAAACCGCGGTAGGTCTCCGCGCCCAGCAGTACCGCATTGCACAGGATCAGCGCGAGGACGCCCGCCCCGAAGGCGGGAGAGTCGACGACGGCCCGGCAGCGCACCGCCAGGCGGATGCGGGGCGGGGCGGAAGGGGCGGTGACAGTCAAGGCCGGTCCTCGAACGATCGGGCAGCCAGTGGCCGCGGTGACACGGAGCCGGCGGCGATCGTGACACCCCGGACGACGCCGCCCCCCTCGAGATCACCCGCATGAGTGGCGTATCCGCGCTTTCTCACGCCATCGGGTGACCGGGCCTAACCGGTCGCCCGGTTCGGAGCGCGCGTGCAGCCACGATGTCCGCCTCCGGTACGCGGCGCGTCCGCGGCAAGTACGGCTCCAGGGCATCACCCGGCACAGGTGATCCGAAAGGTGCCCCGTCGGAGCGCGACGTACGATCATGCCGAAAGGGATCCGCACGCGCGGCCGCCCCGTCCTCCTGGTGATTGGCATGGGTGAGACACGAGCCCCCCGCTCCACCCCCCGCACGGCAGCACGGGAGTCCCATGGCCCCCGGGCCTTCGGCGTCCCGGTCCTGCCCACCCGCTTCGCGGTCCCCTCCGTCCCGCACACCTTCGTCCGCAGGCCCCGCCTCACGCAGCGGCTTGCCGACGGGGTCGGCCGCCCCCTGGTCCTGGTGAACGGCCCGGCCGGCGCCGGCAAGACCCTGCTGGTCGCCGACTGGCTCGCCCAGGACCCCCTCCCGTGGCCGGTCGCCTGGCTGACCACCGAGGCCGACGACAACGCCCCGGGCATGTTCTGGGCCTACGTCCTGGAGGCACTGCGCCACCACGGGCTGTCCCTGCCCGAGGACGTGGGCACCCCGGCCCGCGCCGAGGAGGTCGACCACGCGCTGCTCGTACGCTTCGCCGCGTACCTGAGCGGGCTCCGCGACCCGGTCCTGCTGGTCCTGGACGAGTTCGACCGCGTCTCCGCGCCGGTGATCGCGGAACAGGTCGAGTTCGTCCTCCAGCACTCCCGCCCCGCCCTGCACCTGGTCCTCATCAGCCGTACGGAGCCGCTGCTGCCCCTGCACCGGTACCGCGCCGGCGACGAGATGGCCGACATCCGCGGCGCGGACCTGGCCTTCAACCGGGATGAGACGGCCGCCCTCCTGGACCGCCACGGCCTGGACGGCGGCGCCGAGGCGGCGCGGCTGCTGACGGAGCGGACGGAGGGCTGGGCCGCCGGGGTGCGGCTGTGCGCCCTGGCCATGCACGAGACCGACGACCCCGCCCGCTTCCTGAAGGAGTTCGAGGCGGGCCGCAGCACCATCGCCGACTACCTGCTCGGCGAGGTGCTGGCCACGCAGCCCTTCGAGACCCAGGACCTGCTGCTGCGCACGAGCATCCTGGAGCAGACCCACCCCGACCTGGCGAACGCCCTGACCGGCCGCGAGGACGGCGCGGCCATCCTGGCCCCGCTGGAGCGGGCGAACGCCTTCGTCACGGCCGTCGGCCACTCCTGGTACCGGCACCATCCGCTGTTCGCCGAGATCCTGCGGGTCCACCTGCGGTCCGGGCAGCCCGGGCTGGAGCGGGAGCTGCACCGTACGGCGGCCCGCTGGCTCTGCGATGCCGGGCAGCTCGTGAGCGCCCTGCCGCACGCCGCCGCGGCCGGCGACTGGGAGTTCGCCGCCTCGCAGTTCGTCGGCCGCCTCGCCATCGGCCGCCTGTTCACCGGTCTCGACGCGGACCGGCTGGGCGAGGTCTTCTCCGCGATGGCCCCCGGTACGCCGGGTCCCGCCCCCGAACTGGTGCGTGCCGCACTCGACTTCGCCCGGTACGACGTCACCGGCGGCCTGGCCCGCCTGCGCGCGGCCGAGGCGCGGCCGGCGCGGGACCCGCACGGCCGGCACGACCCGCACGACCCGCAGAACGCGCAGGAGCTGCCCGCGCTGCAGCTGACCCGCGCGTTCCTGCGCGTGGTGGCGGGCAGGCTGCTCGGCTCGCCGGCCATGGCCGAGGCGGCCGCGGCGGACGCCGCCGAGACGACCCGGCGGGTGCCGTCCGAGCACCTCGCACAGCATCCCGAACTGTCCGCCCTGCTGCTGACCGGCCTGGGGGCCGCGCGGCTGTGGGCCGGGAACCTCGATGCCGCGGCGGAGGCGCTGTCCGCCGCCGTCGAGGCCTCCGAAGGCCCGGATCTGGCGTCCCCGCGGCACGAGGCCCTGGCCCGGCTCGCCCTGATCGACCTCCTGCACGGGAGGCTCGGCCGGGCCGGGGCCCGGGCGAGCGAGGCGGCCGCCGAGGCGACGCGGAACGGCCTCCTGCCGGCCCACTGCAGCGGGGCGGCCGAGCTGGTGCCGGCCGCCGTCGCCATCGAGCAGGACGACCTCGCGGCCGCGGGCGCCGCCCTGGAACGGGCCGAGGCGTCCGCCGGCGCCCGCCACGACCCCGTCGTCGCCGCCGGTCTCGCGATCCTGGGCGCCCGCCTGCTGCTGGCCGGGGGAGACCCGTCGGCAGCCCTGGAGCGGCTGGCCGGAGCCGTCGCCCAACCGCCGGAAGGAGAGCGCTCCCCCTGGGTGGACGCCCACCTCGCCCTGGCCGCATCGGCCGCGCACCTGGCCCTCGGAGACCCGAAGGCCGCGCTGGAAGCCCTCGGGGATCCGGCCGGGTTCCTCACCGCCGCGGCGCTGCCCGACGCCGAGGCCGCCGGCGCACCGGCCGGGGCTGCCTGCGCCCCGGAATACGCCGTCGCCGCGGCCCGCGCCTGGATCGCGTGCGGCGAGACCGGGCCGGCGATCGAAGTCCTGGACCCCCTCACCACCGGCAAGGCCGCCGGCCCCGCCGTGACCGTACGCGCACTGCTGGCGCGTGCCGGAGCCGCGGACGGCCTCGGCGACCCGACGGCGGCACGACGCCTGGTCGTCCGCGCCCTCGGCCTGGCCCGCCCCGACCGGCTGCGCCGGCCCTTCCTCGACGCCGGACCCTGGCTGCGCCGGGCCCTGCACGCCCGCCCGGTTCCCGGCCACGACTGGCTGGCGCCCGGGCTCACCGGAGCCGGAGCCGGAGCCGGAGCCGTGGCCGGAGCCGGATCCCGTCCCGCGGAGCCCGCCGCGGCGGGGGCGGTCCTCGTGGTCGAACCGCTCAGCGAACGCGAGCACGACGTCCTCGCCTGCGCGGCGCGGCTGCTGTCCACCGAGGAGATCGCCGCCGAGCTGAGCCTCTCCGTCAACACGGTCAAGACCCACCTCAAGAGCATCTACCGCAAGCTCTCCGCGAACCGCCGCGGCGAAGCGGTGCGGCGGGCCCGCGAGCTGGAGCTGCTCTGACCCGGACGCGCGCACGCGGCGCGCCGGGGCCGGCTCACCTCCACCGGGTGATGCCCGCGGGCCGTGACGTGGCCAGCATGGAGGGAACGAGCCTTCCCGGCAGGGAGAAGAGTGCGCTCATGCGATACGAGATCCGCATCGACGGGCAGATGTCGGAGACGCTCAGCGGGGCCTTCCCCGAGCTGAAGAACTTCGTCATCACCGACGAGACGGTCCTGTTCGGCCCCGTCACCGACGAGGCCCACCTGTACGGGCTGCTCGCCCGCTTCCAGGCCCTCGGCCTGCACGTGGTGGAGATGCGCCGGCTCCCGGAGTGACCGGGAGCCCGCCCGACCGGAAACGCCCTGCCACCCGCTCCGGGTGATGCGGGCGGAGCCGGCTCATCCGCCGTCCGGGGGCGGCCCGGTCGGCCGTTCCGCGCCCGCGCCCGCGCCCGTGCCCGAGCCCGTGCCCACGCGGCCGCTCGCGGCGAGCAGCGCGATCAGGGCGAGCAGCACGAGCAGGATGAGTACCAGCAGCAGGATGGTCAGCACCGTCGGGTGGTTCCAGAGCGCGAAGACCAGGACCACCACCAGCATGGCGCCGAGGGTGATCCAGCGGCGGTGGGCCTCAACCCAGGTCCCGGCCCTGCCCGTGTGGATCCGGTGCCGGTCCGCCCACAGCGCGGCGGAGTCCGCGGTGCGGTCGGAGCCGGCCCGTACGGCCTGCGGCAGCCGGCCGGGGCCGATCAGATAGGCGCCGAGGGCGATGACGATGCCCAGGGCGATCGTGGTGCGCAGGCTGACCCGCAGGAAGCGCACCACCGTGTCGAAGATCGCCGCGGCTGCGGCCGGCGACTGCACCTGTGCGGGCAGGTGGTCGAGGTAGTAGCGCCGGCCGATGACCAGGCCGATGGCAACGAGCAGGCAGCCGAACGCCGCGCCCAGCGCCGTCCACGCGAGCGCGCGGCGCCGGTGCCGGGCCAGCAGCACCCCGCCCGCGCCGAGCAGCACGGTGATGACGGGCAGCCAGTTCCCGAGCACGTCCAGCAGGTGGGCGGCGTCGCGGATCTTGCCCAGTTCCTCGGAGTGGAACAGCACCATCTGCTTGTTCACTTCCGGGATCTTGCTCGCCGGGGACAGTCCGGCGTTCACGAGAGCGTCCTTGACCTGCTCCACGAGCGTGCCGATGTCCAGGGTGACCGTGCCGTCGGAGACGCCGACCGCGCCGCGCCCCTGGCCGGTGAGCGCGTGCACGACGGCCGTGTGCGCGACCCGGTTCGCGCCCGTCCAGACGTCGGCGAACTGGTCGCTCTCCACGATGCGGGTGGCCACCTTGCCGACCGCCTCGTCGATGGCGGAGTCCACCTGCGGGGCCAGAGCCCGTACCGCGTCGGCAGCCCGGGGCGGCAGGCCCTGCGACTCCAGCCAGTCGGCCACGTCGTCGGTGACCGCCCGGGCGTCCACGCGGACGGCGACGGCCTCGGTGGCCCGGTGGACCACGGCGTCCTGGACGGCCTCGTTCCTGGCGAGGGGGGCCATCGTGGCCACGTACCGGTCGGTGTCGAGCACGATGTCGTGCACCCACACGGTGACCACCGAGACGGGCACCAGGATGCAGGTCAGGACGAGGATGACCGCCGAGACCGCGCTCTGCACCATGCGGCCCGCCGGCGATCCGCGTGCCCCGCCGTTCGCCTCGCGCGCCGCGCTCCCGGAGGGCGGCGGTTCCGGAGCGGACGGTTCGTTCGGAGAGGACATGGCAGCTCCAGGGCAGATGGACGCTCTGCCTCCATTGGCGCCCGGGCGGGAGTGCTCGGCACGCCTGGTGGTCCGTCCGGGTTCAGCGGTGGGTGCCGCCCGGCCCGTCCGAGGGCCGGATGCGGCGCTGCGGGGTGTGCGGGTAGGGGTGCGGACCCCGGGCGGGGTCCGTGTCGTAGCCGCCGTCGGGCGCGTACGCGTACGCCGGCCCCGGCCCCGGCTCGGGCTGCGGCTTGGGCACGGCCGTGTCCGGGGCGACCGGGACCTGGAGGCTGCCGTAGCGCTCCATCCGCTGCCAGCGCAGCCGGGAGCCCGCGACGGCGGTGACGCCACCGCCGGCGGCCAGGGCCCGCCGGACGCCCCCACGATCAGCGCCGTGATCGCGAGGATCCACCCGAGGCACCCGACCGCGTCCGCGAGGCCGTTCGGGCCCTCGGGTCGGCCCGGCTGCCCGTCCCCGCCTTCCCCCGGTCCGTCCCGCCCTCGTCCGTGCGGCATCCGCCCCCGCCGCTCGTGCCGTACGGGGGTTCTTCCCGCCCGGGACGCTCGAACACCCCCGCCCGGAACGGGGGACGGGGGTGTTCGACGGTGCTCGACGGTGTTCCCGGGCGGCCGTCACATGCCGAGTGCCCGACGGAGCCCGACCCGGTCCGTGCCCAGCTTGGTGAAGACCGCGGACAGCAGCTCCGGGACCGCCGGGCCCTCGATGCGCAGCTCCTTGGCGATGGCCGCGTTGTCGAGGCCGAGGGCGGCATGCCGGGCCGCCGCGTTCTCCGCGACCGTCAGCGTGTCCTGCTCGGAGGTGTGCAGCCGGCGCGGGCGCATACCGGCCGATGCGAGCTGGGTGCGGGCCCGCTGGGCGAGGTCCTCCGCACCGCACGCGACCGCACTCTCCATGCCCCGGTAGAGCTGCTGGGCCGCCCGGTGCGGATCGCCGAGGGTCTGCAGGGCCGTGCCGTGGTCGATGAGCGCGTGCGCGAACTCGTAGGCGGCCGGGGACTGTTCCAGGTGGGAGACCGCCTCCTGCAGCAGGACGGTCGCCTGCACCGGGTCCGTGGTCGCCGCCGCGACGCGCAGCGCCTGGCCGATCACACTGGGCGCGCCGAACACGCGGGCGCGGGCCACGGCCTCGGCCGCCGTGGCCCGAGCCAGCTCCGGGTTGTACGTCGCCTGCGCCAGGGCCAGGTCGAGCTGCCAGGGACTCCACGAGGGGTTCCGCGTACCGCGCAGATCGAAGCGCCTGCCCGCGGCGGCCAGCTGCTGCTCGGCCTCCTCGAACCGGCCCTGCGCCAGCAGGAGCCTGCCCCACACGGCCTGCGGGTCGGGATAGACGATGGCGCGGGGGAACCCCTCCGCCAGCCGGTAGGTGCGGGCGACCTTCTCGGCCTGGGCGAGGTGGCCGCGGGCGAGCAGCGTCTCGATGAGGGTGCCGATGGCGTACCACTGCGCCGGGATGTCGTGCCCGATGCGGTTGGCGATCTCCAGGCCGCTGCGCACGAAGTCCTCGGCCTCGGCGAACCGCCCGCGCCGGTAGCGGACGTACCCGAGCAGGGTGTACACGAACGACAGGTGCGCGCCGCGCCACCCCTTCGACTCGAACTCGACGATGCCCTGGTTGAACAACTCCTCGGCGCGGCCCGGCTGGTCGCAGTACATGAGGGTGACCGCGATGACGGCCGGCACCTCGAAGCCGAAGTCCTGGTCGGTCCAGCTCATGCCCCCGTCGAGCGCCTGCTCCGCGAAGTCGAGGGAGGTGGCGACGGGCTCCCCGCGCATCGCGGCGTCCCAGGCGCGCAGCCCCAGGATGTGCCGCTCGGCCAAGCCGCGGCCGACCAGCCGCTTGGCGAACTGGGCGAGGAGCCGCGACCTGGCGGGCGAGTTCTCCTCGTCGACCCGGACCGCGTTCCACTTGAACTGCTCGGCCTGCATGCGCAGCCGGGTGCGGGAACTCGTGGCACGCTGGGCCTCGTCGGCCAGCAGCCCGGACGCCTCGGCCAGCTGACCCGTGTGCGCCAGCGCCTGCGCGAGCCGGTACGTGATCGACTCCCGGAGGCCCTGGGCGATCTGCGGCTCCTCCAGTGCCGTTCGGAGCTGGTTGATGGTCGTCACGGGGTCGTGCAGGAGGTTCGCCGAGCCGAGTTCGAACAGCACCTCGGCCCGGTCCTCGGCCTCGGGCGGTTCACGCAGCGCACGGGCGAGATAGCGGCGCGCCGCGTCGGGCGCCCCGGCGGAGAAGCTGTCGCGCGCGGCCTGCCGCAGCTGCTGCACCACCCACGGGTCGCCCTCGGGGTGCATCTCCAGCAGATGGCGCGCGGCGGCGGACGTGCCGTGCCCGTCGTCGATCAGGGCCTGTGCGGCCACGCCGTGCATGGCGACACGCACGCCGGGCGGGATCGACCGGTAGACGGCGGTGGCGATGAGGGGGTGGAAGAACTCCACGACCTCCTTGCTCCGCAGGCCGGTCAGGACGGTCAGGATACGGGCGGCGCGCAGCTGCTCGATGGCATCGGCGGCCTGCGCCTCGCCCAGCGCTGCGACACGGCCGACGATGCCGGTCGGGACCGCGGTACCCACCACCGCGGCGGCCCAGGCGAACCGGACGGTCGACGTCCCGAGCTGCTCCAGGCGTTCGATGAGACCGCTGCCCTTGACGGCGGAGGCCAGGTCGCGCAGCTGCGCGATGTTGTCCTGGTGCGGCTTCAGCCCGCGGTCGCGGCCCTTCATCGCCAACTCGACGACCTCGAAGGGATTGCCGCCGGTGATGGCCCAGCACTCGCGGCAGAACACGTCGTCGGCGCTCGACCCGAGGGCGTCGCGGACGATCTGCGTGACCGCGCCCGTGGTGAGCGGAGCCAGGTCGTGCGGCCGGGTCCCACGCCGCCCCATCAGGTTGCGCAGGCCGCCGGCATCGGTGGGGATCTCGTCCGGACGGCAGGCCACCATGATCAGCATGGCCAGTTCCTCGGCGCGCGCCGCGAACGCCGTCAGCCACGCGAGCGATTCCGCGTCCGCCCAGTGCGCGTCGTCGAGGATGAGGACGACCGGCGCGCTGCGCACCGTCAGCTGGGTGACGACCCAGTCCAGGCCGTCGCGAACACCCTGCGGATCCGGCGCCGTCGCACCCTTCCGGGCCGCGGTCAGGCCGAGCGCCGGGGCGACGATGGTGCGCCAGTTGCCGAGGGCGGCACGCCGCTCGTCCTCGGCCATGGCGGCGAAAGCCGGCTGGATGAGCTGTCGCATCACGTGGAACGGCACCTGCCGCTCCTGTTCGCCGCCGCGTGCGAACAGCACGGTGCAGCCCTGGCCCACGGCGTACCGGCGGGCCGCGCCGAGCAGCGTGGTCTTGCCGATGCCGGCCGACCCCGCGAAGGTCAGCACGCCTCCACGGCGGGGGGCCGCACCCGGGACCTGGTCGGATCCGCCGCGCAGATCGTCCACTGCGCGTCGGATCGCCAGCATTTCGGACTCCCGCTCGAGCAGGGGCTCGGCCGCCCCTCCTCTGGGTTCCATGGCATACGACATTTCCTGCCCCCTCCTGCGCGTGCGGCCGAGTGTATGGCTCTGGGGACGAGACGTTGCCGATTCACCTTGTATTCTCCGTATCCCGCCACCCGTGCGAGTGCATGCTGTACCCTCCGCGCACCTTCTCGCGGTGCATTGATCGAGAAATGGCGGGAAGCGATCGGCGGGAGAACGCGGACGATCGGACCGCGCCGGTGGTCCGGCGCGGACGGTACGAGTGGGTCGGACGGTCAGCGGCGCGCGACCGGGATCATGGGGAGTTCGCTCGGCTGGGGGATCCCGGCGGGAACCTCGCGCACGGCGACCCCCGGGGCGGGCCGGAGGTGCCACCGGGAGACCACGCTCGCCACCACGGTGAGGATCTCCGCCACCGCGAACGAGTCCCCGATGCACTTGTGCTGGCCGGCCCCGAACGGGATGTACCGGTGGGCGCGCGGGCGTTCGCCCCCGTCCCGCGCCCAGCGGTCCGGATCGAAGACCCCGGGGTCGCGGAACAGCGCGGGGTCCCGGTGCAGCGAGTACGGGCTGTAGGCCAGCTCGGCCCCTTCGGGGACGGACACGCCGCCGAGGGTGAGCGGGGCCAGGGCGCGCCGGGTGAAGAGCAGCGGCGAGTGCAGCCGCAGCGCCTCCTGGAAGACGTGTTGCGTGTACGTCAGCCCGGACAGGTCCGAGGGGCGGACGGGGCGGGTGCCCACCACCGCGTCGACCTCGGCGTGCAGGCGCTCCTCGACCTGCGGGTGGCGGCCGATCTCGTGGAACATCCAGGCCAGGGTGGTCGCGCTGGTCTCCGTGCCGGCGAGCATGATGGCGATCACCTCGTCCCGTACCTGCTCGGGGTCCATCGTCCGGCCCGTCTCGGGGTCCCTGCTCGACAGCAGCAGCGAGAGCAGGTCGTGGCGGCCCTCCGCGTCCTGGGCCCGGTACTGGGCGATCACCTCGTCGATGATCCCGCGGAGGCGCTCGGCGGCCGTGTCGAACCGGCGGTTGAGCGGAATCGGCAGCCGGTCCAGGGACTTGGGCATGACCGCGCGCAGCAGCATGCCCTCCAGGACGACCGGCAGGGAGCGTTGCACCTCCGCGACGGCGGGGCGGCTCAGCTCCCCCGAGAAGATCATCTCGGCGACCGAGGACATCGCGTAGCGGCGGGTCTCGGTGACGATCGAGACCTCGCGTCCGTCCGTCCACGACGCGGACATCGCCTCGGCCTGCCGGCACATCGCCTCGGCGTACTCGGTGATGTGGTTCCGGTGGAACGCCGGCTGCATCATCCGCCGCTGCGCGCGGTGGAAGTCGCCGTCGGTCGTCGCGATCCCGTTGCCGAAGACGGGGCGGAGCCTGTCGAAGATCCGCCCGCGGCCGAACCGCTGTGCCTGCTGGACCAGTACGGAGTGGACGTGCTCAGGGGTCGTCAGGACGTGGACGGGCCAGGTGCCGATGTCGATCCGGACGACCTCGCCGTGGTCCCGCAGTGACTCCAGGAAGGCGATCGGCCGCCGCCACAGTTGCAGGGCGTGGCCGAGGAGCGGTAACCGCCCCGGGGCCACGGGGGCGCCGGCCGCGGGGCCCCCTTGTTCCACGTGTGCCATGGGCGGACCCCCTGTCATGCCACCGATACCAGGTCCGGGCGGGTGTACGCAGACTCCAGCCCGGCCGCGAACCGTTCGTCGCTGTACCGCGTGCACTCGTAACGCTGCCACAGATCCGCGCCGATCATCCAGTCTTCATAACTGCGCACGCACCGGGAGACCGCCGTGCGCAGGGCCGGGTCCCCGGTCCCGTCCCCGGCGTCCAGGACCCGGAGGAGGCGCTGTTTGCAGTCGAGGTACTCGTCGATGCGGTCGTGGATGCGGTCCTCCACCGCCCGCAGCGCGTCGGCGAGCGAGCACCGCTCCCAGGCGGCGATGAGGGAGACGAGGTTGTTGTTGTCCCCGCAGGAGTGCTCCTTGGGCAGCGAGAACACGTCGTTCTCCCAGCCGATGACGTCCAAGGCGCTCGCGACGACCTCCCGGAACTCGGGGAGGTCGTGGATCCGCTGCGGCAGGTCGATGCCCAGTCCGGCCTCCACCATGTCCATCATGGGCAGCAGTTGGGTGCTGTGCCGGCGCAGGAGGACGTGTTCCTCGACCGTCGGGCGGCTGCCGGCCCGCCTGTTGCCCGCCTCCCGGTCCAACGAGCGCAGCACGAGCCGGAAATGGGACCGGAAGCGGGCTGCCGTCGGCTCGGACAGCCCGGCCAGGATCCGGTCGTACAGCTCGGTGAACCCGCGCACGAGCGGATTCCCGTGCGCCGGTGCGCTGTTGACCCGCCCCGTCCCCAGGTACTCGGTGATGGCGCCGACGACGGGCTGCCAGTCGGCCAGCCGGCCGTTCCTGATGAGGTGGTCGTGCTGGTCGTCCAGGACGAAGGACCAGGCCATCCACTTGGCGAGCAGGACGATCGTCTCGTACGGCACCTCGCCGCTCACCCGGCCCGCGAGGTGGCCGAATCCGATGCCCGCAAACTGGTCCACGGCATCGGTGACGAGTTCGTGACGCACCGCCCAGGACGTGGCCTCCGCATTGGCGTGCGCGGCATGCGGGTGCTTCGTGTTCCCGAAAGGCAGATGAAAATCCGGAACAGTTAAACCGGTGAGCCCGAACATTTGGTCCCCCCCCGTGAAGAAGTCTCGTCTGTCAGTATGCGCCCACTGTGGAACATGAGCGCTGCGACCTGGAGTGTTCCCCATTTGCGACGGAATTTTCATGGGGATGTGTGATGTTTGTGGGGAGGAATCGGTCGTATGTCGAACGGATCCGGTCATCTGCAAAGCAATTAACCCTCAGGGGGTACAGCGCTGTCAATGTGGGACAGCGGGGGAGGGTGAATTGATCCCGAAAATCTGTGCTGTCTATTCGTACAGAATATGCGGATGGCATAGTCGCCGACGGCTGCCAGTGCGGGTGCGCACCGCCGGTGCCGGTTGGCCGGGATGCTGCGGGAGAGCGGGCAAGTGCCCGAAGAGCGCCTTGGAGACAGGGGGTTCTGCCTAGACTGCGGGTGGACACGGCCGTCCGGGAGGGGTGGGGAACGTGGTCGAGAATCGTCCGGCGGAACCGGATGACGGCGGCCCCGAGGCCGAAGTCCTGGGCTCCTATCTGGAAGGAGTGCGGGCCCGTTTGAGCGGGGAGCGGTTCGACGTGCTCATCCGCACCGTCCAGACCACCTGCGCCCTGCTGGGGGAGGGCCACCACCAGGCCGTACTCGAAGTGCCCGGCGGCAGCGAGCTGACCCCCGACCTGCAACGCGAGTACGTCTCCCTGCTCGCGGTGATGATCACGGGGCGGCTCGACCACCACCTGGTCGAACTCGCCGCCCCCGAGGGCGACACGGGCTGGGCGGTCGTCGAGGACACCGTCCCGCGACACGACGACGTCGAGCGGATGTGGATCCGGGCGGAACTCGAGGGCATCCTGCGCGCCGGCCACCCGGCCTCCCCCTGACCGCCGCCCGCGGCGGGCGGGGGAGCGCGGTCACGTACGCCGCCGCCCCGCACTCCCTGCGGCGCACCGACCGCGGCAAGGTGTACGCAGACCGGGTCGGCAAGTACGGCACGGGCGCCGCGAACGCCGTGCGCGACGCGTTCGAGGCCCGGCGGATCCCCGGCATCGTCTGACCCCGCGCGGCAGTCCCGGCGGACGCACGGGGCTTTGCGGACTCCCGTCCCGGAGGCGGCAGTTCCGGAGACGGAAGTTCCGGAATCCCCGGGGCGTCCGGGGCGTCCGGGGCGTTACCCGGTCAGGTCGCGCAGCTGCTGTACGCACAGCACCACGAACAGCAGCCCGGCGGCCCCCAGCATCGCGTTGCTCAGCGGCCCGTTGCGCCAGGCGGCGGGCGTGCGCGCGGAGTTGAGCAGCCGCAGCAGGGTCAGGGCCAGGAACGGCATGAAGAGCGCGCCGATCACCCCGTACACGACGACGAGCCCGAAGGGCTGGTCCAGGAAGAGCAGGCTGATGGGCGGGAAGGTGAGCCAGAGCAGGTACGCGCGGAAGGGCAGCGACCGCTCGGGGCTCGTCCCCGCGGCGACGAGGGACGGCCGGTACTTGGCGACGAAGTCGGCGAACATCAGGCTGACGCCGTGCCAGACACCGATCAGCGAGGTGTAGGACGTGGCGAAGAAGCCGACGAGGAACAGCTTGGCGGTCGCCGCCCCGTAGCGGTCCTCCAGGACGCCGCTCAGGTCGAGCAGCCCCTTGTCGCCCTTGGCCAGCGCCACGCCGGACGAGTACAGCAGCTCGGCCCCGACGAACAGCATGGCGACCACGAAGACGCCGGTGGTGAGGTAGGCGATCCGGTTGTCGAGCCGCATCACCCCCATCCATCCGGTGCCCGTCCAGCCCTTGGCGTTGACCCAGTAGCCGTACGCGGCGAGCGTGATCGTGCCGCCCACGCCGCCGATCAGACCGAGCGTGTAGAACAGCGAACCGTCGGGCAGGACCGGCACGAGGCCGGCGAGTGCCGAGCCGAGGTGGGGCGTGACCCGGATCGCGAGGTAGACGGTCACCGCGAACATCACGCCGACGAGGCCCGTCATGACCTTCTCGAAGACGGCGTACCGGTTGAACCACACGAACACCAGCCCGGACAGGCCACACAGCACCGCCCACACCTTCAGGTCCAGCACGCCCGGGAACAGCGCGGCCAGCGGGAGCGCGCTCGAGGACATCGCGGCGGCGCCGTAGACGAACCCCCAGACGACGACGTACCCGGCGAAGTAGACGCTGGTCCAGGAACCGAGGCTGCGCCAGCCGTCGAAGAGGGTGCGGCCGGTGGCGAGGTGCCAGCGGCCGACGGCCTCGGCGAGGGAAATCTTGACCAGGCAGCCGATGACCGCCGCCCACAGCAGGGTGTAGCCGAACTTGCTGCCCGCGATGAGGGTGGCGACGAGGTCTCCGGCGCCGACGCCGGTCGCCGCGACCACCAACCCCGGACCGACGGACCGCCAACTCGGTTTGCGTGGCGTCTGGTTCTCGCCCGCTCCGGTGCCGGTCTGGGTGGTGTCCGCCATCCGTGGCCGCCTTCCCGTTCGCCCTGTCGGTGATCCGGATCACCAAAGCGGCTCGGCGGCTCTCACGCAAGAGGACCTCCCCCGCCGGAGCACTGCCCGCGCACCGCTCGCCGACCTCCGCGGGGCCCGGGAGGAGCGGAGGACGCCGCCCGCCCGGCCCGTGCGGTCCGCGTGGCGTGCGGGGCGGCGGGCCCGGCCCGTCTACCGTGGGCCGGTGCGCATCGCCCCCCTCGCCGTCGCCGTGGTCGTCGTGCTCGGTGCCACCACCCCGTCCTGTACGCGGACGGCGTCGCTCCCGCCGCCCGCTCTGCCCGTGGAGGCCCCGGCCCGGGACCTGGCCGCCCACGTGACGGGGGTCCCGCAGGCCGCGCTCGCGGCCACGTACCGCCCCGGCTGCCCGGTCGGCCCCGACCGGTTGCGGCTGGTCCGGATGAACCACTGGGGCTTCGACGGCAAGGTGCACCGGGGGGAACTCGTCGTCCACGAACGCGTGGTCCGCCCGCTGCTGTACGTCTTCGGCAAGGCCTTCCGGGCCCGGTTCCCGATCCGCCGGATGCGGCCCGTCTCGGCGTACGGCGGCGACGACGCGAAGTCGATGGCCGACGACAACACCTCCGCATTCAACTGCCGCCGGGTCACCGGGGACGCCTCCCGGCTCTCCCGGCACGCCTACGGGGACGCCGTCGACATCAACACCGTGGAGAACCCGTACGTGGACCGGAACGGCACCGCCCACCCGCCCGCCGGCCGGCCCTACCTCCGTCGCGACCGCACCGCGCCGGGCGTGATCCGCCCCGGCGACGCCGTCACCCGGGCCTTCGAGGAGGTCGGCTGGCGCTGGGGCGGCCGCTGGTCCAACCCCGACTACCAGCACTTCTCGGCGACCGGCGGCTAAGCGGCCATGTATGTCTTCCAGTCGGCGCCGCTGCCGCCGTCGGAACCGGTCACCGGGGCCAGGATCTTGCGCGCCCGATCCCCTTCCCCGGCCATCGATTTCCTGGGACGCGGGGCGGGACACCTCAAGGGTCCGGCGGTACCCTCTCGCCGCCCTCCCGATCGCCTCGGGGTCCGGCAGCGGCCGTCCCCGCGACACCCGGCGTTGGCAGGGACGCCACACCCAGCCTCTAACTTCCTCAGCGCTCCCCCCGCTACCCCCCCGTTCTCCCCCTCTTCGAGGAGTGACCGTGGAACGTCGTACCTTCCTGCGCGGCGCTGTTGTCGGCACCTCCGCCGCCGCCTTCGGCGGCACGCTCATGCGCGGCGCCGCCTACGCCGCCCCCGCCCAGCCGGGGCCCGGCCCGTACGGAGCGCTCGGCCCGGCCGACGCGAACGGAATCATGCTGCCCAGCGGCTTCACCAGCCGGGTCATCGCCCGCTCCGGCCAGACCGTCTCCGGCACCTCCTACACATGGCACAATGCCCCCGACGGCGGCGCGTGCTACGCCGACGGCACGGGCTGGATCTACGTGTCCAACTCGGAGATCAACCCGTCCGGCGGGGCGAGCGCGGTCCGCTTCAACTCGTCGGGCGCCATCACCTCCGCGTACCGGATCCTCTCCAACACCCGCCAGAACTGCGCGGGCGGCAAGACACCGTGGAACACCTGGCTCTCCTGCGAGGAGGTCAGCCTCGGCTACGTCTACGAAACCGACCCGTGGGGCGTGAACGCGGCCGTCCGGCGGCCCGCGATGGGCCGGTTCAAGCACGAGGCGGCCGCGGCCGACCCGGTCCGGCAGGCGGTCTACCTGACGGAGGACGAGTCGGACGGCTGCTTCTACCGCTTCCTCCCCACCACCTGGGGCAACCTCTCCTCCGGCACCCTCCAGGTCCTGGTCGCCGGCTCCGGCACCTCGGGGTCCTTCGGCTGGCAGAACGTGCCGGACCCGGACGGCTCGCCCACCACCACCCGCAACCAGGTGTCCGGGGCGAAGCGCTTCAACGGCGGCGAGGGCTGCCACTACGCCAACGACACGGTCTGGTTCACCACCAAGGGCGACAACCGCGTCTGGCAGCTCAACCTCGCCGACAACACCTACGAGCTGGCCTACGACGACTCGCTCGTGGTCGGCGGCAGCGCCCCGCTCACCGGCGTCGACAACGTCACCGGGTCCTCGTTCGGCGACCTGTACGTCGCCGAGGACGGCGGCAACATGGAAATCTGCGTGATCACCCCGGACGACGTCGTCGCCCCGTTCTTGCGGATCACCGGACAGTCGTCGTCAGAGATCACCGGGCCCGCCTTCTCGCCCGCCGGCAACCGGCTGTACTTCTCCAGCCAGCGCGGCACCAGCGGCAGCTCCTCCGGCGGCATCACCTACGAGGTGGCCGGCCCCTTCCGCACCTGACACCGCCTCCTCCTCCCGCACTCCACGGCGCGGCCCTGCCGGACACCCCGGTGGGGCCGCGCCCGCCGCCTCCCTGTGTGGAGCCGTGTCCAGCGGGCAGAGCAACTGTGTGACAGCCGCCCGGGCCGGACGGTGCATGCCCTCGGCCGGGCGGGGTAGACGCGTGCGAAGCCCAAAGGAGAGGTGAGGACGTATGGCCGCTGACATGGCCGACCTCATCGGCTACAAGGTCGAGGCCTCCGACGGGACCATCGGCAGGATCGACCGGCACAGCGAGTACGTCGGGCGGCAGTACATGGTCGTGGACACGGGCCCGTGGATCTTCGGACGGCATGTCCTGGTGCCGGCCTCGGTCGTCACCCGGGTGGACGAGGAGAACAAGACGGTCCACCTGTCCGCCACGCGGGCCGAGGTCAAGGACGCGCCCGAGTTCGAGCACGGCCAGCACAACGACGACATGGCGGCCATCCAGATCATCGAGCACTACTACGCGAAGAACAGCCACACCTGACCCCGCACCCCGCGCCCCCGCGCCGACGCTCAGCGGCGCGGCGGGCGCTTGGCGGCCGATTTCAGGTACCTGCGGAGGGCGGCCCCGTCGTCCATGACATCGCGGTCGCCCTCCCCCACGGGCCACCCGTTGACCTCCATCGCGGGGGTCCCGCGGACCCAGGACTTGCCGAGGGCCTGGTCGGCGGCCTCGACGAACTCTCGGTGCCGTGCGGTGCGCACGGCGTCGTCGAAGGCGGCGTCGCGCAGTTCCTCGATCGTGGCGGCCAGGCCGAGCAGGCCGTTGGTGCTGAAGCCGCCGCGCCGTTTGGCCGACGCCTGGCCGTCGTAGACCGCCTGGTGCAGGTCGACGAACTTGCCCTTGTCCAGCGCCGCCCGCAGGGCGTTGACGGCCCGCTTGGACCCGGGGCCGAGGAACGAGCCCAGCGCGAACTGGAGCTGGAGCTCGCCCGCTGCTGCCATCCGGAGCAGGCGGGGGCCGGTGCCGGTGATCTCGAACTCGGCGCAGGCGGGGCAGCTCGGGTCCTCGAAGAGCTTGACGGTGAGCTTCGCCGACGGGTCACCGACCACGATGGTGGTTCCGTCCGAGCCCAGTGCCTGCGCCACGGGCCCGATGGGCCCGGTACCGCGCTCGCCCCTGTCCAACCCTCCCAGCGGCAGGCATCCGGCAGTCGCCGGCGCCAGCGCGGCCGCCCCGATCGCTGCGAGCACCTGTCGTCTGGACTTGACCTGCATGTATGTCTCCTCCCCTGGTGTGGAGAGGTGAGCGTACGCATCCCGGCCCGGCCCCCCGGCCCCCGGGGTCGCCCGAACCGTCCGCCCGACCGGGCACTGTGCGGCCCCGCCGCCGCGCAGCCGTCCCGATCCGGCTCCGGCGGTCAGCCGGCGGCCGGTATGGGAGTTGCCGCCGGGCCCGTGACCTGGGTCGACCAGTCCGCCAGGTCGGCCGCTTCGGCGGCCGAGTACGCGGCCCAGGCCGTGTAGCCGTCGGGGCGGATCAGGAACAGTCCGCGGCCGTATCCCTCGTAGGCGCCTATGCGGGCCGTACGCAGCTGCGGCAGCGGCGGGAGCTGCTCCGGCAGGTCGGTGTCGACGGCGAGCAGGGTGAAGTGCGGTCCCCGGAAGGTGTCGAACAGCCGCAGCCCGTCGCGCCGGCCGTCGGGGGCGCGGTCGCCCGCGGTGAGGGCCTCCTCAGGCAGGCCGGACCGGTTCTCGCGGGAGAGCGACGAGCCCCGGTGGTGGATGCCGAGCTGGCGGGTGGCGGCCCCGCGGCGCGCCTCGCCGCGGTGGATGCGCGTGGACAGTCCCAGCACGGCGGCCGCCTCGGGCAGGCGCTCCTCCTCGTACGTGTCCAGCAGGGCCTCGGGCGCGCCGTCGCACAGCACGGCGGCGAGCTTCCAGCCCAGGTTATAGGCGTCCTGGACGCTGGTGTTGAGGCCCTGGCCGCCGGCGGGGGAGTGGATGTGCGCGGCGTCGCCGGCCAGGAAGACCCGCCCCTCCCGGAACCGGTCGGCGAGCGCCGCGTTCACCGTGAAGTCCGAGGCCCAGCGAACCTCCCGGACCTCCTCGGCCCGGACGTGGGTGAGCTCGGCGACCAGGGCGCGGATGTCGTCGGCGGAGAGGTCGGCGCGCACCTCGCGGTACTGGCCGACGAACTGGAACTCCTGCGTGTGGGGCAGCGGGCACAGGGCGGCGAAGCCCCGGCTGCCGTCCTCGGCCGGCGGGAAGAGGTGCCAGTTGTCGCGGTCCAGGTGGTCGACGACCACATCGGCCACGACCAGCGGGGTGGGGTCGATGCGTTCGCCGGACATCTTGATGCCGGTGAGCCGGCGGACCGTGGACCGGCCGCCGTCGGCGCCGACCACGTACCGCGCGCGGACCGCTGCGGCCGGGCCGCCGTCCGACGAGAGGAGGGCCTCGGCGCCGTCGGAGTCCTGCGTGAGAGCGGTGAGCTCCGTGCCGAACCGCACGTCACCGCCCAGTTCCCGCAGGCGGGCCAGGAGGATCTCCTGCGTACGCCACTGCGGCAGTATCCAGGGGCCCGTATACGGGTCCTGCTCGGTGGGGTCCGCCTCGTCGAACATGTTGTGCTCGCCGAGCCGTACGCCGTCCTGCCAGGCCATCCCGACCGGGGCCGGGCCGCCCCGGCGCAGTACCTCCTCCAGCACGCCGAGGTCGTCGAAGACCTCCAGCGTCCGCGGCTGGATGCCCTTGCCGCGCGAGCCAGGGAACAGCCCCGCCGCCCGCTCCACCACCAGCGGGCGCACACCCCGCCGCGCCAGACAGCAGGCCAGGGCCAGGCCGGTCGGGCCCGCGCCCACCACCAGCACATCGGTCCCGCCGCCCGACCCGTCCGCGCCTCCGGCCCCGTCCACGTCCACGTCCCCGCTCCGGGCCCCGCTCACCCCTGCGTTCGCCTTCGTGCTCATCGTCATCCCCGTTCGTCGTCCGGGCGCACTGCGCGCCCGCCCCGCTTCCCCGCTCCCACTCTCCTTAACGTCGTTAAGGAGCTGATGTCACCAGGATGTCCTTAACGTTGTTAAGCTGTCAACCCCGATGATCCGGACGCCGCACGTCCGCGCGCCCGCAGGAGAGAGGCCGGCGATGACCCCCAAGCCCGACCGCACGCCGCCCCGCGTCCCGCCGCTGAGCCGCGAAACCGTTGCCGAGGCCGCCCTGCGCCTGCTGAACGAGACGGGGCTGGAGAAGCTCACCCTGCGGGCCATCGCGGCCGAACTGGATGTGAAGGCTCCCGCGCTGTACTGGCACTTCAAGAACAAGCAAGAGCTCATCGACGAGATGGCCACCGAGATGCACCGGCGCATGACCGCCGACCCGGCGGCCGTGCCGCAGCCGCACGAGGCCGGAGCGGACGGGCCCGCCTGGCGCGCGATGATGCTGGCCGGCAACCGCCACCTGCGGCGCACGCTGCTCTCCTACCGCGACGGCGCGCGCGTCTTCAGCGGCTCCCGTTTCACCGGCACCGGGCACGGCGAACAGGTGGAGGCCCACCTCCGGGCCCTTCAGGAGGCCGGCCTCGACCTGCCGCAGGCCGTCCGCGCCCTCGCCACGACCTTCGTCTACACCCTGGGCTTCGTCACGGAGGAGCAGGGCGTCCACCCCGTCCCGGGCGAGCGGCGGGAGGGCTTCGACCTGGCCGAACGCGGCGAGCGCCTCGCCGACTACCCGCTCGCCGCAGCCGCTGGAACGCACCTCTTCGAGGACTACGACGCCCAGTTCGAGGAGGGGCTCCAGCTCATCCTCGACGGCATCGGCGCACGCTACGGCGCGAGCTGACCTCCGTACGCCCGCGCCGGCCACAGCGGGACCGCCACGGCCGGCGCCTCGAACCGGATGGCCGTGATGCCGTCGAGCGCGGTGACCGCGAGGGCGGGGCGGCTCCGGAGCACACCCCGGCGCGGGCCGTCGGCCACCGGTCCCGGCCCGTCGCCCGGAGGCCCGCTCAGTCCTCCCCGTCGCCCGGCAGCGGCTGCTCCGACCAGATGACCTTCCCCTCCGGCGTGTACCGCGCCCCCCACCGCCGGCTGAGCTGGGCCACCAGGAAGAGTCCGCGGCCCCCCTCGTCGGTGGTCGTCGCGTAGTGCAGGCGCGGCGAGCTACTGCTGCCGTCGAAGACCTCGCAGGTCAGCACCCGGTCGCGGAGGAGGCGTACGCGCACCGGCTCCGCGCCGTGCCGGATCGCGTTGGTGATGAGCTCGCTGAGCACCAGCTCGGTGCTGAACGACAGCTCCGACAGCCCCCACTCGTCGAGCTTCTCCATGGCGACCGCGCGCAGCGTCGCGACCGCGCTCGGCTCGAACGGCACGTCCCACTCGGCGATCCGGTCCGCCGACAGTACCGAGGTCCGCGCGACCAGCAGGGCCACGTCGTCGCGTGCCCGCACCGGCAGCAGTTCCTGCAGCACCGCCTGGACGGTGTCCTCCGGCTTGCGGTCGGCGTGGGCGAGCGCGGAACGCAGCAGGTCGAGGCCCTCGTCGATGTCGCGGGCGCGGTCCTCGATCAGCCCGTCGGTGTACAGCACGAGCTGGCTGCCCTCGGCGAGCTCCAGCTCCGCCGCCTCGAAGGGGAACCCGCCGAGCCCCAGGGGCGCTCCGGCAGGCAGGTCGGGCGTCTCGACCCGGCCGTCCGGGTACACCACCGCCGGCGGTACGTGGCCCGCGCGCGCCACCGTGCAGCGCCGGGCCACGGCGTCGTAGACGGCATACAGGCAGGTGGCCCCGAGCAGGCCGCCCTCGGCTCCGTCCCCCTCCCCGCTCTGGTCGGTGTACTGCACGAGGTCGTCGAGGCGGGCCAGCAGCTCGTCGGGCGGCAGGTCGAGGGAGGAGAAGTTCAGTACGGCGGTCCGCAGCCGGCCCATGGCCGCGGCGGCGTGCAGTCCGTGGCCGACCACGTCGCCGACGACGAGCGCGACCCGGCCGCCGGGGAGCGGGATCACGTCGAACCAGTCGCCGCCCACGCCGGACTGCGCGGGCAGGTAGTAGTGGGCGACCTCGACGGCGTTCTGCTCGGGCAGGTCGCGCGGCAGCAGGCTGTGCTGGAGGGCGACGGCGAGGGCGTGCTCGCGGGTGTAGCGCCGGGCGTTGTCGATGCTGACCCCGGCCCGGGCGACGAGCTCCTCGGCGAGCGAGAGGTCCTCCTCGTCGAACGGCTCCGGCTTCTCGGAGCGCCAGAAGTTGACCACGCCGAGGACGACGCCGCGGGCCTTGAGCGGGGCCGTGATCAGGGAGTGGACCCCGTATTCGATGATGGCCCGGGCGCGCGGCGGGTCCTGCGCGTGCCAGCCGGGGGCGTCGGCCAGGTCGGCGATCACCTCGGCCTTGCCGCTGCTGAGTCCGCGCGCCTGCGGGGTGGAGGGCAGGAAGTCGATCAGCCGGCCGCGGGGGTAGAGGGGAACGTCGTCGCGGATGCCGCTCACGCCGGTGCGGCGCAGGTCGACGGCCGCGGCGGTCGGCTCGTCGCCCAGCAGGACCGGTTCTGCGAGGTCGACGGTGACGAAGTCCGCGAAGCGGGGTACGGCGACGTCGGCGAGCTCCTGGGCGGTCCGCTCCACGTCGAGGGTGGTGCCGACGCCGACCCCGGCGTCGTACAGCAGCCTCAGCCGTCTGCGGGCGGCCTCGGCCCGGGTGGTCAGGACCTGCATCTCGGTGGAGTCCCGGATGGTGACGGCCATGCCCTCGGCCCTGCTGCCCGAGGGCCGGGTCCGCCGCTGGTTGATGACCAGCAGCCGCTCTCCGGCCTCCACCACCTCGTCGGTGGCTTCCCGGCCGGAGAGCAGCAGGTCGGCCAGGTGCCCGTCGAGCTCCGGGAGCTCGCGGATGTGCCGGCCCTCCGCGTCGGGCGGCAGGCCGAGGAGCCGTTTCGCCTCGTCGTTCGCGAGGAGCAGCCGCCCGCCGCCGTCCGTGATCAGTACCCCTTCGCGTACGGAGTGCAGCACCGCGTCGTGGTGCTCGTACATCCGGGTCATCTCGAGCGGGCCGAGGCCGTGGGTCTGGCGGCGCAGGCGCCGGCTGATCAGTGCGGCGCCGGCGGTGGCGAGGGCCAGGCCGGCCGCGCTGGTGCCGAGGATCACCGGGAGCTGCCGGTCGACGACGCCGGTCACGTTCTCCACGGTGAGGCCCGCCGACACCAGCGCCTCGACCTTCCCCTTGTCGCCCTCGGAGAAGACGGGCACCACCGCCTGGATCTCCTTGCCCAGCGGGCCCTCCACGCTCTCGGTGTGCACGCGGCCCTGCAGCGAGGGCTCGATCGTTCCGACGAAGCGTTTGCCGATCCGGTCGGGCAGCGGATGGGAGTACCGGATGCCGTTGGTGTCCATCGCGACGATGAAGTCGACCCCGGCGGCCTTCCGTGTCTGCTCCGCCAATGGCTGGAGGGCCTTGGACGGGTCCGGGGAGCGCAGCGCCTCGCGCAGTGCGGGGGAGTGCGCGAAGGTCTCGGCGACGGCCACGGACCGGTTGCGGGCCTCCCGGTCGACGTCGTGGCGGGACTGGAGGACGAGGGCCAGCACCGCACCGGCGGCGAGCAGCACCACGATCGCCACCTGAAGGACGAATACCTGTCTGGCGACGCTCCGCGGGCGCTTCCCGCTCAGTGACCGCACCGACGTCCCCGGTACGGGTTGCAAGGATGGGCCACGAGACCATTTGTAGCACTGTCTATGGCTGTCGGCCGGGAGTACCGGACGGGCACGTCGGCGCCGCGCCCCCGATGCCGCCGGCCCCGGCCCCGGCCCGCGGGTCAGCCGGTGCGCCCCGCGCGCCAGAAGGCGAGGACCTCCTCGATGTCGAAGACGGCCAGGCGCAGCGGCGGCCCGGGCGGCGGCCTGCGCAGGGCCGCGCGGATCTTCTCGTTGATCTCCGCGAGGATGGCGCGCACCTGCCGCTCCGAGCGGGCCGCGCGCACCGCCTCCATCGCGTCCTCGGCCTCCTTGCGCAGGGCGAGGCCCGGCGGCAGGGCGGCGAACCCCTCGCGGTGCAGCTTCTCCTTGACCCACCACATCTCGTCGTACGGGGCGTCGGCGGAGGCCAGCGGCTTGCCCATGCCCTCCAGCCGGTCGAACGCGCCGCGCTCGGCGGCCTCGCGGATCTGCCGGTCCACCCAGGACTCGAAGCCGACGCCCGGTGGCTTGCGCTCGGTCACGGTTCCTCCCTCGGCTCCGGTGCCCCGGCCCCAGGCCCCCCGGGCCCAACTCCCCTGGCCCTTCGGCCCGCTGCGGCCTCTGGCGCCAGCGTAGCGTAGCGCGGCGCTAAGTATCTTGACGTCGAGATTGATGTCCGGCAGGCTGCCACGAGGTATCTCGACATCGAGATACCTTTCACGGGGGACTCGGAGGCCTGGCATGAAGCGGCGCGGCGGGGGACATACCGGCGGGGAAGACGTAGGCCGGAGGGGCCTGATCGCACAGCTGCGCCGGCCGCCCGGCGGCCGCGACGCCCGGATCATGCTCTTCGGCCAGCTCCTGGACCGGACGGGTACCGGCGTATGGGCCGCCTCCTCCGTCCTGTTCTTCACCTTCGCCGTCGGACTCGACGCCCGGCAGCTGGGCCTGCTGCTCGGGGCCGGCGCGATCGCGGGCATCGCCGGATCACCGCTCGCCGGACACCTCGCCGACCGCTTCCCGCTGCGCCCGCTGCTCATCGCCTGTCACCTCGTCCGCCTCGCGGCTCTCTGCGCCCTGCTCGCGGTCACCCGGTTCGACGTGCTGGTGCTCGTGGTCGCCCTCACCCACCTCGGGGACCGCGCCGCCAAGACGCTGGAGATGCTCTTCGCCACCCGGGTCGCAGGCGAGCGGCGCGCCACCTACCAGGCCCTCTCACGCAGCGCGGCGAACGCCGGCTACGCCATCGGCGCGGGCATCGCCGCCCTCGGCCTCGCCGTCGGGACCCGGGAGGCGTACGCCTGCCTCATCCTCGGCAACGCGGTCTCGTTCCTGGCGGCCGCGGTACTGGTGTGGCGCACCCGGGAGCCGCACGGCCACGGCCGCCTGACCGCGACGGCCCCGGCCGCGCAGAGCGCGCCCGCGGGCGGCGGGCAGAGCCCGTGGCGGGACCGCGGCTACCTCCGCTTCGTGCTGCTCGACATCCCGCTGAACCTCGACGACGCCATCCTCAACGTCGGACTGCCGCTGTGGCTCGTCCACCACACCGACGCGCCCCACGCCCTCGTGCCGGCCATCCTCGCGACCAACACCGTGCTCGTCGTCGCCCTCCAGCTGACCGTGTCAGCCAAGGTCGAACAGCCACACCAGGCCGCCCGCGCCGCCGCCTGGTACGGGCTCTTCCTCCTCGCCTGCTGCGCCGTCGTCGCCCTCACCCCCGCCCACGGAGCCTGGGCCGCCTCGCTCGCCCTGCTGGCCGCCGCGGTGCTGGTCACCGCGGCGGAGCTGGTGCGCTCCGTGAGCTCCTGGGAACTCGCGGTGTCGCTCGCGCCCCGGCAGGCGAGGGCCTCGTACCTGGGGGTGGCCGGGATCTCCCCGTCGGTGCAGAAAGCCGTCGGCCCGCTGCTGCTGACCGGCGCCGTCATGGCAGGCGGGCCGGCCGGCTGGGTCACCCTGGGCGCGGCGGTCGCAGGGCTGTCCCTCGTCCAGCGCAGGGCCGCCCTCCGCCGGCTGGACACCGTCCTGGCCGCGCCCGCCGGGCCCCGGCTCCCGGCGGGCGCGGGCGCCGCGCCCGTCGCCTGAACCCGCCCCGGCGAATGTTCTCGGCCCGGCCGGGTAGGCGGATTTCGGCAGGTCGCGCGGCAAGGAGGAACGGGGACCATGCCATGAGCGAGGAGACCCGCAGGCTGACTCTCGGCGGCGGAACCGGAGGCGTTGTGGCCCGCTGCCGCGATTTCACCCTGGCCGCTCTCACCGCCTGGCAGTGGATCGCCCGACCGCCCGGTGACGACCGGGAGGCCGCCGACGGGCAACATGCCGACGGGCAGTACGGCGGCGAGGCGGACGGCGAGGACGCGGACCGGGTCGAAGCCGTCGAGGACGTGCTGCTGATGGTCTCCGAACTGGTGAGCAACGCCTGCGTGCACGCGGGCGGCCCCAGCGAGCTGGTCCTGCGCCGCACCTCCGACCGGCTCCGGGTGGAGGTCGGCGACGGGAGCCCCGAGCGCCCCCGCCGCGGCCGAACGGCCGCGGACCCCGCCCTCCCCGGCGGGCACGGCCTGCTGGTGGTGGATCGGCTCGCCCGGGCCTGGGGCTGGGAGCCCCGCCCGGACGGAACCGGCAAGACGGTTTGGGCGGAGGTCCCGTCACCGCTCCCGGCGGAGGTCCCGTCGCCGCTCCCGAAGGGAGGACAGCGCCAGACACCGCTCCCGAAGGGACAGCGCTAGACGCAGCGCGTCGGAAGCGCGGTCACGGGTCGTCTCGAGCGGTCACGGGTCCGTCCTCGAGCAGGCTCGCCCGCAGCGCGGCCAGGGTCCGGCTGAGCAGCCGCGAGACGTGCATCTGGGAGAGCCCCAGCCGCTCCCCGATCTCGGACTGGGTCAGCTCGTCCCCGAACCGCAGCGACAGCAGCGTGCGCTCGCGCGCCGGAAGCGCCGCCAGCACCGGCTTGAGGGACTCCAGGCACTCGATGCGGTCGTACGCCGTCTCCTCCTCGCCGAGCGAGGGCCGCTCGGATCCCGGCTGCCGGTCTCCGTCCTCCCGCGCCGGCGCGTCCAGGGAGCGCGCCGAGTACGCGTGCGCCGCCTTCTGCCCCTCTGCGAACTCCTCTTCGCTCACGTGCAGGTGCTCGGCGACCTCGCCGTCCGTGGGCTCGCGGCCCAGGTCCTGTTCCAGGGCGTCGTGCGCCTTCGCGGCGCCGATCCGCAGCTCCTGAAGCCTCCGGGGCACCCGGACGGCCCAGCTGGTGTCACGGAAGAACCGCTTCATCTCCCCGGTGATGGTCGGCAGGGCGAACGTGGTGAACTCCACGGCCCGCTCCGGGTCGAACCTGTTGATGGCCTTGATCAGGCCGATCGTCCCGACCTGGATGATGTCCTCCATGGGCTCGCTGCGGCCGCGGAAGCGGCGCGCGGCGTACTTCACCAGGCTGAGGTTGAGTTCCACGAGGGTGTTGCGCACGTAGGAGTACTCGGCCGTGCCTTCCTCCAGGGCCCGCAGTCTGCGGAAAAGGGTCTCCGACAGGGCGCGGGCCTCGCCGGTGCTCACACTCAGCGTGTCCTGCGGGATTCCTTCGGTGGCCTCGGCATGCAGCATGTCGGCTCCTCCGACGGGTGGTCGCGCCGCACCGCTGTACGACCCGGCCGTCTCGTGAGCTTTCCTGAGGGATATACCCGCAGCGGACCGCCGTGAAAGCAGCCCGTCCGACCTGCCCCCGGATCAGGCCCCCGGATCAGGCCCCGCCGGACCGGTTCCGCAGGGACAGGCGGACCGCCCACACCACCGACACCAGGGGTACGGCCACCACCGCGCCCACCAGCCCCGCGGCGATGGTCCCCGCCGCCACCGACAGCGCCACGACGACCGGGTGCAGCCGTACCGCCCAGCTCATCACCATCGGGTGCAGCACATGCCCCTCGAGCTGCCCGATGAGCACGATCAGCCCGACCACGAGGGCGGCGACCAGTGGCCCCCTGGACGCCAGCGCGACGACCACGGCGACCGCCAGGGCGATCGGGGACCCGATGAGCGGGATGAACGCGAGGAAGAACTCCAGCAGCGCCAGCGGCACCGCCAGCGGGACCCCCAGGGCGTACAGCGCGACGCCGACGAGCACCGCGTTCGTCGCGGCGACGAGCAGGATCCCGTGGGTGTACCCGGTGAACGCCCGCCACGCCGCCCGGCCGGCGACCCGGGCCCGGTCCCGCCCGCCCGGCGGGAGCTGGCCGCACAGCCAGTTCCACTGCCGCTCGCCCGACGCGATGAAGAACACCGCGCAGAACAGCCCCAGCGCCCCGACGGCCAGCGCGTGCGCCACCCGGCCCGCGCTGTCCACGGCCGTGCTGAGCAGCGACGTGCGGTGGCTGGTGAGGTACGAGCCGATCCGCTCCCGCAGGTCGGTCAGCGCGTCGGGGGCCAGTCCCAACGGCGCCCGGTCCAGCCACTCCTGGAGCCGGCCCAGGCCGACCCGGAACTCCGCGACCAGCGATTCCCACTGCACGGCCACCGTCTCGCCGATGCCGGCGAGCACACCCGTCAGGAGCACGATGCTCCCGACGACCGCGCAGGCCACCGCCAGCGGGCGCGGCATCCACCGGTCCAGCAGGTCCGCCGGCGGACGCAGCAGCGCGGCCCCGACCAGGCCGAGGAAGACGGCCACCGCCACCTCGTGGAACCGGCCCAGGACCGCGAAGACCGCGTACACGGCCGCGCCGACCACCAGCAGCCGCCAGGCGTACGCCGCGGCCGTCCGCAGCGGCGGCGACACCGCGCCCGGGCCCGTGCCCCTGCCCCAGCCGGCGGTCGGCGGCCTGCGGCCGCGCGCACCGGCCCCGGCCCGGGCCCCGGGCCCGTACCGGGAGCGGGTGCGGCGGGCCGCCACCCGGACGGAGGAGCGCGGGCCGTCCCCGCGCGGCCCCGCCGGGCGGCGGTCCGGCCGTGCCGCGGATCGCCTGCTCATCTACGCGTGTACCGCCTCTGCCGGTGGCGAAGGTCTGTCGCCCTGTGAGGTGCCACGCAGGGCCGGACGGCGCACGCACCCGCCGGCAGATTCGCCCGAAGGTGGCCGCCGGCCGCCGGATGCCCGCATTCCCGGAGTTCCGCGGGCGGGCATCCCTGCCATGCTTGAGGTGAGTCCTACCGGGCAGGCGCGGAACCCACCGGGGGCACCGGCCGCCCGGGCCCCGGACCGAAGGAAGTGAGCCTGGTGCGCATCGCTTTTCTGACCGCGCCCGCGGGCGTCGAGGAGATCGAGCTCATCGAGCCGTGGAAAGCCGTGCTCGACGCCGGTTGGGAACCGCGGCTGGTCTCCACGAAGCCGGGGGAGGTCCGCGCCTTCCGGCACCTGGAGAAGGCCGGCCGCCACCACGTCGACGACGTGCTCGGGGACGACGCGGCCGCAGCCGCGGACGGCTTCGACGCGCTCGTCCTGCCCGGAGGCCTGGCCAACCCGGACGCCCTGCGCCTGCACAAGGGGGCCGTCCGGTTCGTCCGGCGCTTCTTCGACGCGGCCAGACCGGTCGCGGCGATCTGCCACGCGCCCTGGACCCTGGTCGAGGCCGATGTCGTACGGGGCCGCACGCTGACCTCGTGGCCGAGCCTGGCGACCGACATCCGCAACGCCGGGGGCACCTGGGTGGACGAGGAGGTCCACGTGTGCCGCGCCGCCCCGGCCACCCTCGTCACCAGCCGAAAACCGGCGGACCTGGACGCCTTCTGCGGGGCGCTCGTCAAGGAGTTCGACAGGGAGTTCGACACGGGGTTCGAGGCGGGTACTTCGGCGAGGAGTTCGGCGGGACATGACCACGGTCGGGGTTGAGGAAGAGTACGTACTGCTGGACCCCGCCACCCACCTCCCGGTGGCCTGCGCCGAGGAGGTACGGACCCGGGCGGGCCTCGGGGCCTGGGTGGACGAGGGTGAGGTCCAGCACGAGCTGCTCCAGGCGCAGGTGGAGGTGGCCACGCCCATCTGCACGGACCTGGAGGAGGTGGGCGGCCACCTGCTGCGGCTGCGGCACGCCGTGGCGGCCGCCGCCGAACAGGAGGGCTGCCTGGTCGCCAAGACCGCCACGGTGCCGCTCCGGGACGGCGTGCCGGTGCCGGTCACCCGGGACACCCGGTACCTGAAGATGCGCGAGGAGGCCGGCCGGCTGGTCGACGAGCAGTTGATCAACGGCATGCACGTACACGTCGCGATCCCGGACCGGGACAGCGGCGTGGCCGCCATGAACCGGCTGCGGGTCTGGCTGCCGACCCTGCTCGCGATGTCCGCGAACTCGCCCATGTGGGACGGGCGCGACACCGGCTTCGCGAGCTGGCGCACCATCGTCTTCGGCCGCTGGCCGGTCAGCGGCCTGCCGCCGCACTTCGACTCGGTCGCCGACTACGAGCAGCGGGTCGACGCGCTCGTGGAGTCCGGGATGATCGCCGACCGGGGCCAGTTGTACTGGCAGGCGCGGCTGTCCGACCGCTATCCCACGATCGAGGTGCGGTGCCTGGACGTGCAGCTGGAGGCCGACGACGCCGTGCTGCTCGCCGGCATCGTCCGGGCCCTGATCACCACCGCGGTCAACGAGGAGAAGGCGGGCGCCCCGCCGCCCTGCTGCGCCCCCGAACTGCTCCAGGCCTCCCTGTGGCACGCGGCGCGGTACGGCCTGGGCGGCACCCTCCTGGACCCGCACGGGCACCGGCAGAGCGCCGGGGACGTGCTGTACATGCTGGTCCAGCACATCACCCCGGCCCTGGAGGAGGCCGGGGACCTGCGGGAGGTCAGCGCCCTGCTGCACCGGCTGCTCCAGCAGGGCACCCCCGCGGACCGGCAGCGCCGTGCCTTCACCGACGGCGGGATACAGGCCCTCACCGACCTCATCACCACCAAGGACGGCGCGGACTGACCCGGCGCCCGCGGCGGTACGCCCCGCCCGCCGGCCCCGCCGGCCGGCCCGCGCCCGGCGCCCGCCCGCGGCGCCCGGCCGGACCGGTCCGACCGGGCCACTTTGCGGCGCGCCGCCACCCCGCCGCGCCCCCGCAGCCTGTAGCAGAGGGGGTACCGGTACGGCGGCCGCCGGGCCGCGGTGCGGTGGCGAGGCTCGGGAGGACGGATGACGTCGGTGGACCCCTCACCCCACGGGGCGCCCTCCGTGCCCGAGGGGTCCGCCCGGCCGGCGGCCGGGCAGCGCACCGAACGGCGCATCGGACAGGGCGCGGCGGTGCTGCGCTGGCTGTCGACCACCGACCACAAGGTGATCGGCAACCTCTACCTCGTGACGGCGTTCGCCTTCTTCCTGTTCGCCGGGGTCCTGGCCCTGCTCATGCGGGCCGAACTCGCCCGCCCCGGCCATCAGATCCTGTCGAGCCAGGAGTACAACGAGCTGTTCACCGTGCACGGCACGGTGATGATGCTGCTGTTCGCCACCCCGACCTTCACCGGCTTCGCCAACGCGGTCATGCCGCTGCAGATCGGCGCGCCCGACGTCGCCTTCCCCCGGCTGAACGCGTTCACGTACTGGGTGTACCTCTTCGGCGGCCTGATGGTCGTGTCCGGGTTCCTCACCGAGCAAGGGGCGGCCGCCTTCGGCTGGTTCGCGTACGCCCCGCTC
Source organism: Streptomyces sp. NPDC043854 (assembly GCF_056436005.1). Classification (NCBI taxonomy): domain Bacteria; kingdom Bacillati; phylum Actinomycetota; class Actinomycetes; order Kitasatosporales; family Streptomycetaceae; genus Streptomyces; species Streptomyces sp. NPDC043854. Next base: position 304,437 of record NZ_JBWKDK010000001.1, read on the forward strand.
AACGGGGCCGTGTACGCGCCCGGCCCCGGCTCCGACCTGTGGGTGATGGGGCTGGCGGTGTCCGGTGTGAGCACCATCCTCGGCGCGGTCAACTTCATCACCACCATCGTCTGCCTGCGCGCGCCCGGGATGACCCTGTTCCGCATGCCGATCTTCACCTGGAACGTGCTGTTCACGTCGATCCTGGCGCTGCTGGCCTTCCCCGTGCTCGCCGCCGCCCTGCTGGCCCTCGAAGCGGACCGGAAGTTCGGCGCGCACGTCTTCGACGCGGCCAACGGGGGCGCCCTGCTGTGGCAGCACCTCTTCTGGTTCTTCGGCCACCCGGAGGTCTACATCGTGGCCCTGCCGTTCTTCGGGGTGGTCAGCGAGATCCTGCCCGTTTTCTGCCGCAAGCCCATGTTCGGCTACGCCTCCCTGATCGCCGCCACCATCGCCATCACCGGGCTGTCCGCGACCGTGTGGGCGCACCACATGTTCGCGACGGGCGCGGTGCTGCTGCCGTTCTTCGCCCTGCTGTCCTTCCTGATCGCCGTACCGACCGGGGTGAAGTTCTTCAACTGGATCGGGACCATGTGGAGCGGTTCGCTCTCCTTCGAGACCCCGATGCTGTGGTCCGTCGGCTTCCTCGTCACCTTCCTCCTCGGCGGGCTGACGGGCGTCCTCGTGGCCTCCCCGCCGCTGGACTTCCATCTGACGGACAGCTACTTCGTCGTCGCCCACCTGCACTACGTCCTGTTCGGCACGATCGTCTTCGCGACCTTCGCCGGCTTCTACTTCTGGTGGCCCAAGCTCACCGGCCGGATGCTGGACGAGCGGCTCGGCCGGATCCACTTCTGGACCCTCTTCATCGGCTTCCAGACCACCTTCCTCGTCCAGCACTGGCTCGGCGAGGCCGGCATGCCCCGCCGGTACGCCGACTACCTGGCCGGGGACGGGTTCACGGTCCTCAACTCGGTCTCCACCATCGGGGCGTTCCTGCTGGGGCTGTCCACCCTGCCGTTCCTCTACAACGTGTGGCGGACGCAGACCCGCGGCGCGCGGGTGACCGTCGACGACCCCTGGGGCTGGGGGCGCTCACTCGAATGGGCGACCAGCTGTCCGCCGCCCCGGCACAACTTCCACACCCTGCCGCGGATCCGCTCCGAATCCCCGGCCTTCGACCTGCACCACCCGGAGGTGACCCGTGAAGGGTGAGGCCTGGCTGTTCACCGGCAGCGCCCTGTTCTTCGCGGTCACCATGGCCGTCTACGCCTGGTTCTCCGGGGAGCCGGCGGGCACCGCCGCCCTGGCCGTCTCGTTCCTCATGACGGCCCTCGTCGCCGCGTTCCTGTGGCGGCAGTACCGGCGCGGCGGCCGCCGGCCGGAGGACCGCAGGACGGCCGAGGTGCAGGAGGCGGGCGGGCGGCGCGAGTTCTTCCCGGCCCGCACCTACCTGCCGGTCACGGCGGCCGCGGGCAGTGCCCTGATCGGCCTGGGTGTGGTCCAGGGGCTGTGGCTGTGCCTGATCGGGTTCGGCATCCTGCTGCCCGCGGTGGTCGGCTTCGCCTTCCGCACCCTCGACCACCCGCAGTAGCCGGATCCGCCCCGGCCCGGGGCGGATCCGGCTACGGGGCCGGGTCCTCAGGCCCCGTCCGAGGGCGGCTGCCGGCCCGGTCCGGCCAGGATGTCCTCGATCGTGCGGCGCTGCCCGGCCGTCGCCGGGTAGCGGACCCGGTCGGCGTAGTACCAGGCGGAGAGCGCGGACCGCGTTCGCTGCGCCAGGCGCCGCGGCCGCCCCGCACCGGCCGCCGGCGCCGGGCCCGCCGACTGGGGCCGCGGCCGCTCCCGTACGAGCAATCCGTAGCGCTCGTCGGCCGACAGTGCCCGGTGCTGCGGGTGGAAGCCGCCCTCCACCCCCTGGACCACCAGCCCCGACTCGGTGCCCCCGGCCAGCTCCGCGGCCTCCCGCGCCTGGAGCGCCAGGCACAGCCGCCGGATCGTCCAGAACACCGCAACCGGCACGGCGAAGAACGCCACCCGCAGCGTCCAGGTCACCCCGGCGACCGGCACGTCGAAGACGAACGCCAGGATGTCCTGGCCGCCCGCGACGAGCAGCACCGCGTAGCAGGAGAGTGCACCGATCCCCAGCCCGGTGCGCACCGGCCGGTCGCGCGGCCGGTCGCACAGGTGCCGCTCGCCCGGCCCGGGCGTGATCCAGCGCTCGAAGTAGGGGTAGGCGAACAGCACCGCGAACAGCAGTCCCGGCAGGACCACCGCGGTGACCAGGGGGTTCCAGCTCACCGTGTGGCCCCAGACGCGGGTCTCCACGCCCGGCATCAGCCGCAGCGCCCCCTCCAGGAACCCGATGTACCAGTCCGGCTGGGCGCCCGTGGAGACCAGGTCCGGCCGGTACGGGCCGTACACCCAGATCGGGTTGACCTGCGCGACGCCCCCGAGGACCGCGAGCACGCCGGCCACGGCCAGGAACAGCCCGCCGGACTTGGCCACGTAGTTCGGGAAGAAGGGCAGGCCGACGACGTTGCGGCCGGTCCTGCCGCGGCCGGGCCACTGGGTGTGCTTCAGCACGAAGACCAGCAGCACGTGCACGGTGACCAGGGCCACCAGCAGGCCCGGGACGAGCAGGATGTGCAGGGCGTACAGCCGCGGCAAGAGGTCCTCGCCGGGGAACTCGCCGCCGAAGGCCAGCATGCTCAGGTACGTGCCGACGACCGGAACGGACAGCATGATCCCCTGGGCGATCCGCAGACCGGTGCCCGACAGCAGGTCGTCGGGGAGCGAATAGCCGGCGAACCCCTCCAGCAGCGCCAGCAGGAAGAGGGTGACGCCGATCGTCCAGTTGAGCTCGCGCGGCCTGCGGAAGGCGCCCGTGAGGAAGACGCGCAGCATGTGCACCCCGATCGCGGCGACGAACACGATGGCCGCCCAGTGGTGCATCTGGCGGACCAGCAGCCCGCCCCGCACGTCGAAGCTGATCCGCAGCGTGGAGTCGAACGCCCGGGTCATCAGCACGCCCTGGAGCGGCTCGTACGAGCCCCGGTAGACCTCCTCGGCCATCGACGGGTCGAAGAAGAAGGCGAGGTACACCCCGGTCAGGATCAGCACCACGAAGCTGTACAGGGCGATCTCGCCCAGCAGGAACGACCAGTGGTCGGGGAAGACCTTGCGCAGCACCGACCGGGTGAGCTCCGCCAGCGGGAGCCGAGCGTCCAGACCCTCCGCCCCGCGCACCACCGCGCGCCGCGCCCTGGCCTTCCGTCCTGTCGTCCGCGTCGACGCCCGCACCCGGTGCACCTCCTGTCGGAGCCCTCGCCGTCGCAGGGAGGGGGAGGGGAGGGCCGGGCGAGGCGCCCGGAGTAGCCGCAACGCTACAGAAAGTGGTCAATGCGGATCAATTCAGACACGGGCTCCCGGTCCGAGGCGCATGATGGTGGTACCACCACCGGATGGGCGCGCGGACAGGGGTGTCCGTGCTCCCTCGCCGACGTGCCCGACGTGCCCGACGTGCGGGCCACCTCCCCTGACGCGAGGATGGGGGCGGGACAAGGACGGAGCGTGAGTCGTGGAGATTTCTACGAGAGAGGTCTTCGGCGCCCCGTGCTGGGTGAGCCTGATGGCCCGCGATCTTCAACAGGCACAGGAGTTCTACGGCGCGGTCCTCGGCTGGAAGTTCCGGCCCGCCCGCCTGGGCGACGCGTTCGCCATCGCCGAACTGGAGGGGGTGGCCGTTGCCGGCATCGGGGCACTGGCCGGCGACCTGGCCGTCGCCCCGACCTGGACGCCGTACTTCGCCGTCGACGACGCCGACGTGGCCACTGACCGGATCCGCGAGCGCAGCGGCACGATCGCCGTCGGCCCCGTCACCTTCGCCGGCGGCGGCCGGGGCGCCGTCGCGGCCGACCGGGACGGCGCCGTCTTCGGCATCTGGGAGGGCAGGGTCTCCTCCGAATGGCGGGTGGGCCGCGGCCGGGCGCCGGCCTGGCTGGAACTGCGCACCCGCGACGCCTTCGAGGCCGCGATGTTCTACGGCGAGATCCTGGAATGGGCCACCGGCCGTGTCGGCTGCTGCGAGGTCTCGTACGAGGACGACCAAGTCGTGCTGCGGCAGGCCGGCGAGCCCGTCGCCCGGCTGAACGGCGGACTCGGCCCCGACGCCGCATCGCACGCCCCCGAGTCCAGGCCCCGCTGGCACGTCTACTTCGGCGTCGCGGACCTCGACGAGGCCATCGACGCGGCCATCGCGGCCGGCGGGACCACCCTGTCGACGATCGTCTCCAGCGCCGCCGAGCGCTGGGTCACCATCCGCGATCCCGAGGGCGCCATGCTCACCCTGACGGCCGCCCGGGCCCAGGCCGGCTGACGCGGGTAGAGCGGCTGCGCTCCCGGCCCGGCCCGGCCCGGCGTGGTGCACGGACCCGCCCCGGCCCCCGGCTGCGCCGTCATGGCCCCCGGCATCCCCTCCGTCTCTCCGTGGGCCTGTACCTGATCGGCCGGGAGGTGCCCTCCCCGGCCCGCGCTGCCCGCCGAGCTGCCCGCCAGGGCCCGTTCACCCGGACCGCCCTGACCGACCCGGAGGGCGGCGAACTCTGCGTCTCCCACTGACCCCATCGGGGACGGCGCCGTCCTCGCACCTCCGTGACCAGCGGTAATTCGGTACCGAGCACTCCCTCCCGCAGTCGAGAATGAGACATCTCGAAACGGGAGGGGACCCCATGGGCCACAGCCAGGCCTACCTGACTCTGGACGACCTGATGCCGCGGCAGGAGCTGGCGGCAGCCATCGACGCCGGCCACGTCAGCCGCAAGACACACCCCGAACTGCCGCTGTCCATCTACACGTACACCCGGACGGCACAGTACGAGCGGGTCTGGAACCAGGTGACCGTCCGCTGCCGAGGACTCGTCGCCGACGACACCACCGGTGCCGTCGTCGCCCTGCCGCTGCCCAAGTTCTTCAACGTCGGCGAGCACGAGTCCGGACAGCCCTACGCCCCGGCCCTGCCCGAGGAGCCGTTCGAGGTGTACGAGAAGGTCGACGGCAGCCTCGCCGTGGTCTTCCACTACGCGGGCGCCTGGCGCGTCGCGTCCAAGGGCTCGTTCATCAGCACGCAGGCGGTCTGGGCGCAGCGCCGCCTCGACGGCCGGGACACCTCGGCCCTCGTGCCCGGCACGACCTACCTCGCCGAGATCCTGTACCCGCAGAATCGTATCGTCGTCGACTACGGCGACCGGCGGGACCTGGTGCTCCTCGCCGCGTTCGGCCCCGACGGCACCGAGGTCCCGCTCGCCGAGGCCGCCGGCCACTGGGAGGGCATCGGATCGGTCGTCACCCTGTGGCCCGCGATGCCGATCGACGAGCTCGTCGCGCTGACCGAGGCGAGCACGATGCCCGGCGGCCGCGCCGCCACCGGCACCGATGCCGAGGGCTTCGTGCTGCGCTTCGCCTCCGGCGTGCGCGCGAAGGCCAAGCTGTCCGAATACGTACGCCTGCACAAGGTGCTGACCGGCGTCACGGAGCGGGACATCTGGCGCAGCCACGGCATTCAGCGGTTCGCCGACCTGCCCGCCCCGCAGGTCGCACAGGCGCTGGGCTGCCCCCTCGCCGAGGTCGGGGCCTCGGGCGGCAAGCCGCTGGACGCGCTGCTGGAGCAGGTGCCCGACGAGTTCGACGCCTGGGTGCGCGAGGTCATCGCCCGCCTCGAGGACGAGGCCGCACGGCGCGAGCAGGCCATCGACGAGGCTTTCGGGCAGCTGGCCCACCTCGCCTCCGACCGGGGCGCCTTCGCGCGCGCCGCGAAGGCGCTGCCCGACAGCGGGATCCGCGCGGCGGTGTTCCTGCGTCTGGACAACCGTCCGACCGAGCTCGCCGTGTGGCGCCACCTGCGGCCGCAGGCGTCCGACCCGTTCACGACCGATGAGGAGAACTGACCAGTGTCCGCACGACCCGAGGAGCCCGCACGCCCCGTCGTCCACGTCATGACGGGGCTGCCGGCGTCGGGGAAGACCACCGCCGCGCGCGCCCTTCAGTCCGAGGCCGCGGGCCGGATGCGCCGCGTCAACCTCGACGACCTGCGCACCATGCTCGACGTGCCCGACCCCGGGCGGGGCCGCTCGTACCGGCACGAGCAGACCGTCCTGGCCATCCAGGACGCGGCGGTCAGGGCGGCCGTCGAGGACGGCTTCGACGTCGTCGTCGACAACACCCACCTGACCTCGCACATCCCCAAGCGGCTCAAGGCCGCGGTCGCCGGGCGGGCCGCCTTCGTGGTGCACGACTTCACCCACGTGCCGGTGGAGGAGTGCCTGCGCCGCGACGCCGAGCGCGAGCGGCCGGTCGGCGAGGAGGTCATCCGGATCCTCGCCGAGAAGCACGCCAGTGCCCGCAAGGGCGGGTGGCGGCTCACCGCGGAGTGGCTGAACGACGAGCCGGCCGTGCAGCCGTACGTGGCCGACCCGTCGCTGCCCCCGGCGGTGATGTGCGACATCGACGGCACCCTCGCCCTGACCGGCGACCGCAACCCGTACGACTTCTCGCGCTGCGAGATCGACGGGCTGAACGAGCCGGTGCGCTACGCGCTGGACGCCTTCCGGCGCGCCGAGGGCGACACCATCGTGCTGTTGTCCGGGCGCGGCGAGGAGCACCGTCCGCAGACCGAGGCGTGGCTCGCCCGCCACGGGGTGCCGTACGACGAGCTGTGGATGCGCCCGGCCGGGGACACCCGCCGCGACGACGTCGTGAAGGCCGAGCTGTTCGACGCCCACGTGCGGCACCGGTACGCGGTGCGGGTGTCGCTGGACGACCGGGACCGGGTGGTCGCGGTCTGGCGCCGGATGGGCCTGCCCACCTGGCAGGTCAACTACGGCGACTTCTAGCCGGCCGCCCATACTGGGACCGTGAGCGTGCTGATCGTGGACGGCGCCAACGTCGTCGGGTCCGTCCCGGACGGCTGGTGGCGCGACCGGCGGGGCGCGGCCGAACGGCTGCGCGACCGGCTGGCGCGGCGTCGGCCGGTGGCGGGTGAGGAGGTCGTCCTCGTCGTCGAGGGCGCCGCCCGGGGGGTCGAGTCCGTGCCCGGAGTACGGGTGGACTCGGCGCCCGGCAGCGGCGACGACCGGATCGTGGAGCTGGTGGCTTCCTTCGCGGACAGCGGGGGCGGCTGCACCGTGGTCACGGCGGACCGGGAGCTGCGGGAACGGGTCCGGGCGTACGGAGCGCAGTGCGTGGGGCCGCGTGCCGTACGCCCGGAGGACTGACCGGGGAGCCGGGGGAGTCCGGGGACTCCGGGGTTCGGGCGGGTCAGTCGCAGGTGTCGACCTGCTCCAGGTTCTTCACGTAACGGGCGGCGACCCAGACCTCGTGGCTGTCCTCCTCACCCTTGCCGTCGCTCGCCCGCTTGGCGGACGCGGCCCTCTCCTCGCCGTAGTGCTTTCCGAACTCGTCCTCCTCCTCGGCCGACCAGCCGCCGGGGTACTCCTCGCGCTGGTGCCGCTGTTCGCGCTGGTTGTGCTCACGCGGGTCGTACTCTTCCCGCTGGTTGTGCTCACGCGGGTCGTACTCTTCCCGCGGGTCGTACTCACGCGGGTCGTACTCTTCCCGCGGGTCGTGCTCCCGCTGCTCGCGCTCGTCCCGCTGGTCCTTGCGCTTGTTCTCCCGCTCCTTGTCCTTCCGGCCCTTGTGGGATTCCTCGTCCTCCTCCACCAGGAGGCGGTACCAGACGCTGTTGCCGTCGACCTTCTGGCCGGTCACCTTGCACAGGATCGCGACCTTGCTGCCCGACTTGACCTCGCCGACGGAGGCCGAGTCGGTGGTCGGCTGGCTCCTGAGCTGCAGCGAGCTGTGGGAGACGACCTTGCCGACGGTGTAGTGCTCGTCTTGGTACGTACCAGACGACCCGTGCTCCGGTTCGACGAGGCGGAGGTCGTGCGACGACTGGTCGCCGCCCCGGCCCCCGTCCGCGACGGCGGCGCCCGCGCCGCCCAAGCCGAGCACCAGGCTTCCGGCGGCGAGAGCGAGGACGGTCCGGGTGGGCTTCAGCATGTGCTGGCTCCTCTGTGTTGGCATCCGCTCGGCCGCGATGCGCCGCGGTCCGCAGCGGCGACCGGGCGGTCGCCAGGGACGACTATGACGAGGGCGTATCGCGCCGCCTCGATGCCGCTCCGCCGTTTCGTCCGAAATGCCCCATATGTACGCTTTGGTCTATGTGGGGCCGTGCCCGCCCCCCGTACGGGCACGGCCTCGCACCAGGGCCCCGGAGACCGGGGCCGGTGCCGGACACCGCCGGCACGGCGAATGTACGCGGACGGGGCCGCCGCGCTCACCCCTCCGCAGGGTGAAAACCACCTACACCCCAGGACGGCCCTCCTGTACAACCGGGGGCGTAGTCAAGGAGGTTGGCGGCGGAACCGGTCCGGCATCCGGCCGACACCCGGCGGGGGGGGGGGGGGGGGGGGGGGGGGGTGGGGGGGGGGGGGGGCGGGGGGGGGGGGGGGGGGGAGGGGGGGGGGGAGGGGGGGGTGAGGCACCCCAACCCCCCCCCCCCCCCCCCCCCCCCCCCCCCCCCCCCCCCCCCCCCCCCCCCCCGCCACAGTGGGTGCCATGGGTATCGACGACTATTCCGGCGGCCCCGGGGCCCAGCAGACCGGAGTCCTGGTCGTGACGACCAACGACGTCCCCGGATACCGGGTGGAGCGGGTGATCGGGGAGGTCTTCGGCCTCACCGTCCGCTCCCGCCACCTGGGCAGCCAGATCGGCGCCGGCCTGAAGTCGATGATCGGCGGCGAGCTGAAGGGCCTGACCAAGACCCTGGTCGAGACCCGCAACCAGGCCATGGAACGGCTCATCGAGGCGGCCAAGGCGCGCGGCGCGAACGCCGTGCTCATGATGCGCTTCGACGTGACCGACGCCGCCGACGTGGGCACGGAAGTGTGTGCGTACGGCACCGCCGTCGCCCTCGTCCCGGCCGGCCCGTAGCACCCGCCCCTTCGCCTCGGCCGGATCCCGGCTGCGGGAGCAATGCGCGGTGAACCCTATGCTCAGGGCATGCACCACCCGTACGAGCCCGACGTGTCCGTGATCATCGCCGTGTACAACGCGATGCCGTATCTGACCGAATGCCTCGAATCGGTCATGACGCAGACACTCGGGTCCGAGCGCCTGGAGGTCATCGCCGTCGACGACGGGTCGACGGACGGCAGCGGGGCCGAACTCGACCGCTTCGCGGCACTCCACCCGCGGATCCGCGTGGTGCACCAGCCGAACTCCGGCGGCCCCGGCGGCCCGCGCAACCGCGCCCTCGACCTGGCCCGCGGGCGGTACGTCTTCTTCGCCGACGCCGACGACTACCTGGGCCCCGAGGCCCTCCGCCGGCTGGTCGCCATGGCCGACACCCAGGGCAGCGACCTCGTCCTCGCCAAGCAGGTCGGCCTCGGCCGGACCGTCTCCGAGAAGGCCCACAGGCACGCCCCCGAGGCCGACCTCTACACCTCGGAGGTCTACCGCTCGCTGCACTCGGCCAAGCTGATGCGCCGCCGGACCATCGAGGACGCGCAACTGCGCTACCCGGAGGACCTCTGGTACGGCGAGGACCAGATATTCGTCACCTCCGTCTTCCTGGCCGCCGGGAGGATATCCGTGGTGGGCGACTACGACTGCTACTACCTGCGCCGCCGCGACGACGGCCGCAACCTCACCTCGCGCACCCGCACCGCCCACGAGACCGTCGCCCACATCGAACGCGTCATGGCGCTGGTCGCCGACCGCGTGCAGGACCCGGTGGGGCGGCGCCGGATGCTCGGCCGCCACTTCCGCAGCCTGTTGCGCACGGCCCTGCGGCCGGCCGTCGCCGCCCGCCACGGCGACCCCGCCTACACGGCCGAGGTCTACACGCGGGCGCGGACGCTGGTGGAGACCTACTGGACGCCCGACATGGGCGGCGAGCTGCCGCGGATCGACTGGATCCGGCTGTACGCCTTCGCCTGCGGCCCCCTCCCCGCCTTCGAGCAGCTGATGGAGTACGACCCGGCGAAGGAGCCGGCGCCGCGGGAGGTCGTGGAGAACGGCCGCGTGTACCGCTGCTACCCGCTCTTCCGGGACCCGGCAGCGGGCCTGCCCGACGTGCTCTTCGACGTGACCGGGCAGCTGAAGACCCAGCACCAGCTGTCATCGATGACCTGGCAGGGGCGCCGGGTACGGCTGGCCGGGCACGCCTACATCCAGAGCCTCGGCACGGACCGCATGGCCAGCGAACTCCTGCTGCGCGAGCGGGAGACGGGACACGAGTACGCGGTGCCCGCCGCCCCGTGCCCGGCCCCCGAACTCGCCGAGCGCGATCCCGAGCTGGACATGGCCGGGTTCCTGGCGGAGTTCGACCTGGCCACGGTGGCCGGGGGAGACCCGCTCCCGCCGGGCCTGTGGGACTGCTTCCTGAAGGTGCGCGCGGACGGGGTGGCGCGCACCGTCCGGCTGGGCCGCCGGCACGCGCCGGAGCTGGACCGGACGGCCCGCCGGCCCAAGGTCCTGGCCCGCGAGGCGGGCGGGGCCACCGAGCTCGCGGCCGCGCCCTTCTTCACCGCGTACGGCAACCTCAGCTTCGAGGTCGTGCGCCGGATCCCGCTGTCGGCGGGGTGAACCCGGACGTGCACCGGCCGCGCGCCGCCCACCCGGAAGTCCGCAGAAATTTCTCCGCAGAGGGCGGCAACCTCCCGGGGGGTCGCGCGTCGTGCGGGGGTGAAGGGCGTCGTCCCGCGTCCTCGACCCGACCGTGGAGAACCACCGTGACCAACCCCCAGCGCGTTTCCGTGCCCACCCGCCTGCCGCTGCGCCGGGCGGCCGCCGCCGTCGTGGCCGCCGGGGCGGCGGCCGCCCTCGCCGGGCCGGTGTCCGCCGCGCACGCGGCCTCGGCCACGCCGTCGCCCGCGCCCACCGCGACGCGCAGCGTGCCGCCGAGCCCCGTGCCCAGCACGGCTCCGAGCGCCGTGCCGAGCGCGCCGCCGAGCACCGCCCCGGGCGGCCGGCCGACGCCCTCGGTCAGCGTCCCCCCGACGGCCGTGCCGAGCGCCGCCCCCAGCGCGGTGCCGAGCCTGCCGCCGGGCCGGACGCCGTCCGCGACCCCCTCGCCCGCCGGGAACGAGCTCGCGCAGACCGGATCCTCCGCCTCCACCGTCGCCCTGGGGGCCGGGGCCGCCGTACTGCTGGCCGCCGGGGGCGGGACCCTGTACGCCGTCCGGCGCCGCGCCAACGGCTGAGGATTTCCGTGCTCCGCCTCGCACCACCGGCACCCCTCGCACGCCCCCTCGCACGCCCCCTCGCGCCCGGCCTCGGCCGGGCGTGGCGGGGCCTGCGGGCGTGGGCTCTGCGCCGTGACCGGCCCGCCCCGGCCGTCCCGCCGCAGGCCGCCGCGCCGCCGTACGGGGCCGGGTCCGCGTACCGGGGCGGGTCCGGGTCCGGGTACGACGGCACCTGGGCCGACCACGGCGATCCGCCGCGCCCGACGGTCTCCGAGCTCTACCACGCCCACCGGCTGCCGATGGTCCGCCTGGCCGTGCTGCTCGTCGACGACCTGGCCACCGCCGAGGACGTGGTGCAGGACGCCTTCACGGCCCTGTACCGCCGCCACGGAGAGCACATCGCCGAGGTCGACAACGCCCTGGGCTACCTGCGCACGGCCGTGGTCAACACCTCCCGGTCCGTCCTGCGCCGCAGGCGCACGGCCCGCGCCTGGACCCCGCCCGCGGCGCAGGACCTGCCGTCCGCGGAGGAGCACGTGGTCCTCGACGAGGCCCACCGCGAGGTCCTCGCCGCGCTCGCCCGGCTGACCCCGCGCCGCCGACAGGTCCTGGTGCTGCGCTACTGGGCCGAGCTGAGCGAGGCGGAGATCGCCACCACCCTCGGGATCAGCCGGGGCGCGGTGAAGTCGAACGCGAGCCGCGCCCTGGACGCGCTGGAACGGATTCTGGAGGGACGCATATGACGTACGGCGAGCGCCCCGGCGGGGCCACGGGCGGACACCCGGGTGAGCACCCGGTCGAGCGGAGGCTGCGTGCCGCCCTCGACGCCCGGGCGGCCTCGGTCACCGTCCGCGAGCTGCGCCCCGCGGCTCCGCCGGGCCCCCACACCCGCCGGCCGGCGCCTGTGTCGTGGCTGCGGTCGCGGCGCTGGGCGGTGCCGCTGGCGGGACTGGCCGCGGCGGCCGCGGCCGTGGCCGGGTACGCCGTCCTGGCCCCGGAGTCGCCGCCCGCCCGCCCGGTGCCGCCGGCCTCCCCGCCCGACCCGGGTTCGCCGGGCCCGGGGCCGGGCCCGTCCGGCAGCCCGGAGCCGTCTGCGGTGCCGTCGTCCCCGCCCACGGGGCCGGGGACCCGGTCGACGCCGTCCCCCGGTGCGTCGCCGGGCCCGTCGGGGGAGCGGTCGGCACCCCCGACGGGCCCGGCTCGGTCCGTGTCCCCGTCGGCGCCGCCGCCGGGGACCCCGGTGCAGTCCTCGCCGCTCCGCAGCCCGAGCCCGAGCCCGAGCCCAAGCCCGAGCTCGAGCAGGCCGGGCTAAGCGCGGGCTAAGCGGCCCCGGCCGGGCCGGAGGCGGTGGCGCAGGCGAGGTGTCCCCAGCGGGCGCCGACCTTGGCGATGGTCTCGCCGGTGGCGTACGGCTTCCCGCAGGGGCAGCTGCCGGGGAACTTCGCCTTGACGGAGGCGCGGCCGCGGCCCGCGGCCGTCTTCTTCGCCGGGGTGCCGGAGGGCCGGCGGGCGGGGGCGGCGCGGCCGGGCTCCGGCACGGGCAGGTCGGTGCTGCCGAGCGCGGTGCCGGCGGCCTCCTGGGAGACGGCCGCGTCGCTGGCGGCCTGGTCGGCGATGGCGTTCAGCCGGTCGCCGTCCGTGCGGTGCGCAGGGACGTAGCGGAACTCGACGTCCCGCTCCGCCAGCAGCTCGTCGATGCGCTCGACGAGCTCCCGGTTGGCCACCGGCTTGCCCGCCGCGGTCTTCCACCCGTTGCGCTTCCAGGCGGGGAGCCACTGGGTGACGGCCTTCATCGCGTACTGCGAGTCCATCCGCACCTCGACGGCCGTCCCCGGGTCGAGGGCCTCCAGCAGCCGCTGCAGGGCGGTCAGCTCGCCCACGTTGTTGGTGGCCCGGCCCAGCGGGCCGGCCTCCCAGCGCTCCGGGCGGCCCTCGGCGTCGGCGATGACCCACGCCCATCCGGCCGGCCCCGGGTTGCCCTTCGCCGCCCCGTCGCAGGCGGCAATGATCCGTTCAGACATGCTTCGATCATGCCCCACCTGCGGGAGCGCCCGTGCCGGGCGGCCGGATGTCTTCCACCGCGGCGACCAGCGGGGCGAGCCCGGGGTTGAGCCTGGCCTCGTCCAGGGCCTCGCGCAGCGCCGTGTCGTTGGTCGGCCGGGCCGCGGCCAGCAGGGCCAGGCCGGCCTCGCTCACGTCGGTGTAGATGCCGCGCCGGTCGGTGTCGCAGAGGTAGCGGTTCAGCAGCCCGCGGTCCTCCAGCCTGCTCACCAGCCGGGTGGTGGCGCTCTGGCTGAGGACCACCGCGTCGGCGACCTGGTTCATGCGCAGGTGGCCGCCCGGCCCGCTGTGCTGGCGGCTGAGGACGTCGAGCAGCGAGTACTCGCGGACGCTCAGCCCGTGTTCGGCCTGAAGGGCCCGCTCGATGTGCGCCTCGATCCGCCCGTGCAGCAGGGAGAGGGCGCACCAGCCCTGGGCGAGGGCGGTCGGCGCGCTGTCCGTGGCCGTCATGGGCTCCTCCTTGCAGGTCAATCCCCGGTCCGGGCCGGTTCCCCCGTACGCGGGTGCCTCCAGGATAGGCGACGGACGCAATAGCCCGCGCTTGCAAATATTCCGCGTCTGCAATTAATGTGGACGCAGGCAATCGGCGATCGCAATCGTTCTGGCTGCTGCCGCGCCCGCACCACCCCACCCCTGAAGGGCAACCCCCCTCATGCCTCTCGCACTGCTCGCCCTGGCCATCGGAGCCTTCGGGATCGGCACCACCGAATTCGTGATCATGGGCCTGCTCCCCGAGGTCGCCGCCGACTACGGCGTCTCCATCCCGACCGCCGGGTTCCTCGTCACCGGCTACGCCCTCGGCGTCGTCCTCGGCGCCCCGCTGATGACCGTCCTCGGCACGCGCCTCCCCCGCAAGCGCATGCTGATGCTGCTCATGGGCCTGTTCGTGGTCGGCAACGTGCTCTCCGCGCTCGCCCCCGTCCTCGGCGCCATGCTGGCCGGGCGCGTCGTCGCCTCCCTCGCCCACGGCGCCTTCTTCGGCATCGGCTCGGTCGTCGCCGCGGAGCTCGTCGCCCCCGAGAAGAAGGCCGGCGCCATCGCCATGATGTTCACCGGCCTGACCGTGGCCAACGTCGTCGGCGTCCCGCTCGGCACCCTCGTCGGCCAGACCCTCGGCTGGCGCACGACCTTCCTGATCGTCGCCGCCCTCGGCCTGCTCGGCATCGCCCGCCTGGTCCCGGAGCTGCCCCGGCCCGAGGGCGTCCGGATCCGCCACGAGCTGGCCGCCTTCACCAACGTCCAGGTGCTGCTCGCGATGGCCATGACCGTCCTCGGCTTCGGCGGGGTCTTCGCCGCCATCACCTACATCACGCCGATGATGACCGAGGTCGCCGGCTTCGCGGACACCTCCGTCACCTGGCTCCTCGTCCTCTTCGGCCTCGGCATGGTCGCCGGCAACCTCCTCGGAGGCCGGTTCGCCGACCGGGCGCTGATGCCGATGCTGTACGCCTCCCTGGGCGCCCTGGCCCTCGTCCTGGCCCTCTTCACGCTCACCGCCCACTCCAAGGCCGGCGCCGCGATCACCGTCGTCCTCATCGGCGCCCTCGGCTTCGCGACCGTGCCCCCGCTCCAGAAGCGGGTCCTCGACCAGGCCGCCGGCGCGCCCACCCTGGCCTCCGCCGTCAACATCGGCGCCTTCAACCTCGGCAATGCGCTCGCCGCCTGGCTGGGCGGGCTCGTCATCGCCGCCGGGTTCGGCTGGACCGCCCCGAACTGGGTCGGCTCCGCCCTGGCCGGCTCCGCCCTGGTCCTCGCGCTCGTCTCCGGCGCGCTGGAACGGCGCACGGCTCCCCGCCCGGGGCGCGTCGCCGCTGCTGCCGCCTCCGCAGCCGCCCAGGGCGCCCCGGCGCCCGCGGCCGCCCGCCGCTGACCCGCCGATCCACGCCGAGTCGCGAGCCCGTGTCCCCCGTGCCACGTTGGTAACAGGGGACACGGGTGCATCATGACGCGGTACCGGCAGTACAGGAGAGGCCACGCCCTCGCGACGGCCACCGTCGCCGCGCTGGTCGTCCTTGCCGTCCCTGCCTGCACGGCCGCCCCGGACGACGGCCGCGGCCCGGGCGGCGCCCCCGCGGCCCCGACCGCCCCGACCGGGCAGGCCCCCGGCACCGGCCCGGCGACCGGGCCGGCCGCCCCCTCGCCGACACCGGCCCATCCGCTGTCCTCCGCCCCGCGCACCATCCCGGCCGTACGCGAGCACACCCCCGCCCGCGGCCCCGGATGGCAGCCCGCCCCCGGCGCGCGGGTCGTCGTACCGGCGGCCAACAGCGCGGCCCTCGCCGACGAGGGCAGGCTGCTCGCCGGCGAACTCCGGCTCGGCTTCTCCGACAAAGCCGCCGCACGCCCCGGAGACGTCGAACTCGCCCTCGCCGCACCGGCCTCCGGGCCCCCCGAGTCGTACACCCTCACCGTGCGGGACGGCCGCGCCCGGGTGACCGGACCCGACCAGGCCGGGGTCTTCTACGGCACCCGGACCCTCAAACAGGCGGTGAAGGCGGCCGGTTCGGCCCCCGAGGGCACCGTGCGCGACGCGCCGGCCAAACCGCAGCGGGGACTGAACCTCGACATCGCCCGCAAGAACTACACCGCGGACTGGATCGAGGCCCGGCTGCGCGAGATGGCCGACCTCAAGCTCAACCAGCTCGGCCTGCACTTCTCCGACGACCAGGCCTTCCGGATCCAGTCCGACACCCACCCCGAGATCGTCTCCACCCCCCACCTGACCAAGGCGGAGGTCCGGCGGATCAACGGGCTTGCCGCCCGCCTGCACATCGCCGTCGTCCCCGAGATCGACTCCCCGGGCCACCTCGGCGCGGTGCTGCGCGCCCACCCCGACCTCCAGCTGCGCGACGTACAGGGCCGGGCGGTCAAGGGCGCCGTGGACATCTCGAACCCGGCCGCGGCCCGGCTCGTCGACGAACTGCTCCGCGAGTACCTGCCGCTGTTCCCCGGCACCACCTGGCACCTGGGGGCCGACGAGTACCAGGCACTGGTCTACCGCGACCCGGAGGCCTCCTTCCCGCAGCTCGCACAGGCCGCGCGGCAGCGGTACGGGTCCTCGGCGCGGGTGCGCGACCTCGCCACGGGCTGGCTGAACGACCGGGCGGGCGTGGTGCGCCCGGCGGGCAGGGTGCCCAAGGCGTGGAACGACGGCCTGTTCGCGGGCGGGGTGGCACGGCCCGCCCGCGACATCCAGGCCGAGTACTGGACCGGCCGCGAGATCGGGGCCCGGCCGCCGCTCTCGTACCTCGACGAAGGCCGCAAGGTCGTCAACCTCAACGACGAGTACCTGTACTACGTGCTGGGGCAGCCGAACCAGTTCACGTACCCCACCGGCCGGCGGATCTACGAGGAGTGGACCCCGCTGGTCCTGCGCGGCACCACCCCCGTGCCCGCCCGGTACGGGCAGCAGATCCTGGGCGCCCGGCTCGCCGTCTGGAGCGACCTCGCCGGCGCCCAGACCCAGGCCCAAGTGGCCGACGGGATCCGGCTGCCGCTGGCCGCGCTGTCCCAGAAGGTCTGGGACGCCCGGCCCCCACAGCAGCCGTGGTCCGGCTTCAAGGCCCTCGCCGACCGGCTCCAACCCGCCGGGTCCTAGGCTTCCGGGCTTCAGTCCGCCGGCCTCAGCCCGCCCGGTCCGTGTGGTCCCGGACCTGCCAGCGGTGCCGGAGCCACTGGGCGAGCAGCGGCAGCGCCATGGCCACCGTCAGGGTCCAAGCTGCTGCGAAGCCCCAGATCAGCGGCAGGGACACGGTGATCGAGGCCGCGATCAGGAGTCCCACCGTCACTGCGCCGAGCGCGCACGCCGCCATCGCACGGTGGCGCAGCCGGCCGAAGCGCAGGATCCGGTCGAGCGAGCGGTCCTGACTCAGTTCCGCCTCGATCGCGGAGAGGGTGCGCTGCTCGCGGTCGGAGAGTCCGGCATCGTCCATGACGACCTCCGTCGGCTGCCGCCGCAGGGTGCTTGCCGCAGCCTCTGACCTGCGGATACCCGGTCCGCAAGGCGGCCAACCCTGGGTCACCGGACGGAGTCGACCCGCTCCGGGTGGTCGTCCACGGCCGCGTCCGCGGTGCGCGGCAGCGGCCGGTACGGCGATCGGGTCGCGCCGGCGGGGCGGACGGCCGAGGAGGTTCTCCGTGAGGCCCACATGCAGGGAGCCCGGACTTTCTTTTCGTCCCGCTCATCCGATCGGGTGATGGCCCTCTTGGCAGGAGCCCGGAGCACGGGCAGGGTGGCCGGGGCTCGGCAGCGACCGGGCGGATGCGAAGACCACGACCGTGCGAACACCCCTACCGGGAGCAGCCCATGGCAGTGAAGATCCTCATCGTGACCGGCGACGCGGCGGAGTCGCTGGAGGTCCTCTACCCGTACCAGCGCCTGCGCGAGGAGGGGTACGAGGTCCACATCGCGGCGCCCGCGGTGAAGCAGCTGCGGTTCGTGGTGCACGACTTCGAGGAGGGCTTCGACACCTACACCGAGAAGCCGGGCTACACCTGGCCCGCCGACGTGGCCTTCGCCGACGTGGACCCGGAGCGGTACGCGGCCGTCGTCGTGCCGGGCGGCAGGGCGCCGGAGTACCTGCGCAACAACGTCGACGTGCAGCGGATCCTGGGCGCCTTCGCCGCCTCCGGCAAGCCGATCGCCCAAATCTGCCACGGCCCGCTGATCACCGCGGCGACCGGTTCGCTGGACGGCCGGCGGGTGACCGCGTACCCGGCGCTCCAGCCGGACATGAAGGCGGCCGGCGCCGACTTCGAGGACTCCGAGGCCGTCGTCGACGACAAGCTGGTCTCGGCACGCGCCTGGCCCGACCACCCGGCGTGGATGCGCGAGTTCCTCAAGGTCCTCGCCGTCGAGGCCTCGACGGCCTGACCCCCTCGGTGGAGAAGGGGACGCTCCCCCTTTGCCCGTGAAGGTCCGGGCCGGGGACTGACGGGGCGGCGACGGTGTGGTGAGCCGGGAAGGACCGACCGGAGCCGCTCCACCACCGCGGTCACCGCCCCGCGCTACGACGAGCCGACGGCGGCGGCGGTGCACGGCGGGCGCCTGTGGGCGGTCAACGCCGCCTTCGACTCCGACCGGTCGGACCCCGCCACCGCGCCGAGCGTCGTCAGCTGCCCGTGGTGATCTGCGGGGCGGGCTCGTTGCGGTAGTTGGCCGGACCGAAGTTCTTCTTCACGGCGGCGTCCCAGGAGCCGTCCGCGACCATCTTCTTCAGGGCGGCGTTGACCTTGTCGACCAGCTCCTTGTTGCCCTTCTTGACGCCGATGCCGTAGCTCTCGTTGCTCAGGCTCAGCCCGACGAGCTTGAACTTGCCCATGTTGGCCTTCTGGGCGGCGTAACCGGCGAGGATGGCGTTGTCGGTCGTCATGGCGTCGACCAGGCCGTCCTGGAGGGCGATGACGCACTCCGAGTAGCCGCCGAGTTCCAGCAGGCTCGCCTTGGGCGCCAGCTTCTCCTTGACGTTCTGCGCGGAGGTGGAGCCGGAGACGGAGCACAGCTTCTTGTTGTTGAGGTCCTCGGCCTTGGTGATCGTGGCGTCGTCCGCGCGGACCAGCAGGTCCTGGTGGGCCGTGAAGTACGGGCCGGCGAAGTCGACCTTCTCCTTGCGCTTGTCGCTGATCGAGTAGCTCGCGGCGACGAACTTGACCTCGTTGTACTGGAGCAGGAGCTCGCGGTCGGAGCTGTCGACCTTCTTGAACTCGACCTGCTCGGGCTTGTAGCCGAGCTCCTTGGCGATGTAGTTGGCGACGTCCACGTCGAAGCCGGAGAAGACGCCGCCGGTCTCGCGCAGGCCCACACCGGGCTGGTCGAACTTGATGCCGATCGGCAGGGTCCCCTTGGGGCCTTCGTCGCCGCCGCAGCCGGTGGCGGTCAGGGCGATGCCGACGACCACGGCCATCGCACCAGCCTTGGGAACCCTCATGTTGTGCACTCTTTCCTTGGGACGCGGGACGCGGAGCGGGATCGCCGGAACGCGTGAAACCGCGGGAACGTGAAAAGCGTCAAGACGCGTGTACGAGGAAGCTAGGAATGCCGCCGCCGCGGTGTCACTGGAATTGAGCAAAACTTGAGGTAACGATCCGGCTCGACCGACATTTCTGCGTCGATTGCGCCTTCGAACGGGATAAAAGGGCGCGCGCGGGGTGCCCCCTTCGGGGCAGGTCAATGGAAATGCCCTGTTTATTGGCGAAAGGGGCATGCATCCGATTTATCCGGACATCGTGCCGCCGGAGTGGCTCGCCTCCCGGAAACGCCGCGAGTCCGGGCAAAGCCATGCAGAACGCCGGCCGGTGACCTGATGCCAGGTCCAACACCGGGTGTGGCGACGGCGGCCCCGCGGGGCGCCCGCCATCAGTGGCAGTCGATCGGCCACGGATTCAAACTTGTGATCGACTGTGGCCGAAAAGCGGCTATGATCTCCGCAGCAAGGCCGTAGCGCAGAGGTCGTCGCGCCCAAGCATCGAGCTGGAGGACGTCGGTTCGAATCCGACCGGTCTTGCGCCTTCTTTCATGCCGCAGTGGACGCCGGGCACCGGCGAAGGAACCGGTGGAGTGGTGATGACACGGTCGATACCCGTACGGTGCCCCGCGATCGAGCACCCCGACCTGCCGCTCGCCGACCCGGCCGGCCTCGACCCGCTGCTCGTGCGGCTCGCCGCGGCCGAGGAGGTCGCGGCCGACGAGGCCTTCACGATCGGCACCCTGCGCGCCGACGGCCGCGTCGACCTGTGCAAGCAGGGCCTCGGACCGGCGGGCGCGGCCCGCGTCGCGGCCGTCGCCGCCGGCTCCCCGCACGCCCGGCACCTCCTGCTCGGCACCAACTCCATCGGCGACGAGGGCGCCCGTGCGCTCGCCGGCGCCCTCGCGGACGGCCACGGCCTGCACACCCTCTACCTCGGCTGCAACCGCATCGGCCCGGACGGCGTCGCCGCCCTCGCGGACGCCCTCGCCGACGACACCTCCGTCAAGGCCCTCTGGCTCAAGCGGAACCCGGTCCTCGCCGACGGCGCCGCGACCCTCGCCGCCCTGCTCCGGCGCAACCGCACCCTGCGCACCCTCGACCTGGTCAACACCGGCATCGGCAGCGACGGCGTACGCCTCCTCCTCGACGCCCTCCGCACCCGCGAGACCCCGATCGAACGCCTCTTCCTCGGCGGCAACGGCCTCACCGCCGACGACGCCCCGCTCCTCGCCGCCCTCATCCGGGAGGCCGGCGTCCGCGAGCTGTACCTCCCCGCCAACCACCTCGGCGACGAGGGCACCGCCGTCCTGGCCGCCGCCGCGGCCGCCGACCCCGCCCGCCCGGTCCGCCTCGGACTCGGCGGCAACGGCATCGGCCCCGCCGGCGCCCGGGCCCTCGCCGACGCCCTCGGCGGCATCGAAGCCCTCGACCTCGGCCGGGCCCTGTCCGAGCGCAGCCTCGGCTCCACCGGCAACACCACCGGCGACGAAGGGGCGTACGCGCTCGCCGCCGCCCTGCCCGGCAGCCCGCTGCGCCGCCTGGAGCTGCGCCACACCGGGCTCACCGGACGCGGCGCGAAGTGCCTGCTGGCCGCCGTCCCCGACGGCTCGCCCCTGGAGTACGTGGGCCTCGGCCCCGGCCTGCCCCGCAAGGTGAAGCGCTCCTTCGCCGGCCGGCTGCGCCCCGCCCGCGGCGCCCACCCCGACCTCAGCGCCATCACGAGCGTGTACCGATGAACGCGCGCCCCGAGGACCGCGCCCTCGACCGGCTGCCCGGCGGCTTCCTCCAGGAGGACGGCCCGGCATGGCAGCGGATCCGCCGCTACGCCGTGCCCGGCTGGATGATCGAGCGCGCGACCGGGCACCGGCTCGCCGGCGACTGGCGCGCCGCCTGCGCGGCCGCCGCCGTCGACGTCACCTTCGACCTGTCCGAAATCGCCGCCGACCACGGCAGGCCGGTCGCCGAGGCGGTCGAGGACGACCTGCACCACCTCGCCCCGGACCTGGTCCGCTGGCACCTGCCCCGCCTCCTGGGCGGCCGTACCACCTACGCCTCCGAGACGCGGGTGCTGCTCGCCCGCTACGGAGCCGGCCCCGCCGCACCGGTCCTCTCCGTCACGACCGGCCCGCAGGCCGACGGGGCGCAGCGGCTGAGGCTGCGCTGCACCCCTGTCGACCCCCTTGAGGAGAACCACCTCGTCGACCACCACCGGGCGAGCTACACCCCCGAGAACTGGATCGCCGCCCGATCCCTCTGGGACGCCCGGCACACCGCCGAACTCCGCGAGCACTTCACCGGCGGCGCGGACCGGCTGCCGTTCTTCCGCCCGGACGGCACACCGCTCGGCCCCGAGGAGCTGCCCACCGCCGACCCCGGCCCGGCGGACCCGGCCGCACACGCCGAATGGGTAGCCCTGCTGCAGGCCCGCGGCGAGTACGACGCGGCTTACGAAGCCGTCGGCGCCGAACGGGACATGGCCGTCCCCGAGCCCACGTCGACGTACGGCCGTCCGGTGGACCCGCGGGAGCTGATGGCCACCGACGTCTTCGATCTGGCCCGCCTCGAAGCGGAGGTGCGCCGTCTGGCGGAGGCGGGCGAAGGCGGCAGGTTCCGGATTCCCGTGCAGTGGAACGGCGCCCTGGCGGTGGAGCCGGTGGGCGCGCACGGCGTGCGCCTGTCCGCCGTCGCAACGGGATGGGACACGCCGCAGGAGACCGCCAGGATGCCCCTGTTCGCCCGGAAGCGGCTGCCCGACCTCGAACTGGTCCGCACCGGCCGCATCACCCCGCGCGAACTGCACCCCCTCGTCGCCGAGGCACTCTTCCCCGAGGCCGGACCCGCCTCCGGCCCGCCCGGAACGTCCCCGGCGCAGCCGGTACGGGTGCGCTGCCGCGGCGAGTGGCACGAGGTGCGCGCGCAGGGCGGCGCACTGGACCTGCCGGCGCACACCGCGGAGGAGCAGCAGCGCGAGCGCGCCATGCGCGCGTTCGGCGGCGCCGTCGCCGGCTGCTTCGCCGTACAGCACGACTGGACCACGGGCGAGGGGCGGCTGCCGCGTGCCCTGCGGGCCGAGATGCGCGACCTGTTCCTGCGCGCCCAGCACGGCGACACCCCGGGAGTCGTCGCGCTGCTGGACGCCGGCATGGACCCGCGGGTCCGGGACCGGCGCGGGCACACCTTGCTGCACGTTCTCCACCTCATGGACCACGAGGTGCTGCTGTCGCGGCTGCTGGCGGCGGGGCTGGACGTGGAGACCGAGTCGAAGGCCGGCCTCACCCCGCTGCAGGTGGCCGTCCAGAACGGCGGCTCCGCCGACCTGGTGCGGGCGCTCATCGAGGCCGGCTCCCGGATCGACGTCATCGACGACATGGAACTGTCGCTGGCCCAGGTGATCCGCCGCTACCAGCGCACCGATCTCGCCTTCCTGCGCGCCCGGGTGGAGGAGGAGTTCCCAGGCATCGGCTCCGAATGGTTCGACGAGTACATGGACGAGCGCGACGCCATGAACGCCGAATACGAGGCCGAATACGGGGACGACGACGCATGAGCCCCCAGCCGCCCGGCCCCCTCGCGGCCGCCGACGACCTCGGCGCCCGGCTCCGCGCCACCCGCACCGAGCCCGCCACCAACCCCCAACTGGAAGCACTCGCCCTGGCCGTGACCGCCAACCAGCCGGTCCTGCTGTGGGGCGAGCCCGGCATCGGCAAGTCCGCCGGCATGCAGCAGCTCGCCGATGCCCTCGGCATCGGGCTGGAGACGGTCATCGCCAGCGTCCACGAGCCCTCCGACTTCGCCGGCCTGCCCATCGTCGGGGACGACCCCGCCACCACCGGTGTGCCCATGGCACCGCCGGACTGGGCGGTACGCCTCGCCCGCACCGGACACGGCCTGCTCTTCTTCGACGAGCTGTCCTCCGCCCCGCCCGCCGTGCAGGCGGCCCTGCTGCGCGTGGTCCTCGAACGCCGGGTCGGCAGCCTCGTCCTGCCCGAATCGGTACGGATCGTGGCCGCCGCCAACCCGCCCTCCAGCGCCGCGGACGGCTGGCACCTCAGCCCGCCCCTGGCCAACCGGTTCGTCCACCTCGACTGGACCCACAGCCCGCGCACCGTCGCCCGCGGCATGGCCGGCACCTGGCCCGAGGTGGCCCTCCCGGCCGTGGACCCGGCCCGCGTCTCCGGCGCCGTCGCCCGGGCCCGCGGCGTGGTCTCCGGCTTCCTGACCGCCCGGCCGGGCCTCGTCCACCACATGCCGACCGAGGCCGAGGGCCGCGGCCGCGCCTGGCCGTCCCCGCGCACCTGGGACATGGCGCTGCGCCTGCTGGCCACCGGGTACGCGGCCGGGGCCGGCCGGGAGGCCCTGGCCACCGCGCTCACCGGAGCCGTCGGCGAGGCCGCCGGCATCGAGCTGCTGTCGTACCTGGAGAACCTGGACCTGCCCGACCCCGACCGGGTACTGGCCGATCCGGACGCCTTCGCCCTGCCCGAACGCGGCGACCGGCAGCTGGCCTTCCTCATCGCCGTGGTCGCGGCCGTCCAGGGCGAGCTCACCCGCCCGCGCTGGGAGGCCGGCTGGACGGTGCTGGCCAAGGCCGTGGACGCGGGCGTGCCGGACGTGGCCGCGCGAGCCGCCGCCGACCTCGCCGCGATGCGCGACCTGGACTGGCCGGTGCCCTCCGGCATCGACGCGTTCGTCGAACTGCTCCAGCTCTCCGGCGCGCTGCCCGGCAGCGGCTGACGGCCGTGGACACGGCGCAGCCCCGCCTGGACCGGGCCAAGCTGCTCGCCGCCCGCTACCGGGCGGCGGAGGAAAGGCCCTACCTGGCCTCGGCCCTGTACGCGCTCACGGTGGTCCCCTCGACGGCCGTCCCGACCATGGGCGTGGACCGGCACTGGCGCTGCTACGTCTCGCCCGCCTTCGTGGACGCGACCCCCGTGGCCGAACTCGCCGGCGTGTGGATCCACGAGGCGGCCCACCTGCTGCGCGACCACCACGGCCGGGCCGACCGGCTCCCGGCCGCCGACCAGGGCGACCAGGTCCGGATCAACATCGCCGAGGACTGCGAGATCAACGACGACCTCCTCGCCGACGGGCTGGCCCTGCCCGAGGGGCGGATGGAGCCACGCCTGTTCGGCCTGCCCACCGGAGGAATGTTCGAGACGTACCTGCCGTCGATCCCGCCCACCCCGCGGCACCGGGTCGACTGCGGTTCGGGCGCCCACGGCGTGCCGGCCCCCTGGGAGCTCGGCGAGACCGCGGGCGGCGCCCGGATCAGCCCGGTCGAGGCGGAGGCGCTGCGCCGCCAGACCGCCCAGGCCATGCGCGCCCACGAACGCAGCCGGGGCACCCTCCCGGCCGGCTGGCAGCGCTGGGCGATGGAGGTGCTGGAGCCCACCGTCGACTGGCGGCGCGCCCTGACCGGGGCCGTACGGGAGGCCGCCGCCTGGGCGGCCGGCGCCGTCGACTACACCTACCGGCGTCCCTCGCGCCGCACGCCCGCCCTCGGCGGCCGGGTGGTGCTGCCCAGCCTGCGCCGGCCGCTGCCGCGGGTCGCGATCGTCATCGACACCTCGGGGTCGATGGGGGAGGACGACCTGGCCGCCGCGCTCGCCGAAGTGACCGGCGTGCTGCGGGAGGTGGGGGTGCGCGGCAACCGGGTCGCGGTGCTGGCCTGCGACGCGGACGTGCAGGCCGTCGCCCGGGTCACCAGCGCCGACCAGGTGGCCCTGGCCGGCGGGGGCGGCACGGACATGCGGGTCGGGATCGGTGCCGCGCTGGCGATGCCGGACCGGCCCGACATCGTCGTCGTCCTGACCGACGGTTTCACGCCATGGCCCGACGAGCCCTCGTCCTGCCGGCTGATCGCCGCGCTGATCGGCGAGGGGGCCCCGCAGCCCCCGGACTGGGTGGAGACCGTCCGGGTCGCCCCCGAATCGTAGGGGCGGGCCGCCGGAGCGGGACCGCGCATCCCGGCTCCCGAATGGCCGGGAACATGCGGTCGCCCGCGCCGGAGCCGCCCCCGCATGACAGCATGGCCGGGCAACACCCGAGATGCGGAGGGGGAGTTCGGTGAGCGGTCCCGTGAGCGGAGTTCGCAAGAGCCTGGCGAAGGTCGAGGTCGCGCTGCGGTGGGACCCGAGCCCCGCGGGCACGCCCCCGAACGACATGGACATCGTGGCGGCGGTCTACGGCGCCGCCGACCCGTACGGGGAGCCCGTCCACGTCGTCCACTTCGGCAGCCGTTCACCCGACGGCACCATCACGCTCAACCGCGACAGCCGCACCGGCCAGGGCTTCGGCTTCGACGAGGTGATGACCCTCGAACTCGACCGGATGCGGCCGGAGTCGGTGCGGGTCGTGGTGGGCGTGCTGATCCAGGACGCCGGCCCGCGCGGCGGCCACCGCAAGACGTTCGCCGCCATAGGGGGGACGGGCGTCCGGATCCGTGAGGGCCACACCGACCTCGCGGTGACCGACTTCGCCTCCGTCCCGCACGCCACCGCGGCCACCGTCGCCCGGTTCACGCGCGACGGCGCGAGCGGCTGGCTGCTGGACACCGCCGTACGGGGCTTCGACGCCGATGCGGAGGAGTTCGTCCGGGTCATGGGCGCCGAAGGGCCCTGACCCGCCAGGGGTGAAAGGGGGCCGGGGCGCCGGGTGCCGACCCGTACGATCCCGGGCGGCGGGTGTCCGCAGCCCGCCACGAGCCCCTCGTCGGCTCCGCGCTCCCGCTCGGCTCCGCCGGCTCCTGCCTGAGCACGGGCTCCGCGCTCAGCGCGCTGTCGCACCGCTCGCTGCTGTCCTACCGGTCGAACCGGTCGGTGCTCGCCTCCTGTTCGCACGGCGCGGTGCGCCGCCGGCGAGCCTGCGGGGGCCTCGCCGCGGCCGCGGTGCTCGTCGCGGCGGTCGCCTGTGCGGGGACCCGCCAGGGCTGAGAACCGTTCCGGCACTCCCTGCGTCCTTCTCCCCGAGAGCTACCAGGCACGGGAGAGCGGAGTCACACGGCATGGGGATCGTCAGCTGGATCATCCTGGGGCTGCTCGCCGGCGCCGTCGCCAAGCTCCTGCTGCCGGGCCGCGACCCCGGGGGCCTGATCGGCACCACGCTCATCGGCATCGCCGGCGCCTTCACCGGCGGCTGGCTCTCCGCGAAGTTCCTGGACAAGCCGATCGCCAACGAGTTCTACGACCCCGCCACCTGGGGCTCGGCGATCGCCGGCTCGCTGGTGCTGCTCATCGGCTACCGGATCCTCTTCGGCCACTCCCGCGACTGACCGGGCGGCCCGGCGCCGCCACACCGGACCGCCCCCGCAGAGGGCGCACGATGGCGTCCATGACCGGACAGCCCCTGTACGTCCCCCTCGCCGAACTGCGCGCCTCGTTCGACGTGCTGCTGCGCCACCTCGAACAGACCGCCGCGGCCGACGGCGCCGTGCCCCTGGAGCACGAGCACTTCTGGTCGGTCCCGCCCGACCGCCGCTTCGACGTCACCGAGGAGCCGGACGAGCTGACGATCGGGCAGCTGTCGGAGTCCTGGCAGCACCTGCGGAACCTGCTCGCGGACCCGGACCGCGCCGTCGGCCACCACCTGGTGTGGCTCGCGGACGTGCTGCACGCGATCGCCCGGGAGCACCCCGCCTGACGACCCGGTCCCGGACCGGGGACACCGGGTGCGCGGACGACGACGGCGTCGTGGCCCTGCCCGGCGGCAGCCGGCCGGCCTTGACCCGCCCGCCCCGCCCGACCACCCCGCCGTCCAAGGCCCGCCCCGCCGCACCAGGACGGTCCCGCCGACGGAGGCGGGATCCGGCCACGGGGCGGGCCGGGGGCCTGGCGGCGGGTGGTGGGGGCGGGATTCACTGCGGGGCCATGACACGACACCGGATCACCGGCCTGCTCGGCGCGCTCGCGCTCGCCGCAGCCGCCCTGGCCGCCGCGGGCCCCGCGCAGGCCTCCGGGCCCGCGCACGCCGCCGGGCCCCCGCCCGCTCCGGCGGCCGCCGCCACCGCGGACGAGCCGCCCGCCGAGTTCGGCACCGACTGGCACGACCCGCTCACCGCGGCCCCGCCGATCGAGCGCCCCGCGACCCGGTCCTGCGAACTGACCCTCGCCGAGGCCCAGTTCCGCGACTTCACCCCGTACACCGGCACCTACACCCCGCCCGCCGGCTGCGGCACCGGCCCCTGGGCCAAGGTGGTCCTCCGCCTCGACGGCAAGGTCAAGGGCCGCCAGTACGACCGCCTCGGCCACCTCTCCCTCGGCGGTGTCGAGATCCTGCGCACCTCCACCCCCGAGCCCTCACCCGACGGCATCACCTGGTCCGTCGAGAAGGACGTCACCCGCTACCGCGACACCCTCAGCCGGCCCCAGCCCGTCGAGATGCTGATCGGCAACGTCGTCAACGACACCTACACCGGCGTCATCGACGTCAAGGCCACCCTCACCTTCCACGCCGCCGAGCGGCACACCGCGGCCCCCGACACCCCCGACCGGGTCCTCCCGCTCACCAGTCCCGCCGTCACCACCCCGCGCAACACCGAGCGGATCCTCGCCGAGGTGTACGCGACCGGCTCCGGCGGCGGCTGCGAGGAGTACTGGTACATGACCACCCCCGACGCCGCCCCGTACTCCTGCAAGGCCTCCGGCGGCCCCTACCGCGAGGTCCGCATCTCCGTCGACGGACGGCTCGCCGGCATCGCCGCGCCCTTCCCGCACGTGTGGACCGGCGGCTGGTCCAACCCCTTCCTCTGGTACGTGGTTCCCGCACCGCGCGCCTTCGACGTCCGGCCGGTCGTCTACGACCTGACCCCCTTCGCCGCGCTCCTCAACGACGGCCGCGAGCACCGGATCGAGGTGTCCGTCGCCGGCGTCCCGGCCGGGCAGACCGGCTGGAGCACCCCGGCGAACCTGCTGCTGTGGCAGGACGAGGGCCGGGCCGTCGTCACCGGCTCCCTGACCCGGCACGAGGAGGGCGAACCGGCCAACTCCAGCCCCTGGACGCCCGGTACGGCCGGCACCCCGCACCGCCTCGACACCGAGGGCGGGCACCGCCTGACCGTCTCCGGACGGCTCGACACCTCCCACGGCCGGCTCACCACCACCGTCACCCGCACCGTCCGCAACACCTCCGTGCACCGCTGGACGGACGGCGAGAACCAGGACGCCCTGACGGGCACCTGGACCGACGAGGAGAGCGTCACCCGCGGACACGCCACCACCCGCACCGCACGCACGTACACCATGGACGGCGAGACCACCCTCGGCGCCGGGGACCGGCTGCGCACCGTCATCACGCTCGGCGACCGGGCCGAGACCACGACCCTGCGCGGCGGCCGGACCGTGGACCGCACCCGCCTCGACGACACGTACACGGGCGACGCGAGCTACACGGCGAACGTGCCGCGCGAGCAGCGGCACGCCGTCGGCACCAGCACCGAGCGCTACCGGCTGTACGGGGCCGGAGCGCCGCGCGGATGTTACGACCGCACCGTCACCACCGTGCAGGGCCTGCTGACGGAGGACCGGCGACGCTGTTGACGGCGGCGCCGCCTACGATGTCCCGCCATGGACAGAAGTGAGGCCGGCAGACAGCTGGTCGACGGCCGATTCGAACTGGTGGCGCCGCTCGGCGCCGGTGGCATGGGCACGGTGTGGCGCGCCCGCGACATCGCCCTGCACCGCGATGTCGCCCTGAAGGAGGTGCGCCCGCCGGACCCGGCGACGGCCGCGGCCACGCCCGGCCTCACCGTCCAGTTGCGGGAGCGCGCGGTGCGCGAGGCCCGGGCCCTGGCCCGCCTCGCGCACCCGAACGTGGTGACCATCCACCACATCGTCGAGCCCCCGGCCGGCACGGACGGGCACCCGTGGATCGTGATGGAGCTGGTCAAGGGCGGCTCCCTGCACGACCGGCTGGAGTCGGGGCCGATGCCGGTAGCCGACGTGATCGGGATCGGCCTCGACGTACTGTCCGCGCTGCGCGCCGCGCACGCCGAAGGGGTGCTGCACCGCGACGTGAAGCCGGCCAACGTGCTGCTGCGGGCCGACGGCTCGGCCGTGCTCACCGACTTCGGCATCGCGGCCCTGCACGGCTCGACCGCCCTCACCTCCACCGGCGTGCTCATCGGCTCGCCCGAGTACATCGCGCCCGAGCGGGCGCGCGGCGAGGAGGGGCTCCCGGCCTCCGACCTGTGGTCGCTCGGCATGCTGCTGTACGTGGCGGCGGAGGGCACGCACCCGATGCGCCGCGCCACCAGCCTGGCCACCGTCGTCGCCGTGCTGGAGGACCCGATCCCGGCCCCGGTGCGCTCCGGCCCGCTGGGGCCCGTCCTGGAGCAGCTGCTCGTACGCGACCTGGCGGTGCGGCCCGACGCGGCCCGGCTGGAACAGCTGCTCCGGGACGCGAGCGCTGCTCTCGGCGGGGCTTCGGCGGCCCCGCGGACGCCCCCGGCGGGCCTCGGCCGGTACGGCCCGCCGAGCACCCAGCTCTCCGCGCCACAGCCCGCCGCGGCGCCGCCCGGGACCGTCCCGCCGGCGGTGGCGGTACCCCCGGCGATGGCCGTTCCCCCGCCCGGCGGGACGGCCCCCGCCGGGCCGTACGCGCCGCCGCCGTTCACTCCCGGCGGCGGATCCCCGTACGGGGCCACCGCGCCCGTGCCCGCGTCGCACACCCCGCGGCGCCGCCCGGCCCTGATCGGCGGCCTCCTCGCGGTGGCCCTGGTCGGCGGCGCGATCGCCCTCGTCAACGGATTCCCGGGCGGCAATGCCGGGGACGGCGCCAAGAACGGCAGCGGCTCCGGCGGCTCCAGTGCCTCCGCGCCCGCCACCCCGGCCGCGACCGGCGGCGCCAAGTCGGCCGCGCCCAGCGCCAAGGGCGGCCCCGCCGCCCCCAAGGGGAGCCTGCTCACCCCCGCCAACGTCCGCACCGCGATCGAGGCGTTCAAGCAGAAGACGGGCACCACCACCTTCGTGGAGATGACCGTCTACGAGGAGTACGCCATCGCGTCGATCCCGACCAGCCCCGGCGCCAAGACCTACGACCGCTGGGACTACCGCGACGGCGAGGCCAAGCGCAGCGGCCCCGGCGGCACCATCAAGCCGAACGAGCCGCCGATCGACATGGACGGCGTCAACTGGGACGCACTGCCCGGCCTGCTCGACACGGCCAAGCAGGAGCTCGGCGTCGCCAACCCGACCTCGCGCTACGTCATCATCGACCCCTGGCTCCTCGACCAGACCCCCTCCATGCGGCCCTACCTCACCGACGAGTACGGGCAGGGCGGGTACGTTTACGCCGATACCCAGGGCAAGGTGAAGAAGGTCTACCGCCTCTGAGATCGTGTACCCGTACGCACGTCGCATACGCGTGCGTACGGTCCGACACGGTTCGAGGAGCACGACCCCCATGCCCACCTGGCGCACGACCCTCACGGCGGCCGGCATACGCGACCCCCGGCTGCGCGACGACTACACCCGCGCCGCCCGCCGGGTCCTGCGCCGGGAACCGGCCCCGTACCTGACGCTGCGCCTGCTCGCCGCACCCGCACTGGTGCCGTGGATGACGGCCGGGGTCGGCTTCATGAACCTGGTCGACGACGTGGCCGAGACCGGCACCCCGCAACAGCGCCACGACGGCCTGGCCGTGCTGGCCGGGCGCGTCGACACGGCACTGCGGACCGGCGACAGCCCCGACCCGCTGCTGCGCGCCTACGCGCACGCGGTGGCCTCGCGCGGGCTGCCCGCGCACTGGATCACCCGGTTCCTGGACGGCGCGGCCACCGCCGAGGCAGGCTTCGACGGCTTCGGCACCGAGGAGGACTTCCAGGCCTACCTCGACGCCTACGCCTGGCCGGGCCTGATGGCCTTCACCGGCCTCCAGTACCCGGGCGGCCCCGACGTCGAGCAGGCGGCCGGCTGGCGGCGGTTCGTGGACGCCGCCCAGCGCGTCGACTTCCTCGCCGACCTCGCCGGCGACCTCGCCGACGGCCGGCTCTGCCTGCCGCGCGCCCTCCTCGCCGAGCACTCCGTGACCCGGGCCGACCTCGAACAGGCCCGGGACACCCCGGCCGTACGCGCCCTCCTCGACGCGGCCACGCAGCGCGCCCGGACCGCCCTGGAGGCCGTCGACGGCATCCTCGACGTGGTGGAGCCGGGGCTGCGCCCGGTGGTCGCCACGATGACCGAGCTGATGGGACACCAGCTGGCGGCCGTGGAGCGGGCCGGCGCGGCCGCCCTCCGCCGCGACGTCGGCTACGGCCTGGTGGCACCCCTGCGCACCCTGGCCCGCGCCCGCGCGTCCCGGGCGGCCGCCGCCCGGTCCGGCCCGGTCAGTACGGGCCGTTGACGTTGTCGATGGAGCCGTAGCGGGCGGCCGCGTAGTTGCAGGCGGCGGTGATGTTCGCGACGGGGTCGTACGAATCCGTCGAGGTGCCGGGCACGTGGTAGGCCCGGAAAGTGGGGTCGATGACCTGGAGCAGGCCCTTGGAGGGAATGCCGGCCGCGGCGTTGGAGTCCCAGTTGTTGATGGCCTTCGGATTGCCCGAGGACTCGCGCATCACATTGCGGTGGATTCCGTTGTAGGTGCCGGGGATTCCGTGCTTGGCCATGATGGCCAGGGACTCCCGGATCCACCCGTCGAGGTTGTTCGGGTAGGCGGTGGCCGGCTTGGCCGCGGCCTTCGCCTTGGCCGCCGCGGCCTTCGCCGCGGTGCCGAGGCTCAGCTTGGTGCCGGGGCGGATGACCGACGGGTTGCCGCCGATGACGCTGCGGTTGGCCTCGTACAGGGCCTTCCAGCCGCCGGTCACCGAGTGCTGGGCGGCGATCTTCGAGAGGGTGTCGCCGGCGGCCACGGAGTAGGTCGGGGCCGCGGCCGTCTTGGCCGCGGGAGCCTTGGCGGGCGCCGCTGCGGCAGGAGCCGCCGCAGGCAGCGACACGGTGGTCGCGGCGGGGGATACGGCCGGCCGGACGACGGCCGCACCGGCAGTCGTCGCGCTGATCAGCGGGAGGACCAGGGCAGCGCCGCCGCTGCCCGCGAAGGCCAGCTTGCGGGTGATCGGACGACGCTTGGGGCGGCGGTGCTTGCCGTGTCCGGGCATGGCGGAATTCCTCACGTGCGGGTGCGGGGGGAGCCCTGGCGGCGGCCGGA
This sequence comes from Streptomyces sp. NPDC043854, assembly GCF_056436005.1. NCBI lineage: Bacteria > Bacillati > Actinomycetota > Actinomycetes > Kitasatosporales > Streptomycetaceae > Streptomyces > Streptomyces sp. NPDC043854. The sequence continues at coordinate 336,823 of NZ_JBWKDK010000001.1, forward strand.
TTCGGCAGCTGCCCGCCGGGAACGACGTGACCGTAAGCGAGTCCGCGGGAACGGAACAAGGCTCGAAATCACCCCGGTGATCGAATGGCTCGCACGTGCCCGGGAAATGACCTTGGAGACCGCTTCGGGAAATGCCGGAATTCCTTTCCAGGAAAGGGGACCGGAACTTCCGGACAAATGATGTTGAGGCTGTTCGCGTGACCCAAATCACGGGTTCCGGGCGTCGAGAGCAAAACGGGCAAGTCATCCATCAATGCGCCCGATTCGGGCATCCGGGCTGTTCTTTCCCAACCACCCACGGCGGGCGCTTTCCGGCGCGCCCGCCATGGGTCGGGGCATTCCGCGAGGCGCCTCAGACCCGCGCCGACCGCTCCCCGCGCTCCAGCTGATCCAGCCGATCCAGCTGATCCAGCCGTTCCAGCGCCTCCGCCACCGCCCCCGCGCTCGCCGGCAGCAGCGGCAGCCGCACGTCCGGGCTCGGGATCCGCCCCTGGGCGTGGAGCACCCCCTTGACGACCGCCGGATTGGGCTCGCCGAAGGCCGCCGCGGACAGCGCGGCCAGCGCGTGGCCCAGCGCCCGGGCCCGGGCCGCGTCACCGGCCCGCCAGGCCGCCGCCAGCTCCGCGAACCGCGCCGTCGCCAGGTGCGCCGAGGCCAGGATCCCGCCCGTCGCGCCCAGCGCCAGCATCGGCGACAGGTACACGTCGTCGCCCGCCAGCACCGCGAAGCCGTCCGGCAGGTCGCCGAGCAGCGCGACCGCGTCCTGGCCGATGCCGCCGGCCGCGTACTTCACCCCGGCCACCCCCGGCAGCTCCCCGAGCCGCCGCAGTGCGGCCGCGTCCAGCGGCTGCCCGGTGCGGTACGGGATGTGGTAGACGACCAGCGGTACGGGGCTGACCTCCGCCAGCCGCGCGAAGTGCGCCACCACCCCCTCCGCCCCGGGCCGTACGAACGGCGGCACGGTCACCAGTGCCGCCCGTACCTCGGGCCGGTCCGCGAGCCGGCCGAGCGCGGCCTCGGCGGCCCGGGTGCCGCTCGCCCCGGCGCCCACGGTCAGCACCGCCCCCCGCTCCCGGCAGACCCGGGCGCAGACGTCGGTGACCTGCTCGCGCTCGGCCTCGTCCAGGGCGGCGGTCTCGGCGGTGGTCCCGAGGGCGACGATGCCGGTGGCGCCCTCGTCGAGCACCTGGTGGGCGAGTGCCTCCAGCGCCCCGGCGGCGACGTCCCCGGCGCGTGTGAAGGGGGTGATCAGCGGTACGTGAATCCCGTGAAGGGCGGTGTCCTGTGCCATGCCGACGATCCTCGGACGCCCCGATCGCCGAATCCAGTTCGCGTTTCTTACCCGAACCGTAAGCTGGGCCGATGCTCGACGTACGACGCCTGCGCCTGCTGCGCGAACTCGCCCGCCGCGGCACGATCGCCGCCGTGGCGGAGGCACTTGCCTTCAGCCCTTCGGCCGTGTCCCAGCAACTCGCCGTCCTCGAACGCGAGGCCGGCCTCCCGCTGCTGGAACGCACCGGCCGCAGCGTGCGCCTCACCCCCGCCGGCCAGAACCTGGTCCGGCATGCCGAGGCCGTGCTGGAACGGCTGGAGGAGGCAGCGGCCGACCTCGCCGAGGCCCGCAGCGGCCTGGCCGGCGCCCTGCGCATCGGCGCCTTCCCCACCGCCACCCGGGCCATCGTCCCGGCGGCCCTGGTCGCCCTCGCCCGGCGCCATCCGGGGCTGGAGCCGATGGTGTCGGAGACCGACCCGGCGGCCGTGGCGCACGCCCTGCGCGCCGGCGACCTGGACGTGGCCCTGGTGCACGAGTACGACTTCGTCCCCGCGCCGCCGGAGCCCGGCCTCGCCACCGCACCCCTCTACCGCGAGACGATGTACCTGGCCGCATCCGCATCCGCAGCCGCACCCGCATCCGCAGTCACACCCGCCGCGGGACCCGCACCCGATCGCGGACCCGCCCCCGCACCCGTCCCCGGATCCGCCCCCGGACCCGGATCCGGGGACGGGCCGGCCTCCGACCAGGGCGCCGTCCTGCGGGCCCACGCCGGCGCCCCCTGGATCACCGCGACCCCCGGCACCCTCTGCCACGCCATGACCGTACGGGCCTGCCAGGCCGCCGGGTTCACCCCGCGGGTGCGCCACCAGGTCGACGAGTTCGCCACCGTGCTCGCCCTCGTCGCGGCGGGCCAGGGCGTCGCCGTCGTACCGCAGCTCGGCATCCCCGGGCACACCGTCCCGGCCGTGGCCCTCACCCGGCTGCTCATGGAGCGCCGTACGCTGGTGGCCTTCCGCAGCGGTGCCGCCGCCCACCCTGCCGTGGCCGCCTTCGGGGTGGCACTTCGCGCCGCGGTACCGCCGGAACTGGCCACCACGGAAACGCGGGCGTGACACAACTCCCGTACCCCGCCCCGCCCGTGTACGTTCGTTGATCCAGACAGATCCGAACAGAGCGGGGTATGACGTGACGCATCGCGTACGCGGGGTCATCGCGCGGAGCAAGGGCGCACCGGTGGAGACGACGACGATCCTCGTGCCGGACCCCGGGCCCGGAGAGGCGCTGGTCCGTGTCCAGGCCTGCGGGGTCTGCCACACCGATCTGCACTACCGCGAGGGCGGGATCAACGACGAGTTCCCCTTCCTCCTCGGCCACGAGGCCGCCGGCACCGTGGAGGCGGTGGGCCCCGACGTCACCTCCGTCGCCCCCGGCGACTTCGTGGTCCTCAACTGGCGTGCGGTGTGCGGCACCTGCCGGGCCTGCAAGCGGGGCCGCCCCTGGTACTGCTTCGCCACGCACAACGCCACCCAGCCGATGACCCTGGAGGACGGCACCCGGCTGTCCCCGGCGCTCGGCATCGGCGCGTTCGCCGAGAAGACCCTGGTCGCCGCGGGCCAGTGCACCAAGGTCGACCCGGCCGCCTCGCCGGCCGCGGCCGGCCTCCTCGGCTGCGGGGTCATGGCCGGCCTCGGCGCGGCCCTGAACACCGGCGGCGTCGGGCGGGGCGACTCGGTCGCCGTCATCGGCTGCGGGGGAGTGGGCAACGCGGCCGTGGCGGGGGCCCGGCTGGCCGGCGCCGCCCGCATCATCGCCGTCGACCTCGACGACCGGAAGCTGGAGTGGGCCCGCGGACTCGGCGCCACCCACACCGTCAACGGCCGCACCGAGGACGTGGTCAAGGCGATCCAGGAACTCACCGGCGGGAACGGCGCGGACGTCGTCATCGAGGCGGTCGGCCGCCCCGAGACCTACCGGCAGGCCTTCTACGCCCGGGACCTGGCCGGCACCGTGGTCCTGGTCGGCGTCCCCACGCCGGAGATGAAGCTCGAACTCCCGCTGCTGGACGTCTTCGGCCGCGGCGGCGCCCTGAAGTCCTCCTGGTACGGGGACTGCCTGCCCGAGCGGGACTTCCCGCTGCTGATCGACCTCTACCTCCAGGGCCGCCTCGACCTGGACGCCTTCGTCTCCGAGACCATCCCCCTCGACGGAATCGAGGACGCCTTCGCCCGGATGGAACGCGGCGAGGTCCTCCGCTCGGTCGTCGTCCTCTGAACCCCCGTTCCGCCCTCGACCCGGCCAGTGCCGATCTTGAAAGACCTGACACCTGACACCTGACACCTGTCATCTGCCAGGTGTCAGGCGAAGTGCGAGGAATCCCCTCCCTGTCGGGAGGGGAGGCTTCAACGTCCCCCTCGCCGCACTCGCCGCGACGGCGGGAACACGGAGCGCTCGCTATTGTGCGAGACATGACCGAACATCAGGAACAGCCCGCGCAGCTGGAGCCCATGCCCACCGACTGGCAGCGCGCCCTCGCGGTGGTCGCCCACCCCGACGACCTGGAGTACGGCGGCGCCGCTGCCATCGCCGACTGGACGGACGGCGGACGCGAGGTGACATACCTCCTCGCCACGCGCGGCGAGGCCGGCATCGACACCATCCCGCCGGAGGAGTGCGCACCGCTGCGCGAGGCCGAGCAGCGGGCCAGCGCGGCCGTCGTCGGGGTCTCCACCGTGGAATTCCTCGACCACCCCGACGGCGTCCTCGAGTACGGCCTCGACCTGCGCCGGGACATCGCGGCCGCCATCCGGCGGCACCGGCCCGAACTGCTCATCACCCTCAACCACCGCGACAGCTGGGGCGGACAGTACGGCGGGTTCTGGAACACCCCCGACCACAAGGCCGTCGGCCGGGCCACGCTCGACGCGGCCGCCGACGCCGGCAACCGGTGGATCTTCCCCGAGCTGCTGACCGAGCAGGGCCTCGAACCGTGGAACGGGGTGCGCTGGATCGCCGTCGCGGGCTCCCCGACGCCGACGCACGCGGCGGACGCCACCGCCGGACTCGAGCGCTCGATCCAGTCGCTGATGGAGCACAAGACGTACATAGAGGTCCTCACCGACCAGGATCCGCACGAGTACTGCCGCACCTTCCTGACCGGGTTCGCCGAACGGGCCGCGGCCCGCTTCGGGGGCCGCCCGGCCGTGACGTTCGAACTCTTCTCACGCTGATCCACCCTCCCGGCCCCCCAGCCCCGTCACACCGTTCCCAAGACGGCAAGCGACCGCTTAGTATGCGCGCGGAGCGTGGTTCCCGACGGCGGCTGGAGGCCCCGGATGCAGGCATGGCGAGTTCACACCACCGGCGAGCCCCGCGAGGCCATGCGCCTCGAAGAGGTTCCCGAACCCGTGCCCGGCGAGGGAGAGGTGCGGCTGCGCGTCCTCGCCGCGAACGTCAACTTCCCCGACGCACTCCTCGTACGCGGCCAGTACCAGATCCGCCCGCCCCTGCCCTTCACCCCCGGTCTCGAGGTCTGCGGCGAGACCGAGGACGGCCGCCGGGTCATCGCCAACCCCAGCCTGCCCCACGGCGGTTTCGCCGAGTACGTCACCGCCCCCGCCCACGGCCTGCTGCCGGCCCCCCACAGCCTCGACGACGCCGAGGCCGCCGCCCTGCACATCGGCTACCAGACCGGCTGGTTCGGCCTGCACCGCCGCGCCCGCCTCCGGGCGGGCGAGACCCTGCTCGTGCACGCCGCCGCAGGCGGGGTCGGCAGCGCCGCCGTCCAGCTCGGCAAGGCAGCCGGAGCCACCGTCATCGGCGTCGTCGGCGGCAAGGCCAAGGCCCGCACCGCCGAGGAACTCGGCTGCGACCTCGTCATCGACCGCACCGCCGAGGACATCGCCACCCGGGTGAAGGAGTTCACCGGCGGCCGCGGCGCCGACGTCGTCTACGACTCCGTCGGCGGCAGCGCCTATGCCGCCTCCGCCAAGTGCGTGGCCTTCGAGGGCCGGATCGTCGTCGTCGGCTTCGCCGGCGGCACCGTCCCCACCCCCGCCCTGAACCACGCCCTGGTCAAGAACTACTCCATCCTCGGGCTCCACTGGGGGCTGTACGCCGCCAAGGACCCGGCCGCGGTCCTCGCCTGCCACACCGAACTCACCCGGCTCGCCGCCGAGGGCGCCGTCACACCGCTGATCAGCGAACGGGTCCCGCTCACCGCAGCCGCCGACGCCGTGCAGCGCGTCGCCGACGGCACCACCACCGGCCGGCTGGTCGTCGTACCGGGCCCGGACGGAGGTGCCCGACGGTGACCACCGCCGAGGAACTGGCCGGGCGGGTCCGGGAACTGCTCGCCGCGCACCCGCCCGCCACCACCGACCGCACCGCCTTCCTGCGGGCCCGCTTCGACGCCGGCCTCGCCTGGGTCCACTACCCCGAAGGACTCGGCGGGCTCGGCGCGCCCCGCTCCCTCCAGGCCGCCGTGGACACCGCGCTGGAGGCCGCCGGAGCCCCCGGCAACGACCCGCGCCGCATCGGCATCGGCCTCGGCATGGCCGCCCCGACGATCCTGGCGTACGGCACCGAGGAGCAGAAGCAGCGCTTCCTGCGCCCGCTGTGGGTCGGCGAGGAGGTCTGGTGCCAGCTCTTCAGCGAGCCCGGCGCCGGCTCCGACCTCGCCGCCCTCGGCACCCGGGCCGTCCTCGACGAGGCCGCGGGGGAGTGGGTGGTGGACGGCCAGAAGGTGTGGACCTCCAGCGCCCACACCGCCCGCTGGGCCATCCTGATCGCCCGCACCGACCCGGCCCTGCCCAAGCACCGGGGCACCACCTACTTCCTGTGCGACATGCACGCCCCCGGCGTCGAGGTCCGGCCGCTGCGCCAGCTCACCGGCGAGGCCGAGTTCAACGAGGTGTTCCTCACCGGCGTCCGCATCCCCGACGCCCACCGGCTCGGCGCCGTCGGCCAGGGCTGGGAGGTCGCCCGCACTACCCTGATGAACGAGCGGGTCTCCATCGGCGGCATGCGCATCCCCCGCGAAGGCGGCATGATCGCACCCGTCACCGCCGCCTGGCGCGAACGGCCCGGCCTGCGCACCCACGCCCTGCACCAGCGCCTGCTCCGGCTGTGGGTCGAGGCCGAGGTCGCCCGGCTGACCGGCGAGCGGCTGCGCCAGCAGTTGGCGGCCGGGCAGCCCGGCCCCGAGGGCTCCGGCATGAAGTACACCTTCGCCCGGCTCAACCAGGAGATCAGCGGCCTGGAAGTGGAACTCCTCGGCGAGGACGGCCTGGTGTACGAGGACTGGACGATGCGCCGGCCCGAGACCGTCGACTTCACCGGCCGCGACGCCGGCTACCGCTACCTGCGCGCCAAGGGCAACAGCATCGAGGGCGGCACCAGCGAGATCCTCCTGAACATCATCGCCGAACGCGTCCTCGGACTGCCCGCCGAGCCGCGCGACGACAAGGACATCCCCTGGAAGGACCTCTCCCGATGACGACCTTCCCCGCGGCCGAGCTCGACCTGCTCTACTCCGACACCGAGGAAGCCCTCCGCGCCGCCGTACGGGCCCTGCTCGCCGACCGCTGCACCCCCGCCGCCCTGCTCGCCCGCATCGAGACCGGCCGGCCCCACGACCCCGCCCTGTGGCACACCCTGGCCGCGGAGATCGGCACGGCCGGGCTGCTCGTCCCCGAGAAGCTCGGCGGCCAGGGCGCCGGCCACCGCGAGGCCGCCGTCGTCCTGGAGGAACTCGGCCGCGCCGCGGCCCCGGCCCCGTACCTGACCAGCGCGGTGCTCGCGACCGAGATCCTGCTGGGCTGCGACCCGGCCGCATCGCAGCCGCTGCTGCGCGAACTGGCCGCCGGCCGGCGGGTCTGCGTACCGGCGCTGCCGCTGACCCTGGCCCCGGGGGCGCCGCTGCCGGCCCCCGTACGGGACGCCGGGGGCGGGATCCTGACCGGGCGGGCCACGACGGTGGCGGACGCGGCCGCCGCCGACGTGCTGCTGGTCCTCGCGGATACCGGGCTGTACGCGGTCGAGGCGGCCGCCGTCTCGCTCGCGCCGCAGGTCCCGCTGGACCTGACCCGGCCGCCGGCCCACGTCACCCTGGACCGGGCGCCCGGCACGCTGCTCGCCGACCCGGGGACGGCCCGCGCGGCCGTGGCCGGGGCCTTGCTGTCGGGGGCGGGGCTGCTCGCCTCGGAGCAGGTCGGGATCGCCGAGTGGTGCCTGACGCAGACCGTGGCCCACCTCAAGGCCCGCCACCAGTTCAACCGTCCCCTCGGCTCCTTCCAGGCGCTCAAGCACCGCCTCGCCCGGCTCTGGCTGGACGTCGCCTCGGCGCGCGCGGCGGCCCGGGCGGCCGCCGACGCCCTCGCCACCGCCTCCCCGGACGCGCCGCTCACGGTGGCCGTGGCCCAGGCCCACTGCTCCGGCGTCGCGGTGCGGGCCGCCGAGGAGTGCGTCCAGCTGCACGGCGGCATCGGGATGACGTGGGAGCACCCGGCCCACCTCTACCTCAAGCGGGCCAAGGCCGACTCGCTGGCCCTCGGCACGGCCGGACACCACCACGGCCTGGTCGCGGACTTCACGGAACTCCCCGCCCCGTAGCCGGGAGGATCCGCCCCGGCGGGGCCCTCCCGGCGATCATTATGCTCGGCCCGTGACCGCGCTCATCACCCGTATCACCGCAGACCAGTTGCCCCTCCACCGCGACGAACTCGCCGACCTGCTCCTCGCGGTGGTCGGGGGCGGCGCCCCGATCGGCTTCCTCGCCGACCTCGACCACACGGGCGCCGCCGCCTGGTGGGAGGGGCTCCGGCCCGCCCTCGACGACGGCTCCCCCGCCCTGTGGGTCTCCCGGCTCGCCGCCGGCGCCCGCATCGACGGCACCGTCAGCTGGCAGCGGGAGGCCAAGCCCAACGGCCGGCACCGCGCCGAGCTGCGCAAGCTCATGGTCCACCCGGAGGCCCGCGGCCGCGGCACGGCCCGCGCCCTGCTCGCCGAGGCCGAGCGGGCCGCCGCCCGCGCCGGGGTGCTGCTCCTCTTCCTCGACACCGAGACCGGCAGCGGCGCCGAGCGCGTCTACCGGGCCGCCGGCTGGACCGAGGCCGGCACCATCCCCGACTACGCCGCCGACACGGCGGGCCGCCTCCGTCCCACGACCCTCTACTACAAGCGCCCCGGGCAGCCCAGGTGACCTCCACCGCCGAGCCGCGTTAGACCCCGTAGCGCGAGCCACCGAGCGAGGGAGAGAATTATGCATGCCGCATCCGCCTGCGCACGACCGACCCGCCGCGCAGTCCTGCGTACGGCCTTCACCGCGGCGGTGCTGGCCGGCACCGCCGCAATCCTGGCGCCCGTCCTGCGCGCCCGCCGGCCCCGGCAGACCCTCACCCCGGCGCCTCTGGCCGAGGAGACGGAGACGTACCGCGGCCGGCACATCGCCGTGACCGGGTCCGGGGTCCGCATCGACGGCCGGCCCCTGCACGTGATGCGCCGCGCCGACGGCAGCTACCTCAGCGGGATCAACCACTTCCAGTCCTTCGCGACCCCGCTGGAGCTCGCCCGCGCGGCCGTCGACGAACTCGGCACCACGCAGCTGGCACTCGGCGCCCCGCACCACGGCTGACGCACGGATCGGGAGGGGAATTCGCGATGTACACCCGGCAGAACCAGCGGAATCTGACCAGTGCCCAGAAGAGGAGGTTCACGGCGGCCGTCCTGGAGCTCAAGCGCACCGGCGCGTACGACGCGCTGGTGCGCACGCACGACAAGTACTTCGTGCCCGACCGGGAAACCAAGCTGCGGGTGGGGCACATGTCCCCCTCGTTCTTCCCCTGGCACCGGCGCTACCTGCTCGAGTTCGAGCAGCTGCTCCGGGGCGTCGACCCGGGCGTGAGCATCCCGTACTGGGACTGGACCACCGACAACAGCCCGGCCTCCTCGCTGTGGGCCGAGGACTTCCTCGGCGGCACCGGCCGGGAGGGCGACCGCCAGGTGATGACCGGCCCGTTCGCCCACCGGCAGGGCAACTGGGAAGTCACGGTCGGCTTCTCGGAGGCCCGCTTCCTCACCCGCAACCTGGGCCGACCGCAGAACCCCATCACCCTGCCCACCCGGGCCGAGCTCCAGTGGGCGCTCGACGACCCGGTGTACGACACCTCGCCCTGGAACTCCACCGCGGCCGACGGCGGGTTCCGCAACAAGCTGGAGGGCTGGGTCGCCCCGAAGAGCGAGCGCTGGCGCAACCACAACAAGGTCCACCAGTGGATCGGCGGCCACATGACCGGCGGCACGGCCCCCAACGACCCGGCCTTCTGGCTGCACCACGCCTTCATCGACCTGCTCTGGGACCGCTGGCAGCAGCAGCACCCGGGCTCCGGCTACCTGCCCGCCGCCCCCCTGGAGCCCGGCGACCTGCAGCGCGGCCGGGTGATCTCCCTGGACGAGCCGATGCCGCCGTGGAACGTCACCCCTCGCGAGATGCTCGGCCACCAGGGCCTGTACCGCTACGAGTGATCCACGGCCGGCACACGGAAGGGCCACCGCCGCGCGGCGGGGGCCCTCATGGCGTCGGCAGGGCCGGTAAGGCGATCAGCCGCCGTAGCCGTCGGTGTCGTACGCCTCACCCGGCGCGCAGGTGTTGCCGAACGCGGGGTTCAGCAGGGCGATCACGTTCACGGTGTTTCCGCACAGGTTGACCGGAACGTGCAGCGGAAGCTGGGCGACGTTGCCCGACAGGACACCGGGCGAGCCGGTCGCCGCAGCGTGCGCTCCGGCATCGGCGACGGCCAGACCCGCACCGGCGGCCAGGGCGCTACCGGCGGCAGCGGTGACGGCGATTGCCCTCGCGATACGCGACATCAAGAATCTCCTCCTGAGATGGGCGCCGCAAGGATCTGCGGCATTCGACATGGCATACAACGCGGCAGGAGCCCGGGAGTCACGGTTGCCGGGCCTTCGCGGTGATCCCGGACCGTACGGACGCGAACCGCGGTGTGCTCCGGCCGCCGGCGCCGGCCCGGAGCACCGCGGCCGCCTTGCCCGGGCAGCCCGGCTCCGAGGAGAGCGGCGCGGTGGCGGACGTGTGGTGTCACCCGTGGGGCGCCTGTGCGAAACGTGCGCGGCGTTTGACGGCACACTGGAGTACCGCGCCGGACGTGCCGGACGCAACGGTTCCACGGAGGACGCGATGAGCACAGCGGGCATCGGCGGCCGGCCCATGGCCAGGACCCGGCACGGCGTGGTCGAGGGCCGGACCGGATCCGGCGGGATCGCCGTCTTCCGCGGCATCCCGTACGCCGCCCCGCCCGTCGGGCCCCTGCGGTTCGCCGCCCCCGGGCCCCCGGCCGCCTGGGAGGGCGTCCGCGACGCCGGGGCGTACGGGCCCACCGCCCCCAAGGTGCCCTACCCGCCGAAGTTCGCCGCCCTGCTGGCCGACCCGGACATCCCCGGGGACGACTGCCTCAACCTCAACGTGTGGACCCCGGACCCGGACCCCGCGGCGCGGCTGCCGGTCATGGTGTGGCTCCACGGCGGGGGGCTCACCCGCGGCTCCTCTGCCGTCCCCGTCTACGACGGCTCCGCCTTCGCCCGCGACGGGGTGGTCCTGGTCTCGGCCAACTACCGGCTGGGCGTCCTCGGGTACGGGTTGTTCCCCGACGCCCCCGCCAACCGGGGCCTGCTCGACCAGATCGCCGCCCTGACCTGGGTGCAGGAGAACATCGAGGCCTTCGGCGGGGACCCCGGCCGCGTCACCGTGTTCGGCGAGTCCGCGGGTGCGATCAGCGTCGGAGCCCTGCTCGCCGCCCCGCGGGCCGCCGGGCTGTTCGCGCAGGCCGCCCTGCAGAGCGGGGCTCCCGAGGTGCTGCCCCGCGACCGGGTGCGCGCCATGGTCCGGCGGATGGCCTCCCTGCTGAAGGTGCCCGCGACCGCCGAGGCCTTCGCCGCGGTCCCGCTGCCGGACCTCCTCGCCACCCAGGGCGCCGCCTCGCGCCGCTCGAGCCCGCTGGCCGCCGGACCCGCCTTCGGGCTGGTCACCGATCCGGGCACACTGCCCGGCGACCCCCTGCGGGAGGCCGCCGCCCGGGCCGCGGACCTGCCGCTGCTGCTCGGCTGGACCAGCGAGGAGTACCGGCTCTGGCTCGCCCCCACGGGCGCCATGCGGCTGCTGGACCGGCTCGGCCCGCTCGCCGTGGCGCTGGCCCGGGCCCGCAGCGGCAAGGACCGCGCCGCGGTGGAGGCGCTGCGGGCCGCGCTGCCCGGGGCGAGCCCGGCCGAGATCGCGGGCCAGTTGCTCACGGACCGGCTGCTGCGCGACCCGCTGCGCCGCCTCGCCGGCACGCGCGCCGCGGACCCGGAGGCGGCGCCGAGGTTCCTGTACGAGTTCGCCTGGCCGTCCGGCATCCCGGGGCTGGGCGCCTGCCACGCCCTGGAGCTGGGCTTCGTCTTCGACACCCTCTCCGTGCCGGAGGGGGAGCGGCTGGCCGGGCCGGGCGCCCCGCAGGAGCTGGCCGACCGGATGCACGCGGCCTGGGTGCGCTTCGCCGTGTCCGGCAGCCCCGGCTGGGCGGCCTGGGACGGCGGCGGCCCGCCGATGGTGTTCGGCGGGCCGCGGCGTACTCGGACGGAGGAGTCGGTGCCTGCCGTTACTCCACCGGGCCTTCGATGACCTTGCTGATGAACTGGATCGGGCCCTCGCCCATGCTGGGCACGTAGGTCTTGGCGTTGTGCTGGCCGTTCGGGATGACCCTCATGCTGGTGTGGACGGGGCCCTTGCCGTAGGTCGCGATCCACTTCTGCACGTCGGGCAGGGTCTTCTTGTTGTTCTCGTTGTCGCCGACCTGGAAGGCGAGGTAGACCTCCGGGCCCTTCTTGTCGATCAGGGCCTTCGCCAGCGTCCCCGGGTCGTTCTCGGCCTTCTCCTTCTCGTGGCCCTTCCACAGCGGGGAGTCCGGCACCACGTCCGGGCCGGAGCAGATGGCGGCCTTGAACTTGTCCGGGTGCTTGAGCACGGACTTCAGGCTCGCGAAGCCGCCGGTGGAGGAGCCCATGAAGGCCCAGCCGTCACGGGACTTGATGGTGCGGAAGTTCGCCTTCATCAAGTCCGGCACGTCCTCCGTGAGCCAGGTGCCCATCTTGGGCTGGCCGGGGATGTCGGAGCCGTCCCAGTAGATGCCCTTCTCGTCACCGGACGGGTTGAGCACCGGCATGGCCAGCAGGAACGGCTTGCTCTTGCCCTCGGCGTACCACTTGCTGATGCTGGTCTGGAGGCCCAGGTCGGTGCCCATCCAGTAGTTGTTGGGGTAGCCGGCGCCGCCCGGCAGGGCGATCAGGACCGGGAAGCCGCTCTTGGCGAACTTCGGGTCGTTGTACTCCTTGGGCGCCCACACCCAGACCTTGCCCTTGAAGCCGGACTTCTTGCCGTCCAGCACGGTGACGGCCACGTGGGTGCCGTCGTTCAAGGTCATCGAGTTCTTGAACTCGGCCTTCGGGCCGGTCGGCATCAGCGCCTTGGCGTTCGGGTTCTGCTTGACCTCGGCCCCGCCCTTGCCGTCCGCGGCGGGCTTCCCGAAGGAGACATCCTTGCCCTTGTCGGTGAACGGGGGTATCTCGAAGTGCCACATCACGCCGGCGGCTATGCCGGCGAGGGCGAGGAAGGACACGCCCGCCAGCAGCCAGCGGCGGCCGCGCCGCGGCCGCCGGACGTCCTCGGGCTCCTGCTCCCCGTGGTGCGGCTGCGGGGGCCCGTAGGGGGGCTGGTGCTGCGCCTGGGGGTCGTACGGCTGTGCGTACGAGGTGCCGTAGGGCTGCTGACGGTACTGCCTTTCCCGGTACGGCTGGTGCTGTCCGTCGGGTGAGTACGACATGTGCGGTTGCTCTCCGGCTGGTGCTGCCCCATCGGGGGGTCGGTCTCTTCGGTTCGAAGGATGAGCCTACGTGTTCCCCGGTTCCGCTTTTTTCCAGCTCTTGGTTTCCTCTGGAGACGCTCGTTGCCGAACAGCTGACGGAGCGACGGAGCTCCGCGCCCGACCGGGCCGAGCTCCCCGCGGGTCCGCACACCCCCGGAAAGTGACGCTTCCGATTCCGTTTCTGTCGGCGGACGGCAGCGGCCCCGCCCGCCGGACGGCAGCGGCCCCCGCCCCGGACCCGCCGCGGCGGATGCCGTACGGGAGTCGGGGCGGGGGCCGTGCGGGGCCGCGCGGGGAGCCGCGTGCAGGACCGTTACGCCGGAACGAGCGCCTTGCGCCGGCGCTTGCGCGGAGCGCGGGCCGAGAGCCTCAGCTCGATGATCGACCGGACGGCCGGCCACTCCTCGTCGAGGATCGAGTAGAAGGCGGTGCTGCGCACGACGCCGTCGAGCCCCCGCGAATGGGCCCGGCGCACCCCTTCCGGGGTGAACCCGAGGCGCTCCATCGCGGCGCGCGAGCGGACGTTCCGGGCGTCCGCACGCAGGGAGATCCGCCGCACACCCCAGGTCTCGAAGGCATGGCGCAGCATGAGCAGCTTCGCCTCCGTGTTGATCCCGGTGCCCTGGGCGCTCGGGGACAGCCAGGTGTTCCCGATCTCGGCGGCATCGGGGATCGCCGTCAGCGGATCACCGAAGGGGACGCCCGGCACGGCGGGCCACACCAGGGGCCCCTGCCAGTAGTCCAGCTCCAGGAACCGGGTGGAACCGACAACCAGGCCGTCCGCGGCTCTCACCACGGCGAACGGGAGCGATCGGCCCGCCGCCTGATCGGCGAGGGCACGTTCGATGTACTCGTGGGACGCCTGCACCCCGTGGGGTACGGGGGTGAAGGCGTAGGTCGTACGATCCTCGGCCCCGGCCATGGCCAAGGCCTCGGTGTGGTGGGGGGCGAGGGGCTCCAGCCGCACGGTGCGGCCGGCGAGGAGTACGGGTACGGGCACGGAGCCTTCGGTCCTTCTGGGCGGTGGGGTGGTTGTACAGCGTGCGCTCCTGACGTCACCCCCCGCGCAAAACGTGGGTGAAAGGCAACGAGATGTCAGGTGAACGCGAGTGGCTCAATGTAGCCCGATAACGGGCTCGCATGAACCCCCAAAATGGCAACGGCACGGCCATGTTTTTCGACGGCCCCCCGGACGGCCGCCCCGAAGATCGCCGAAGACCGTTTTTATCACCTCTGACCTGCGAAGATGCGCGCGCCCCGAGTCGCCGCCGGACACCCGCCCGACGCGGCCCGGCCGACGGCCGTCAACCGGACGTTGCCGGACATCCCGCCGGGTCCGCCGACAGCGGGCCGAGGGGCCCCGGCCCGCGCGGATTGGCCCGGTGAAGCGCCGGCTGATTGGACCACTCCCGTGGGCCACTCCGCTGGTGGAATGAACGGGTGACGACACGGATACTCCCCGCGCCCGGAGCGCCCCGCCGACTCGCCGCCGCCCAGCTCGCCAACTCGATCGGGGACGGCGCCTACTACGTCTGTTCGGCCCTCTACTTCACCCGCGTGGTCGGCCTCTCACCCGCCCAGATCGGCCTGGGCCTCACCCTCGCCTGGGCCGTCGGCTCGGCCGCCGGGATCCCGCTCGGCGCGCTCGCAGACCGGCGCGGCCCGCGCGGCACCTCCGTGCTGCTGGCGCTGGCCACCGCCGCCTGTGTCGCCTCCTTCCTGCTGATCCGCTCGTACGGGGCCTTCCTGGTCGCCGTCACCGGCTACGCCATCGCCCAGTGCGGGCTCGCGGCCGCCCGGCAGGCCCTGCTCGCCGGCCTCGTGCCGGCGCAGGAGCGCACCGGCGTCCTGGCCCACCTCCAGGCCGTGCTCAACGCCGGGCTGGCGCTGGGCGCGGCGCTGGGCGGCCTCGCCCTCGGCGCCGGCACGGAGCGGGCCTACCTGGCGGTGCTCGCCGTCGACGCGGTCAGCTTCCTCGTCTGCGCCGCCGTCCTGCTCCGGCTGCCCCGGGTGTCCCCCGTGCCCGGGCGGGCGGCGGGGGAGCCGCGGCTGGAGGTGCTCCGGGACCGGCCGTACGCACTGGTGACCCTGCTGAACGCGGTCCTGCTGCTGCGGATGCCGCTGCTCAGCCTGGCGATCCCGCTGTGGATCGCGGAGCGCACCACCGCCCCCGGCTGGCTGGTCTCGGCGCTGTTCGTGCTCAACACGGTGGCCGTGATGCTGTTCCAGGTGCGGATGGCGCGGCCGGTGACCGACCTGGACAGCGCACGGCGGGCGGTACGGGTGTCCGGCCTGGTCATGGCCGCCTCCTGCGCGGTGTTCGCCCTCTCGGCGCTGCCCGGGGCGGGCTGGGCGGCCGCGGCGCTGCTCGTCGCGGGCGCGGTGCTCCAGGCGGACGGGGAGATGCGGCAGTCCGCCGGGTCCTGGCAGATCGGCTTCTCGCTGGCTCCCGCCGAGCGGATCGGCCAGTACCAGGGGTTCTTCGGGACGGGCGTGCCGATCGCCCGGACCCTGGGACCCACGGTGCTGACGTCCCTGCTCCTGCTGTGGGGGATCCCCGGCTGGCTGCTGCTCGGCGCGGTGCTGCTGGCCGCCTCGTACGCCATGGGCCCGGCGGTCCGGTGGGCCGGGGCCGGCCGGCGCGGCGCCGGGCCCGCCCAGGGCGGCGTACCGGCCGGGGAGCCGGTGCGGCCGGGGGCGGGGGCGGGCCCCGTCGGCGACGCACCCGCCGCCTGAGATCATCTTCGCCATGGACATGGACGACGTACTGCGCCGCCTGGCGGCCGTGGGGCCGTTCTTCGCCGTGCCGTACGGAGCGGAGCCGCCCGGCGACGGATTCCGGCCCCTGACCGAGCTGTACGGGGATCTGCTCGGGCCGTACGTGGCCGAGGTGGGCCGGCGGATCGGCAGCGGCCCCGGCCGGGTGGCGGCGTCGACGGCGCAGTTCGGGATCGCCTCGCGGCTGTGGTCCCTCGGCCTCGGCTGCGCCGCACTCGGCGGGCGGGTGCCGGACCTGGCGCCGGACCGGGTGTGGTGGCGGCTGCCCGCCGCCGGATCGCTGGAGCTGTGGCTGCCCGCCCCCGGCGAGGGGGCCCGGCCGGCCGCGGAGCTCGGCGCGAACGTCCTCGGAAACCTGGAACTCCTCGAAGCGGGCCTGCGGGAGCGCTACGGGGTGTCGCCGAAGGTGCTGCGCGGCAACGCGGCGTCCGGGCTGGTGGGGGCGCTGCGGGTGCTGCTCGACCGGGTGCCGGGCGGCGCGGCGGTCGCCCTGGCGGCCGGCCTGCTGGCCGACGGCGGTGCGCTCGGCGGGACCGGCACCTTCATCCACGAGGAGGGCCTGGGGGTGGCCTTCGTACGGCGCAGCTGCTGCCTGTACTACAAGGTGGCCGGCGGCGGCCTGTGCGGGGACTGCGTGCTGCGGACCCGGTAGGGGCGGGGCGGGAACGGCGCAGGCCACCGGGGGCGGACGGCCGCTCCCCGATGGCCTGCGTCTGTGTGTGGTGACGCTGTGACGTCCTGCGTCAGAAGGTGAGGTTCCAGGAGTCGATCCGGCCGGTGTCGCCACCCGCGTTGTCGTTCACCCGGAGCTTCCACGTGCCGTTCGCCACCTCGGAGGAGGCGTTGACCGTGTAGACCTGGTTGATGTTGTCGGTGCTGCCGCCGGACCGGTTGTGCAGGGTGTAGACGGTGCCGTCCGGAGCGATGAGGTCCACCTTCAGGTCGCCGATGTAGGTGTGCACGATCTTCACGCCCACCTTGAGGGCGGCCGGCGCGCTGCCGGTGACGCCGCTGACGGTGATCGGGCTCTCCACGGTGGTGTTGTCGCCGATGGCGAAGTCACCGGGGTTCTCGAAGAACTTGCCGGGCGGCGGCGTGCCCACCGCCTTCAGGGCGTCGACCTGGCCCTCGCCGAAGAACCCGTTGTTGGCGGTGGTGCCGGTGCAGCGGCCGTCCGCCGGGCAGGGGATGTCGTTCGCCTGGGTGGCCAGCTTCTCGCGGATCTGCGCCGGGGTGATGCCGGGGTTGGTGCTGGCGATGAGCGCGGCGACGCCGGCCACGTGCGGGGAGGCCATCGAGGTGCCGCTCTTGGAGCCGTACTTGCCGCCGGGGACGGTGGAGTAGACGTTGCTGCCCGGGGCGGAGACGTCGATCACGCCGCGGCCGAAGTTGGAGAAGGAGGCCTTGGTGACGCCGTCGCCGTTGGCGGCGACCGTCACCACGCCCGGCAGCTCGGTCGGGATGTCGAGGCAGGCGTTGGTGATGGTGCGGGTGACCGGCGTGGAGTCGTTCGGGCTGGCGCTGTCGGTCGTCTTGTTGGCGAGGTCGTAGTTCTCGTTGCCCGCCGCGGCGACCTGGAGCGAGCCCTTGCCCTCGGCGTACTCCTGGGCGCGCCGGACGCCCTCGATGATGGCGGCCTGGTCGGCGTTGTCCGGGCAGTTGAACTGCCACGGGTCCGTGTAGTAGCTGTTGTTGGTGACCTTGAAGCCGTGGTCGCCGGCCCACACGAAGCCGCAGATGGTGTTCTCGGCGAAGAAGAGCGAGGTGTTCGGCTCGGCGATGCGGACCGAGGAGATCTTCACGCTCGGGGCCACGCCGATGACGCCCTTGCCGTTCTTGGCGGCCGCCACCGTACCGGCGACGTGCGTGCCGTGGTCGCCGACGTCCCGCCAGGCGCCGGCGCGGGTGTCGGGCTTGCCGTAGGCGCAGGAGACCGAGTCGGCGGTGTTGAAGTTCGGGGCCAGGTCCTGGTGCTGGTCGTCGACACCGGTGTCGAGGATGCCGACCTTGACCGCCGACGAGCCGGTGGTCACGGCCCATGCCTGGTCGGCCTTGATCTGGCTCATGTCGGCGCGGACGGGCTCGCCGGCCGGGGTGGTCGACTGCGCCGGGTTGGCGGGCAGCGCCGGGTTGTAGGCATCGGCCGGCACGTCCGAGGTACGGGTCGCGCCCACCTGCTGCACGCCGCTGACACCGCGCATGGCGGTCGCGAAGTCGGCGGAGGCGGAGTGGGCCACGATCACGCCGATGGCGTCGAACGCCGAGAAGACCGTGCCGCCGTTGGCGGTGATGGCCGAGCGCACGGCGGAGTTGTCACCGGGGGCGGTGATCACGAGGTAGGCGCGGGTGCCGGCAGCCCAGGTCGCACTCTGGGAAGTCGGCGCCGCGGCCGGGGCCTTGGCCGGGGCCTTGGCGGCCGGGGCGGACGGCACCACCGGGGTGCCGGCGAATGCCGCGGGGGCTCCGAAGGCCAGGGCCGCACCGAGCGACGCGGCCAGAACGAGGGTACGTCGGGGTCGGCTGGATATGTGGGGTATCAATGCGTCCTCCGATGACCCGGTGTGCGGATGGCAGTTACCGGGCAGTACGAAACGAGTGGTGGACGCAAGATGTCAGACGCGTGCCCCTTGGCGGAAGTACCTTTTAGTGCAGCCGAATTGAAGATCGAATGGCTGAAAACGATCGGTGGAATCGGCGGGCCGACCGGGCTGGGCACCGTGGGGGCGAGCCCGGCCCGGCCGGCCCGCGGCCGACGGACCGGCTACGCCGGTACGCCGTCCCTGGCGCCGGCCGACTGGCCGGGTACGGAGGGGGGTTCCGTACCGTGCCCGTCGTCGACCAGCGTGGCCTCGTCGAACTGCAGCCGTCCCGCGAGGACTTCGGCGGCCCGTTCGCGGTCGAACTCCTTGGTCCAGGTGCCGATGAGGACCGTGGCCACCGCGTTGCCCGCGAAGTTCGTCAGGGCGCGGGCCTCGCTCATGAACCGGTCGATGCCCACGATCAGCCCGACGCCCTCGACCAGCTCCGGCCGGTGCGTCTGGAGCCCGCCTGCCAGGGTGGCCAGACCGGCGCCGGTCACACCGGCGGCTCCCTTCGAAGCGATGATCATGAACAGCAGCAGCGAGACCTGCTCGCCCAGGGCGAGCGGCTGGCCCATGGCCTCCGCGACGAAGAGCGAGGACATCGTCAGGTAGATCGCGGTGCCGTCCAGGTTGAAGGAGTAGCCCGTCGGAACGGTGATGCCGACCACCGGCTGGGAGACGCCCAGGTGTTCCATCTTCGCGATCAGCCGCGGAAGGGCCGATTCCGAGGAGGAGGTCGACAGGATCAGCAGGAACTCCCGGCCCAGGTAGCGCAGCAGCGTCAGGATGCCGATCCCGGTGCACAGCCGCAGCAGGGTGCCGAGCACGACGAACACGAACAGCAGGCAGGTCACGTAGAAGCCGATCATGATGACGGCCAGCGACTTCAGGGCGTCGATCCCGGTCGCCCCGACCACCGCCGCGATCGCGCCGAACGCGCCCACCGGCGCCGCCCACATGATCATCGCCAGGACCCGGAACACCAGCTTCTGCACGTGCCCGATCCCGCGCAGCACCGGCTCCCCCGCCGGGCCCATGGCCTGCAGCGCGAACCCGCACAGCAGCGCCACGAGCAGGGTCTGCAGCACCTGGCCGCCGGTGAAGGCGGACACCAGCGTCGTCGGGATGATCCCGAGCAGGAACTCCTGCGTGGTCTGCGCCCCGCCCGCCTTGGCCTGCGCCTCGCCCGCGTGCTTCGCCGCCTCGGTCAGGTGCAGGCCGCTGCCCGGCTCCAGCATGTTCCCGACCAGCAGGCCGATGCCCAGCGCCGCCGTGGACATGATCATGAAGTAGCCGAGGGCGAGACCGCCGACGGCGCCCACCTTCGCCGCCTTGCGGACCGAGCCGATGCCCAGCACGATCGTGCAGAAGATCACCGGCGAGATCATCATCTTGATGAGGTTCACGAAGCCGGTGCCCAGCGGTTTGAGCTCCACGGCCAGGCCGGGGGCGGCGAAGCCGACGGTGATGCCGAGCACCACCGCGGCGATCACCGCGATGTACAGGTAATGGGTCTTGTCGCGTCTGGCGGCCACGTTCGCCTCCTGGTGGTGGAAATCGTCCCGCCAGACCATCGCCCAGCACTGTGACCCCGGTCACCGTTGCGTTCATTGAGTTCACGCCCCGTGCACACTGAGCGCCATGCTCCGCTTCCCCCGTCCGCCGCGCAGCCTCGCCGGCCAGCTCTTCGCCATGCAGGTGCTGCTCGTCGCCGTGGTCGTCGCCGGCTGTGCGGTCTTCGCGTACGCCACCGCCCACGGCCAGGCCGAGGACGCCGCCCGGCGCCAGGCCGGGGCCGTGGCCCGCGCCGTCGCCGACTCGCCCGCCGTCCTGGAGGCCGTACGGGGAGCCGCGCGCGGCACCGATCCGACGGCCGAGCTCCAGCCCTACGCCGAGCGTGTCCGCGTCGACTCGGAAGTGGACTTCGTGACGATCATGGCCCCGGACGGGCGGCGCTGGACCCACCCCGACCCGCGGCGCATCGGCGAGCCCTTCCTGGGCAACACCGCCCCCGCCCTGCGCGGCGAGACCTTCAGCGAGACCTACACCGGCACCCTCGGCCCGTCCATCCGCGTGGTCACCCCGCTCCTCGACGACGGCCGCGTGATCGGCATGGTCAGCTCCGGCATCACGGTCCGCGTGATCAGCGCCCGCCTCGCCGCGCAGCTCTCGGCCCTCGTCTGGGTCGCGGCCGGGGCCCTCGCCCTCGGCGCGGTGGGCACGTACGTCGTCAACGCCCGGCTGCGCCGCCACACGCACGGCATGAACGCGGCCGAGCTGTGCCGCGTGTACGACTACCACCAGGCGGCCCTGCACGCCGTCCGCGAGGGGCTGCTGATGCTCGACGGGCAGCGCCGGATCACCCTCATCAACGACGCCGGCCGCGAACTGCTGGGACTGCGCGGGGACGTGCGGGGCAGCTCGGTCGCCGACCTCGGGCTGCCGCCGCCGCTGACCGGGGCGCTGCTCGCCGACCGGCCCCGGGTGGACGAGGTGCACCTGACGGCGGAGCGGGTGCTGGTCCTGAGCAGCGCGCCCGTCGCGGGCGGCGGCCGCCGCGGCACCGTGGTCACCCTGCGCGACCACACCGAACTCCAGGCCCTCACCGGGGAGCTGGACCACGAGCGCGGGTTCACGCAGGCACTGCGGTCCCAGGCCCACGAGGCGGCCAACCGGCTGCACACCGTGGTCTCGCTCATCGAACTCGGCCGCGCGGACGAGGCGGTGGAGTTCGCCACCGCCGAACTCCAGCTGGCCCAGGCCCTCACGGACGAGGTGGTCACCGCCGTCGGTGAGCCGGTGCTGGTGGCGCTGCTGCTGGGAAAGGCCGCCCAGGCGCACGAGCGCGGGGTCGAGCTGGTCGTGACCCGGAACAGCCGCGGGGTCGAACCCGGGCGCGGCGCCACTGGCGTTCAGGCGCTCCCGGCCCGCGACCTCGTCACCGTTCTCGGCAACCTCCTCGACAATGCCGTGGACGCGCTGACCGGTGTCCCGGGGGCCCGGATCGAGGTCACGGTGCGTGCGGAGGAGGACGGGCTGCTGATCCGAGTGGCCGACAACGGGCCCGGCCTGCCCGAGGGGGCCGCGGCCGAGGTGTTCCGGCGGGGCTGGTCGGGGAAGGGGGAGGGGCGGGGGCTCGGCCTCGCGCTCGTCCGGCAGGTGGCCCTGCGGCACGGCGGCAGTGCGGAGGCCGCCGAAGTCCTGGGCGGGGGAGCCGAGTTCACCGTACGACTGCCTGTTCGGAAGGGGGTGCCGGCATGACCGGGACGGGTGCGGGCCAAGGGTCCGCGGTGCGTGTGCTGGTGGTCGAGGACGACCCCGTCGCCGCCGACGCGCACGCGCTGTACGTCGGCCGGGTGCCCGGCTTCACGGCGGTCGGCGTCGTCCACTCGCTGGCGGAGGCCACCCGGGTCCTGGAGCGGACCCGGGTCGACCTGCTGCTGCTCGATCTGGGACTGCCCGACGGCCACGGGCTGCGCTTCGCGCGCGGGCTGCGGGCCGCCGGGCATCCGGTCGACGTGATCGTGGTGACCTCGGCGCGGGATCTGGCCGTGGTCCGCGAGAGCGTCTCGCTCGGGGTGGTCCAGTACGTACTGAAGCCCTTCGCCTTCCCGACGCTGCGCGAGCGGCTGCTGCGCTACGCCGAGTTCCGCTCAACGGCGGGGGAGGCGGCGGGGCAGGACGACGTGGACCGGGCGCTGGCCGCCCTGCGCACGCCGCTTCCCGCCGAACTCCCGAAGGGGCTCAGCGCGCCGACCCTGGACCGGGTCGCGGCGCTGCTGCGGTCGTCGCCCGAGGGGCTGACCGCGGCCGGGGCGGCGGAGGCGGCCGGGATTTCGAGGATCACCGCCCGCCGCTACCTGGAGCACCTGGTGGACACCGGCCGCGCGGACCGCACCCCCCGGTACGGCCAGGTGGGCCGCCCCGAGCTGCACTACCGCTGGCTGGCGGCGGCCGCGGCCGGCTCGGTGTCGAAGGTGTAGAACTTGCGGTGGTCCAGCATGTCGGCCGGGGTGACGTCGTTCCACGGCCGCATGGTGTCGTTCAGGTCCACCACGTTCGCCGTGCCGGCGGCGGGCAGGTAGGTCGACTGCGGGTGGCGGGCCTGCCATTCGGCCCACAGCTTGTCGATGTAGGCGTGGTGCATCCAGAACACCGGGTCGTTGGGGGAGACGCCGGTGGCCATCTGCCCGCCGACCCATACGTGGACCCGGTTGTGCAGGTTGGCGCCGCGCCAGCCCTCGAGGTGGTTGCGGAAGCCGTTCGAGGAGCTGTTCCAGGGGGCCGCGTCGTAGACCGGCATGTTCAGGACGGCGTCGACCTCGGCCTTGGTCGGCAGTTCGGCCACGCTGGAGCCGAGCGTGCGCCGCAGGTAGTTCCGGCCGTCGACCCGTACGTTGATGGGGAACTTCCCTGCCGAGTATGCGAAGGGCCCGTCCATGACCTGGCCGTCGCGGGCCCGGCCGGTGCCGCCGAGGAAGTCGGGGGACCAGATGGAGGCGCGGGAGGTGCGGTCCGTGGTCCAGTCCCAGTACGGGAGGGCGACCTTCGGGTCCACCTTCTGGAGCTCGGCCTCGAACTCGATGAGGAAGCGGCGGTGCCACGGGAGGAAGGAGGGGGAGCGGTGGCCGACCCGGTCGCCGGAGTCGGTGTCGCTCATGATGAAGCCGTTGTGCGTGGTGACGAACCGGTCGTAGACGCCGGTGCGCTTGAGTTCGAGCACCGCGTTGGTGAAGGCGCGCTTCTCCTCGGCGGTGAGCGTGGCCTGGTTCTTGCGGACGGTCATGCCGAGCCTCCCATGGGCGCGAACGGGGCGAGGACGGCGCCCTGGAGCTCGCGCACGGCGGCGCGGGCGAGCGTGCGCGGATCGGTGAAGGTCTCGTAGTGGTTGACCACGCTGATCCAGGTGCCGTCGGCGTTGCGCATCACGTGGAGCTCGCGGCCGTCTATGAGGACCGTGGGCAGTCCGGCGGAGTGGCCGCCCCCGTGGTGGCCTCCGTGGTGGCCGCCTCGGGCGGGGGTGATCTGGATACGGCGACCCTGGTACACCTCGTCGACCGCGCCTACGGGTTGCGAGGCGCGGGAGTCGGTGGCGGCTGCGTGCGCGGTGGCGCCGGCGATGCCGAGAGCGGTGAGTGCGCCGGCGGTGGTGCCCAAGGCCTGCCGGCGGGTGATCTTGTTCATGGCCCGAAGAGTTATCAGGCCATCACAGAGAGTTGGCAGTGATCCGGACATGAGCGGATAAGTTGCCAATAGAACAATTTGGTCGATCTTCCCGTTCCGGCCGGTTTGAACGGCCGGAACGGGAAGATCATCGAAAATCATCCTACTGGACAGTAATTTCTTCTGCTGCACCCAAGGGGGTATGTGCGGGGTCACATCGCGGAGTCGGCCGGAACTCGAAGCAGGGATATGGGGGTTATGTCGCCTATAGTCCGAATATGGCTCTTCATGAGACGAAGGACGTACACGAGGCCGACACCGAAACGGACGTGTTCACGTCCGTCCTGAGCGGCCAGGTCCTCCCCAAGTACCGGATTCCCGAGGAACATTCGCCGTCCGAGGTGGTCTACCAGCTCCTCCACAACGAGCTCCTCCTCGACGGCAACGCCGCCCAGAACTTCGCGACCTTCTGCACCACCTGGTCCGACGACGGCGTGCACCGGCTGATGAACGAGTGCCTCGACAAGAACATGATCGACAAGGACGAGTACCCGCAGACCGCGGAGATCGAGGCCCGCTGCGTCAACATCCTGGCCGACCTGTGGCACTCCCCGGCCGAGGACGGCCCCGCCACCGGCTGTTCCACCACCGGCTCCAGCGAAGCCGCCATGCTGGGCGGACTCGCCCTCAAATGGCGCTGGCGCGCCCGCCGGCAGGCCCGGGGCCTGCCCGCCGACCGGCCCAACCTGGTGTGCGGTCCCGTCCAGGTCTGCTGGGAGAAGTTCGCCCGCTACTTCGACGTCGAGCTGCGCCAGGTCCCGGTGGAGGAGGGCGCGACCGGCCTGCGGCCGCACCAGCTCGCCGCCTGCGTCGACGAGAACACCATCGGCGTGGTCGCCATCCTCGGCGTCACCTACACCTGCACCTACGAGCCCGTCGCCGAAATCGCCGCCGAACTCGACAGGATCCAGCGCGAGTCCGGCTGGGACGTGCCGATCCACGTGGACGGGGCCAGCGGCGGCTTCGTCGCACCCTTCCTCCACCCCGACGTGGTGTGGGACTTCCGGCTGCCGCGCGTCGCGTCCATCAACACGTCCGGCCACAAGTACGGGCTCGCGCCGCTCGGCGTCGGCTGGATCGTGTGGCGCACCGCCGACCTCCTGCCGCCCGAACTCGTCTTCGACGTGGACTACCTGGGCGGGGACATGCCGACCTTCGCCCTCAACTTCTCCCGCCCGGGCGGCGAGGTCATCGCCCAGTACTACCTGTTCCTGCGGCTCGGCCGCGGCGGCTACCGGCGGGTCCACCAGGTGTGCGCCGACACCGCCGCCTACCTCGCGGGCGAGATCGAGGCCCTGGGCCCCTTCACCCTGCTCTACGACGGCCAGGGCGCCCTCCCCGCCGTCTCCTACCGGCTCACCGACCCCGCGTCGGCGGGCTTCACCCTCTACGACCTCTCCGACCGGCTGCGCATGCGGGGCTGGCAGGTGCCGTCGTACCCGCTGCCCCCCGAACGCGACGACACGGTCATCCAGCGCATCCTGATCCGGCACGGGGTGACCCGGGACCAGGTCGCGCTGCTGGTCGAGGACCTGCGCCGCGCGGTCGAACACCTCCAGGCCGAGCCCCCGCCGCAGCCGGCGACGCCGCCCCGCTCGGGCTTCCACCACTGAGCCGTCGCCGTCGCGCGGCGGGCTGGGCGCGGCGGGCTGCGCGCGGCGGGCGGTGGCGCGCGGCCTTGCTTGGGCGCCGGGTTCGGGTTCGGGTCCCGGATTCGGCGCGAGGTCTATGCCGGGGTCTGGGCCTGGGCCTCGTGTCGCTCCTGGCCCCGGCGGGTCCGGCGGGTCCGGCCGGTGGCGGTGCGGCGGGCGACGAAGCCCGTCAGGCCGGCCAGGGTCAGGCACAGCGGCGAGTACAGGACCAGGTCCCAGTGCCGGTAGACCTCGGGCGCGGAGCCCAGGCCCAGCCCCGAGGTGACCAGGCCGCCCGCCCCGCGGGCGGCCAGCACTCCGGCGAGCGTCCACAGCCCGGCCCGGTTGAGCTTCTCCGGCCCGAGGGTGCGGGCGATCCCGCCGTTGCCGAGGACGAGGTACCCGGCCGCGCCGAGGGCCGCGGCCACGGCCAGGGTCAGCGGAACGGAGGGCAGTTGGTCCTCGGGCACCCCGACGACCGTTTCGGCGAACTCGGCCGCCGAGCCCAGCGGCCACGGGTCGACGGTCCACAGCGCGTGCAGCGCCCCCGCGGCGATCAGGCCGGTGGCGGCAACCCCCGCGGCCGCCTTGACACCGGGTTCCGTGCACTCGCTCTGGTTGGCGGGCATGGCAGTCCCCTTCCCCGAAAGGTGTTCCATACAGTGCTGTACGGATAATCCATACAGTAGCGTACGGATCATGGCGAAGGGCAAGGTCACCAAGGACGACTGGACGATGGCGGCGCTCGCGGCGCTCGCCCGGGGAGGCGTCGCCGCGGTTGCGGTGGACGTGCTCGCCAAGGAGCTGGCCGTCAGCCGAGGCAGCTTCTACTGGCACTTCAAGAACCGCGAGGCGCTGCTCGTCGCCGCGCTGGAGGCGTGGGAGCGCCTGGCCACCGGCGAGGTCATCGAGGAGGTCAACGCGGAGCCGGACCCGCTGAAACGGGTCAGGGCACTGTTCGCCGTGGCCCTCGGGGACGAGGAGATCGCCGGCCTGGAGCCGGCCATCGTCGCCCAGGTCGACCACCCGGCCGTCGCCGAGGTGCTCCGGCGGGTCACCCGTACCCGGCTGGACTACCTCACCGCCGTCTTCTCCGACCTCGGGCTGCCGCCGCGGAGCGCCCGGCAGCGCGCGGTCGCCGCCTACGCCGCCTACCTCGGCTGGATCGAGCTGCGCCGGGCCGTGCCCGACACCGCCCCGGAGACGGTGGCCGACGGGGAGGGTGCGGCGGAGGCCCTGGAACACCTGGTGGACATGCTGATCTCGGGCATTCCCCGGGCGCCGGAGGCGGGCTGAGGATGCGACGGGCCGGGGGCGTGGCCGTGGTCGAGGCCAGGGCCGGCGGGTCCCGGCTTCCGCGCGGTCAGTTGAAGCGGATGTAGCTCTCGCCGTCGAGGTACAGGGTGCGGCCGTCCTGGCTGACGGCCCACCGGAAGCCGAGGGGGCCGCCCCCGCCGTCCGGGTACATCGCCAGCTCGCCCCCGCCGACCGTGAAGCGGCCGGAGAGCACGCCGCCGCCGATGTTCTGCCGGTACGAGCCGTCCGCACGGAAGCTCCACGCGGAGGACCGGAAACCGTGTGCCTCCGCCGCTCCAGTCCCCGATGAGGACGGACGGGATCTGCGGCGCGGGCTGCCCCCACACGGGTGCCCGGCCGCTCTGGTCGGCCGGCGTTCCGTCCGGGTCCTCGCACCCGCCGAGGGCGAGCACGGCGCACAGGGCGGCCGTGAGGACGACACTGCGTCGGGCTGATGTCACCAGGCCTCCCGGGCCGCGCGGACCGCACGCTGACAGGGGTGTACTTCTCCGAACACCGGCTCATCACACCGCAAGCCGCCGAACTGCCGTGAAGTGACCGAATCCGATCGATCAGTGTGCGTATGCGGGCGGTTCGGTCGGCTCGGTCAGTTCGGTATCAGCCCGATCAGTCGGAGGCCGACCAGCGCATGTCCAGGGCGTCCAGTGCGGCGACGCGCTCCCGGGTGAGGGCGGCCGCGCGGGAGCGCTGGTTGGCGATCCACGAGCCCAGCCGCAACTCCTGCCCGCCGACGCGTTCCACATGCTTGCGGGGGACCCGCAGGTGCTGCTCCCGGGCGTGGAACTGCCGGGCCGCGGCCAGGTGGTCGGCCCACTTCTCGGCCTGACTGCGCCGCGGCCGGGGCCGCTCGGCCTCCCCCGCCCCGGTCACGCCCAGGGTGTGCTCCAGCAGCCAGTGCTGTGCCCAGGTAAGCCGCTCCCACCCGAGCCGCTGGGCGCGGACCCACCGGCCCAGGTCCTCGCCCTGGACGACGACCTCGCCCGGGCCGAGCGGCAGGCGGCCGCCCGCGTCCAGATGGACCCGGGTCAGGTGGAACGCCCGCTGCCAGGAGACCTCCCAGGCCGGGCACCAGGACGCGTCGACGGCCTCCAGGGCCTCCCGGCGCTCCTCCGACAGCGAGCCCGGGCCCTCGCGGCGGGCCGCGGCCCGCTGGTTCTTCACCCAGATCCCGACCGGCGCACCCCGCCAGGTGGCGTCCGCCGGCGGCAGCAGGTGCCCGTGCTCCGCCGCCCAGCCGCGGGCGGCGGCGAGCCCCTCCTCGAACGCCACGTCGAAGTGGCTCCACACCATGCCGAGCTCGTCGAGCTGCGCGGCCCGCTCCCGGCCGAGGGTGCCGCGGCGGTGGTTCCGGCGCACGTCCGCGATCCACTGGCCCAGCGGGAACCGGGCCAGCCCGGGCGGCCAGCCCTCGGCGCCCGGCTGCGCCGGCTCGGGCACCCGGAAGGCGAACGGCACCTTCAGGTCCCCGGCCTCCGCGAGGTAGATCCGGGCGGCCTCCACCCCGCGCCGCCAGTGCTCGTGCTCCGGGCGCAGGACCCGCAGCCGGACGAACGCCGCCAGCAGCGCCGGATCCCGGGGCGTGGAGAAGCTCAGCAGCGCCTGCGCACCGACGCGCAGGCCGGAGCCCGTCACGGACTCCATCGCCGCGGGCCCCGGCCGGCTCGGCGCCTGCTGCTGCGCCAGGGCCTCCACGAGCCGGGTGTCGTGGGCCCGCAGTGCCTCCAGCAGCCGCGCGAGGTCCCCGTACGACCGTGAGGTCAGCATCGACTCGGGAGTCTCGCCCGGACCCAGCAGCACCGGCACCACCAGCGAGGCGACCTTGCCCTCGCCGGGCCGGATGCGCAGCGCCCGCCCGACCGCCTGGACCAGGTCGGGCATGGACCCGCGTACGTCCGCCCAGAAGACGGAGTCGCACTCCTTGGTGTCCACCCCCTCGCCGAGCACGCGGACACTGCCGAGGAAAGCCTTGTCGGCGACCCCGTGGGAGGCGAACTCGTCCAGGACGCGGCGCCGGTGCGCCGCCGGGTGCTGCCCGCACAGCCAGTCCGCCCAGACGGTACGGGGGTACGGCACCGGCTCCGCGGCCGCCCGGCTCGTCCGGCTCGTTTCGCTCGCCGCGCGCAGCCGCTCCGCGACCGCCGGCAGTCCGGCCGCGAACGCCTCGGCCTCCCGCGTCAGATGGTGGAAGACGAGGGTCCGATTGAACCCCTGGTCGGCGGCGGCCTTCAGCAGGGCCGCCTGGAGGGCCGCGAGGCGGACCCCGCGCACCTCGTCCGAGCGGCCGTCGGCGCCCAGCAGCACCGCTGCCTGGAACGCGGGATCGCTGACGTCGACGCACACCACCCGGTACGGGGCGCAGATCCCCCGGTCGATGGCATCGGCCAGGGTCAGGGTGTGGCAGCGGGCACCGAAGGGGCCGTCCGGGTCGTCCTCCATCGACGCGACGAGCACCCCGCGGCCCCGGACACCGCCGCCTCCGGCCTCCGCTGTGCCGGAGCCCTCGAGTCCGGATTCCTGGGGCTCCTCGGCGTCCTGCCAGACCCGGGGCGTGGCCGTCATGTAGAGCCGCCGCAGCGAGGGGATCCGGGTGTTGTCATGGACCACGGCCCACGGCTTGCCGATCCGCCCGGACGTGCGGTGCGCCTCGTCGACCACCACCAGGTCCCAGCCGGGCAGCCCGGCTTCGTGGGCGCGCTCGACCGTGCCGAGCCCGAGCGAGGCGTACGTGGCGAAGACCGTCACCCGCTCTGTCGGCCGGGCCGTCGCCCGGCCGCCCCAGCGGGCCAGTTCGGCCGGATCGGTGGTGGCCGGCAGGCCCGCCTCCTCGGCGCGCAGGGAGCACACCGCGAAGGCCCGGCCGCTGCGGCCGCCCGCCCGCCAGGCCGCGACCGTCTGCACGAGCAGGTCCAGGGAGGGCACGAGGACCAGCACCCGCCCGGCCTGCAACTCCTCGGCCGCGCGCACGGCGACCAGGGACTTGCCGGAACCGGTCGCCATGATGACCTGGGTGCGCAGCCCGGCCTCGGGCAGCCGGCCCCCGGCAGGCAGCGCCAGCGCCCGCACGACGGCGTCGACGGCCTCGCGCTGGTGCGGCCGCAGTTCCAGCCTCGCGGTGCGTGCCACCCCGCCTCCCCTGTGCCCCTGTGATCTTCTCGTTGATCTTCCCGCTGATCTGCTCGTTCTGCTCCAGACTCTATCCTGCTCCAAAGCTGAAGCAGTCGCAGGGAAGGCGGCCGGGGCCGCGCGGCGTCACCGGGCGCCGAAGTTCTGCGTCCACCAGGGGCCGCCGGAACTCCGGTGGATCCCGACGCCTATGTCCTTGAACGAGCAGTTCAGGATGTTCGCGCGGTGGCCGGGGCTGTTCATCCAGGAGTTCATCACCGACTCGGGCGTCTGCTGGCCCTTGGCGATGTTCTCCCCGTACGTGGACCACCGGTACCCGGCGGCTGTCGTCCGGTCTCCCGGGTCGGTGCCGTCGGGGCTGGTGTGCGAGAAGAAGTTCCGGCTCGCCATGTCGTCGGAATGCTGCTGGGCGGCCTCCCGCAGCTGTGTGTCGTCCCTGAGCGGGCCGCAGCCGGCCTTCGCCCGCTCGGCGTTGACCAGGGCCACCACCTGCCCCGCGGGCCCCTGGGGCGTGGGAGCCGGATCCGGGGCCGAGGAGCGGGGGGCCGGCTTGGACGGGGTCGGCTTCGGGCTCGGGCTCGCGCCGTCCACGGAGGGGCTCGGCGAGGCGGACGCCGACGGGGAGGGGGAGGCCGAGGCCGAAGCGGAGGGGGACGGCGAGGCCGGCTGCGAGGCCGAAGCCGCCGCCGACTCCGGGGCCGAGAGCGCGTTCACCGGGGCGGCGGTGTCCTGGCCGTCCTTGCCGCCCGAGCCGGGGAAGCCGCCGAGGTAGACGAGCCCGCCGCCCGCGACGCACGCGGCGAGCACCGCACCGCCGACCGCCCGGCGGCGGCTGCGCCGGCGCTTGCGCAGCAGGCTGCGGCCGCCGGCCGTGGCCGGGTCCGGCTCCGGGAGGCCGCCCTGCGCGGAGACGGCGGGGGACAGCTGCGTGGCGGCATCGGCCAGGTCCGTGCCGCCGGGGTACGGGTGACCGAGGCCCGGGTCGCCGAAGCCCGTGTCGGTGAGACCCGTACCGCCGTCGCCGCCCGGGTGGGCGGCATCACCCGGATATGCGGTTCCGGCCGGGTAGGCACTGTCGGGCGAGTAGGCGGCCTCGCCGGGGTAGGCGGCGTAGGCGGGGTTGCCCGGGTAGGCGGGGTAGGCCGCGCCCGCTGGGGCGAAGCCGCCCGTCACGGCCGCCGCCGACCGTATGCTGTCCAGCAGGGCCACCGAGACCGGCACCAGGGCCAGGCCCGCCAGCAGCCCCTCCGCCGGCAGCAGCCCGCCCCACAGCCCCGCGCACCGCATGCACTCCCGCGCGTGCCGGGCTATTCGCTTGCGCCACAGCGTGGACGGGTGCCCGTCCCAGCCGGCCGTCACCATCTGGAGCATCTCGCACGGAGGCTGCGCCTCCAGCGCCCGTTCCACCACCCGGGCCGACTCCAGCTGCGCCTTCATCCGCTGCACCCGCACCGCCGTGTGCTGCGGGGACAGCT
Source organism: Streptomyces sp. NPDC043854 (assembly GCF_056436005.1). Taxonomy (NCBI): domain Bacteria; kingdom Bacillati; phylum Actinomycetota; class Actinomycetes; order Kitasatosporales; family Streptomycetaceae; genus Streptomyces; species Streptomyces sp. NPDC043854. Next base: position 368,140 of record NZ_JBWKDK010000001.1, read on the forward strand.
CCAGCGCCGTGGCCACCTCGGCCCGGGTCAGCTCACCCGCGCACTCCAGCCACCAGAGCGACAGCAGCGCCCGGTCGTCCGGCTCCAGCCAGCGGGTGGCACGGGCCGTCTCGCGGCGCTGGCCCTCCAGCTGGAGCCGTACGACGGTCAGGTCCACGAAGTCGGCACCCGGGTCGGCGAGTTCCCAGGCGGCCTCGAGACCGCTCTCGCCGGGCGCGGTGCGCCGGGCCTGCCAGTACGCCCGCACGCGGTTCATCGCGATCGCCACCAGCCAGGACCGGAAGCTGTCGTCCGCGCGGAGGGTGCCCAGACCGTCGAGCGCGCGCAGCATCGTGTCCTGCACGACGTCGTCCACGTCCACCGACCCGTTCAGGGCCCGCCCGACGACGTTGTAGACGAGCGGCAGGTAGGTGCCGACCAGCTCGTCCTGCGCGCGGGGATCGCCCGCGCGGGCGGCCGCGACCAGCTCTGCCGTGTGCTGTGTAGTCATATGAGGTTCCCTGTCCGTACCGGCGGTCGATGATGCCCGATACCTGGGAGACCGTCGAGCGGCGGCGGGATAACACTTATTCGGAGGAAGATTTTCGAAAACGGCTCCGGGGGCGGGGGCGGGGCGCGGGACGTGGCCGCCGCCCACCCGGCGCCGCAGCGCCCCCGACCGCTGAGGGGCGCCGCTCGCTGCCCCGCGGACACGCACCCTCAATCGAGTGGATCTTCTCGCCGCGGCATGGCATGGTTGTCCTCATCGAAGGGGTGTAGCTCAGCTGGCCAGAGCGTCGGTCTCCAAAACCGAATGCCGCAGGTTCGAATCCTGTCGCCCCTGCCACAGTGAACCGGTGTTCACGGTCGAAGGCCCAGGTCCGGGTTGGCGGACCTGGGCCTTCGGCGTTCCCGGCCCCAGGCCCGCGTCGGCGGGCGGCCGTTTTCTGGGGGTTCGTGGTGGTCTGGCAGACTGATGTGGACCAACTCGGCGGTGCAGGACAGGAAACCGGTGCGAATCCGGTGCGGTCCCGCCACTGTGGCCGGCCCCTCCGCGGAGCCGGAAGCCAGACACTGACGCGCCGCCTCTTCACGTCGACCAGGGGACGAGGATCCCCCGGAGAGGCTTCGCCATGTCGCGTTCCCGCGCTCTGCTGCGCGCACTCGCCCCGCTTCCCTTCCTGATACCGCTCGCCGCGTGCGGCGGGGCGGCCGGTGCGGGGCAGGACACGGCCTCGGGGGCGGCCGCCGCGCCCGGGTTCCCGTACACCGCCACCAACTGCGGTTTCACCAGCACCTACCAGGCCCCGCCGCAGCGGGCCGTCACCATGAACCAGCACGCCACCGAACTGCTGCTCGCCCTCGGCCTTCAGGACCGGATGGCGGGCACCGCCTACCTCGACGACTCGGTACTGCCCGCGTACCGGCCCGCGTACGACCGGATCAAGGTACTGGCCAAGGAGTACCCGTCCAAGGAGGTGCTCCTCGGCGCCAACCCGGACTTCGTGTACGGCGGTTACGCCAGCGCCTTCGACAAGGCGCAGGGCCGCGACCGCGAGACCCTCGCCAAGGCGGGCATCAACACCCGGCTCAGCGTGGAGTACTGCACCGGCGGGCCGGTCGGCCTGGACCAGCTGAAGACCGAGATCACCGAGGTCGCCCGCACCTTCGGCGTGCCCGAGCGGGGCGAACGGCTCATCGCGGAGGAGCAGCGCCGCATCGACGCCGTCACCGCCCGCGTCAAGGACAGGGGCCGCCCCTCCGTCTTCGTCTACGACTCCGGCGAGGACAGTGCCTTCACCTCGGGCGGCCAGGGCATCGGCAACGAGATCGTCTCCCTGGCGGGCGGGACGAACACCTTCGCCGACCTCGAGGACACCTTCGGCGACGTGTCGTGGGAGAAGGTCATCGAGCGAAAGCCCGAGGTCGTCCTCATCTACGACTACGGCAGCACCAGCGCCGAGGCCAAGAAGCAGCGCCTGTTGAACGATCCGGCGCTCGCCGAGGTTCCCGCGGTCAAGAACCGGCGGTTCGCCGTGCTGCCGCTGTCCTCGGCCGTCCTCGGCGTGCGCGTCGCCGACGCCGTCGAGGCGCTGGCCCGCCAGCTCCACCCCGACACCCCGTGACCCGGCCCGTGATCCGGCCCCGTAAGCCCGTCGCCCTGGCCCTGCTCGTCCTCACCGCCGCCCTCCTCGCGTCCACCGTGGCGGGGCTCGCCCTGGGGCCCGTACGCATCGCCCCCGGACAGGTGCTCGAGCTCGTGCTCCGCGGACCCGGGCCGGGCGGCGGCGCGTTCACCTCCATCGTGTGGGACGTGCGGATGCCGCGGGTGCTCCTCGGCGCCGTCGTCGGAGCCGGGCTCGCGGTGGCCGGCACCGTCCTGCAGGCCCTCGTCCGCAACCAGCTCGCCGACCCGTTCCTCCTCGGCGCCTCCTCGGGGGCCTCGGCCGGCGCCGTCCTCGTCATCGTCCTCGGGGCGGGAGCCGGCACCGCGGGCGTCGCCGGTCGGGTCGGAGTGCCCGCGGCCGCGTTCGCCGGGTCGATGTGCGCACTCGTCGCCGTGTACGCCATGGCCCGGCGCGGCGGAACCATGACCACCGGGCGGCTGGTCCTCGCCGGCGTCGCCGTCCAGTACGTCCTGTCCGCGTTCACCAGCCTGGTGCTGGTGCTCGCGGCCCGCCCCGACCAGGTACGGTCCGTCCTCTTCTGGACCCTGGGCGGCCTCGGCGGCGCCCGCCGGGACGAACTGGCCCTGCCCGCCGCGGTGCTGCTCGCCGGCACCGCCCTGCTGATCGCCCTCGCCCGGCCGCTGGACCTGCTCCTGGCGGGGGAGGAGGGCGCGCACACCCTCGGGCTGGACGCGGGCCGCTTCCGCGCCGCCGCCTTCGTCCTCGTCTCCCTCGTCGTCGGGGTGCTCGTCGCGTACAGCGGGGCGATCGGCTTCGTCGGGCTGATGGTTCCGCACGCCGCCCGGATGGTCGTCGGCGCCGGGCACCGGGCCCTGCTGCCGGTCGCCGCACTGGGCGGGGCGGTGTTCCTGCTCCTGGCCGACCTGATTGCGCGTACGGCCGCGGCGCCCGAGGAGATACCGGTCGGCGTGGTCACCGCGCTGGCCGGAGGTCCGTTCTTCCTGTGGATGCTGAGGCGCTCCACGCGCACCGAGGGGGTGGCGGGATGACCGCGGGCGAGCGCGGCCGCCCGGTGGAACTCGCCGTGGAGGGCGTGCGTTACACCACCGGCGGACACACCCTGCTCCACGGAGTCGACCTCACTGCCCGGCCCGGCGAGACGGTCGGCGTGGTCGGCCCCAACGGCAGCGGCAAGACCACCCTGCTGCGCTGCGTCTACGGCACCCTGCGGCCCACGGGCGGCCGCGTCCTGCTGGACGGCGCGGACGCGGCGACGCTCGGGGTCAAGAACCGGGCCCGGCGCACGGCGGTCGTCCCGCAGGACGCGACCGGCATGCCGGGGCTGACCGTCCGCGAGGTCGTCGCCATGGGGCGCAGCCCGCACAAGCGGTTCTGGGAGCAGGACGGACCGGACGATGCCCGGCGCGTCGCCGACGCACTGGAGACCGTCGGCGCGGCCGTCTTTGCGGACCGCCGCTTCGACGGGCTCTCCGGCGGCGAACGCCAACGCGCCCTCGTCGCCCGCGCCCTGGCCCAGGACCCCGGCCTGCTCGCCCTGGACGAGCCGACGAACCACCTCGACATCCGCTACCAGCTGGAGATCCTGGCCTTGGTGCGCGCCCTGCCCACCACGGCCGTCCTCGTCCTGCACGACCTGAACCTGGCCGCCGTGTTCTGCGACCGCCTGTACGTCCTGTCGGCCGGCCGCGTAGCCGCCTCCGGCCCACCGGCCGAGGTCCTGACGGAGGAACTGCTGAGCAGGGTCTACGGGGTGCGCACCCACATCACGACCCACCCCCGCACCGGCACCCCCAACATCGTCTACCTTCCCAAGGATGAGCAGCGAGCAGCCCACTGACCGGCGCTGGGACCGGCTGGAGTGCGGGCCGGGCACCCCGCGCGGACTCAGGCAGGCCTGGTGCGCCGGCCTGTCCCGCAACCGTGCGGCTCCCGACGGACTCCTCGTCCGGCTGCTCGACCGGCACCCGGGGCTGCTCTGGCGGCAGGAGCTGCCCCAGGCGGTGGTGGATGCCGCCGTCGACCACGCGGACCGGCAGGTACGCGCCAGGTTGGCGGAAGCCCGGATGCATCGAGGGCTGACGCCCGGGCAGGCGTCGCGCCTGCTGCTGGGGGAGCCGTCGGGCCCACGGCGGCAGCTGCTGGTCGAGGCGGCGGTGGCGGGGCGGGCGGAACTCACGGCCGCCGCCTACGAGGCGCTCGCCGCCGACCCGGTGGACGCGGTGCGCGCGGAGGCCGCCCGGCTGCCCGGCCTGCCGGTCGGGCTGTGCGCCGCCCTGGCCGCGGATCCGGTTGCGGCCGTGCGGGCCGCGGCATGCGAGGCCGCCTGGGCGGAACTCGACCCGGGGGCCCGGGCACGCCTCGCCGCGGATCCGGACCCGCAGGTCCGGCGGGCGGTCGCGGTGGCCCGGCACGAGGAAGTCCCGCTCACGGCCGGCCTCTTCGATGCGGCACCGGGAAGGCCCGGTCTGGCGGCTCGTTGCCGCCTGGCGGAGGACCTCGCGCAGCGGCTCGCGCAGGACCCGGACCCGCGCATCCGGGCCGGCCTGGCCCGGAACCCCTACCTGGACGCGGGCCTCGTCGCGGTGCTCGCCGCCGACGCGGACGACGGCGTACGCCTGGAGGTGTCGGTACGGCCGGAGCTGACGGACCGGCAGCGGTCCGCCGTGCACGTGGACGTCGATCCGGAGGCGGCTCGCCGCCCCGTTCCGTGGGTGGTGGCCCTGCACGAGGACCCGGAGGCGATGAGGCGCCTCGCGGGGTCGCCGCACCTGCTGCTGCGCAGCAGCGTGGCGCTGGCACCGCGGCTGCCGGCGGACGTCGTGGAGCGGCTCGCCCGTGACGGGGACCGGGTCGTACGCCTCTTCCTCGCCGAGCGCTGCGAGGACGCGCCGGCGCACAGGCTGCTGGAGGTGTGGCAGTGGTGGAACGGGAGCCTCTCCACCCCCGACCGCCCCTACGGGCACCCCAACTTTCCCCGCCGGGACCTGCTCCGCTTCGCCGCCGATCCGCATCCGAGGCTGCGGCAGCTGGCCGTGGACGACCCGGACTCCACACCCGCACTGGTGGAACGGTTCGGCCGGGATGCCCACGAGGAGGTCCGGCTGCGGGCCGCGACCGACCCGCGGCTGTCCGCCGACTCGGCGGTACGGCTGCTCGGTGATCCGGACCCCGGTGTCCGGGCGGCGGCCGCCCGGCACCCGCGGCTGCCGGTGCCGGTCCTGGCCGGGCTGTTGGCCGGGACCGGCACCGCGGAGTCCGCGGCCGCCAACCCGGCCCTGCCGCTCACGGTGATGGAGCGGCTCGCCGGCTGAGGGCGGCCGGGCTCCGCCGGGTGGGAGAGGACGGCCGGAGCGGAACGCCTACCCGGCCGCGCCTTCCTGGTAGCCGTACGGGCGGGTGATCAGTTCCATGGCATGGCCGGACGGGTCCAGGAAGTAGACGCCGCGGCCGCCGTCGTTGTGGTTGATCTCGCCCGGGTGCTTCTGCTGGGGGTCGGCCCAGTACTCGATTCCGGCCGCCCGGATCTTCCCGAACGAGGCGTCGAACTCCGCTTCGGAGATCAGGAAGGCGTAGTGCTGCATGGTGATGGATTCGGCCGGGACGGTCGCGAAGTCCAGGGTGACGCCGTTGGCGGTCTCCACGGGGATGAACGGTCCCCATTCGGTGCCGACCTCAAGGCCGAGGACGTCGGCGAGGAACTCGGCGGACTCCCGGTTGTTCCGCGCATGGACGATCGTGTGGTTCAGCTTGACGGACATGTGTGAATGCCTCCGCAAGGCACATCACGGGCACCTCCATGCCTCACCCGGTCGGTGACCGGCACGCGATGCCGTGATCACGATCCTAGACGTCCCGTCCGGGGGGAGTCCACCGATCAAGGCCCGTACACCGTGTTTACGTTGTCCTGCGCGGGATGGGTACGGCCTGCCGGTCCCGCCGCGAAGGCGCGGAGCAGGTTCTCCGTCACCCGGGTCGTCAGTGCGCCCGCCTTCGCGTCCAGTCCGTGGTTGGCGCCGCTGCTGCCGTCGCCGGTCGCGTCCAGGGCCTCCACCCACCGCATGGTCCCGGTGGCGAACACGCCCGCGCCGCTCGGCACCGTGTAGTACGCCGTGTCCTGGTGGCTGGGCCGGCCCTCGCACACCACCGGGGAGTGCGCCAGGATCTCGATCGGCCGGGGTGTCGGGAAGCCGGTGTCGACCTTGTCGTACTCCACGCCCACCAGGTGCGCGAAGCGGTCGCCGGCCTTCACGCCGGTGCCGTCGAAGAGCCAGTGCCCCGGGTTGGCCACCACGTACGGGGCGTCCACCGGGTAGCCGTCGTAGATCACGCCGAGCAGCGAGCTCTCCGGGTCGGCGCCCGGCCCCGAGCGGAAGTCGGTGGTCGCCGGGTGGCCCCGCTTGTGTCCCGGGTCCTGGTCGTAGGCGGTCTTGTAGCAGACCACGGTGCGGTCGGGCCCCAGCTCGGAGGGCTCCAGCCGGATCCGGCGGAAGCAGCAGTTCGCGCCCAGGACCGCGATGTTGGTGCCGGCGTCGCGGGCGGCGGTGAAGTGGGTCCGCTGCTCCGGCGACCAGTACTCGTCGTGCCCGAGGGACAGGACCGCCGCGGCCCCTTCCAGCAGCCGCTTCTCGCGCGCCACGTCGGTGGTCGTCGCATAGGCCAGCGGGATGCCGAGCCGCTCGGCCAGGGCGAGCAGCGGGGCCTCGTACACGAGGAACAGGCCGGCGCCGTCGTCGTACTCGTAGGGCCGGTCGAAGGTGACGGCCAGGGAGCGGGAGGAGTATCCGCCGCTCGGGCCGTCGTAGCTGCTGTAGCCGCCCCACCGGTTGTACGCCTGCCAGGTCGCCACCGCGTTGACGACGACCGTACGCCCGGCGGTGGCCGCCGACCGCACCGTGACCGGCACGAAGCGCTGGCCCTCGCCGCCCTGCGCGTCGAGCCGCAGCAGGTAGCAGCCCTCGGGCCAGCCCCTGGTGTCGACGGTGGCCGTACGGGGCCACCGGGCGCGGACCGTCCGGGTCGCGGGGTCCACGGTGTGCTCCGGCTGCCGCACCCCGGGCAGGGTCTCGGAGCGCCACACGAGCCGGGCCCGGGCGCCGCCGTACCAGCCCATCCGGTAGGCGGAGACGGTGAACCGGGGCGCGGCGGTGGACACGTGCAGGCCGAAGGATTCGCCGGGCAGCACGCTCACCTTGTCGGCGAAGCCCTCGATGGCCCGGGCCGGTCCGGCCTTGGTGACGTGCCAGTCGGCGTTCCCGGGCCTGGCGTTCTCGGCCTTGACGTCGAAGCCGCCCGGTGCGGTCGTCCCGGACGGTCCGCCCGCGGCCGATCCCTTGCCGGACCCGGCTCCCCCGACCCCGCCGGAATCGCCGGTCCCGCAGCCGGCCACGGCTCCGAGGCCGGCCGCGGTGGCCGCCCCGGTGGCGATGGTGAGGAACCGCCGCCTGGCTGCGCCTTCACCGTGTCCGGTCCTATGATCCTGATGCATGCAGGCACGCTACGTCACCGCCCGCGGCCTCCTGCCACCGGACCGGGTGCCCCGCCCCGCGCCGGTCGCCCCCGCGGGGCCACCCTCCACCGCAACGCACGGAGTGCGGCCCACCGTTTGTGCGGGCGGTCTTTCGCCCCGGGGCGAAAGACCGTTCCATACCCTGCTCCGCAGGAGTCGATTCCTCCCCGGGCCGGCAGGCCGGGGCGTCCTCGGAGGTATCCGGTGAAAAGAACGAGCACCCGCCTCGCCGACGGCCGCGAGATCCTGTACTACGACGCAGGCGACGGCGGGGCCCGCGCGGTCCCCGACACCCGCCCCCTCGACGCCTCCGCCGTCGCCTCCGAGGTACGCCGGGACCCGCTGCTCGGCGACCCCGTCGTCATCGCCTCCCACCGTCAGGGCCGGACCCATCTGCCGCCCGCCGACGCGTGCCCGCTGTGCCCCTCCGCCGAGGGCCGGGCGAGCGAGATCCCGGCCGCCGACTACGAGGTGGTGGTCTTCGAGAACCGCTTCCCCTCGCTCGCCGGGGACACCGGCCGCTGCGAGGTCGTCTGCTTCACGCCGGACCACCTGGCCTCCTTCGCCGAGCTCGACGAGGAGCGCGCCGCGCTGGTCCTGGCCGCCTGGACCGATCGCACCGCCGAGCTCTCCGCCCGCGACGGCGTCCGGCAGGTGTACTGCTTCGAGAACCGCGGCGCCGAGATCGGCGTGACCCTCGGCCACCCGCACGGCCAGGTCTACGCCTTCCCCTTCCTCACCCCCCGCACCACCCGCATGCTCGCCACCGTCGAGGCCCACCGCGCCCGCACCGGCGGCAACCTCTTCGAGGAGGTCCTCGCCGCCGAGCGCGCCGAGGGCACCAGGATCGTCCTCGCCGCCGAGCACTGGACCGCCTTCGTTCCCTACGCCGCCCGCTGGCCGTACGAGGTCCACCTCTACCCGAACCGCCGCACCGCCGACCTCACCACGCTGGACGAGGACGCCCGCGCCGAGTTCCCCCGGGTGTACCTGGAACTGCTGCGCCGCTTCGACCGGCTCTTCGACAGGCCGGAGCCGACGCCGTACGTCTCCGCCTGGCACCAGGCGCCGGCCTCGGGCGAGGGCCGGGCCGACTTCGCCCTCCACCTGGAGCTGTTCACGGTCCGACGCACCGCCGACAAGCTCAAGTACCTGGCGGGGACCGAGTCCGGGATGGAGGCCTACATGAACGATGTCCGGCCCGAGGACGCGGCCGCCCGGCTGCGGGAGGTGGCGACCCGATGAGCGCGAAGAGCACCAGGAGTACGGGCGCCACCGGCACACCCGCGGACGAGCCCGCGATCCGGGCCGCCGACGAGTTCCGCCGCCTGTACGGGGCCGCGCCGGAGGGGGTCTGGGCGGCGCCGGGCCGGGTCAACCTGATCGGCGAGCACACCGACTACAACGACGGGTTCGCCCTGCCCTTCGCCCTGCCGCAGCGCACCCGCGTCGCCGCGGCCCGGCGCACTGACGGGATGCTCAGGCTCCACTCCGCCGACGTCCCGTCCGGCGTGCTCACCCTCCGCGTCGCCGACCTCGACCCGGCACACCCCCCGCAGGCCCCCGACGGCTGGGCCCGCTACCCGGCCGGTGTCGTGTGGGCCCTGATGGACGCTGACCTTCCGGTCAGCCCGCGCGGCGGTGCCGACCTGCACGTCCGCTCCGACGTCCCGACCGGGGCCGGCCTGTCCTCCTCCGCGGCCCTGGAAGTGGCCACCGCCCTGGCCCTCGCCGAGCTGTACGGGATCCCGCTCACCCGGCCCGAACTGGCCGCCCTCGCCCGCCGTGCCGAGAACGCCTACGCCGGCGTGCCCTGCGGGGCCATGGACCAGATGGCCTCGGCCTGCGCCACCGACGGGCACGCCCTCCACCTCGACACCCGCGACCTCCGGCAGCAGCACATCCCCTTCGACTGCGCCGCGGCCGGCCTGCGCCTCCTGGTCATCGACACCCGCGTGCAGCACGACCTCGCCGACGGCGCCTACGCCGAGCGCCGCGCCTCCTGCCATGCGGCCGCCGCCGCCCTGGGACTGCCCGCCCTGCGCGACCTGCCGTACCCGGAACTCGACCGGGCCCTGGGCAGACTCGACGACCCCGCCGTCCGCCGCCGCGTCCGGCACGTCGTCACCGAGAACGAGCGGGTCGTCCGTGTGGAGGAACTGCTGCGCGCCGGCCGGCTGCGCGAGGCCGGCCCGCTGCTGACCGAGGGGCACGCCTCCCTCCGCGACGACTACGAGGTGTCCTGCCCCGAACTCGACCTGGCCGTGGCCACCGCCACCGCGGCGGGCGCGTACGGGGCCAGGATGACCGGCGGCGGCTTCGGCGGCTCCGCCCTGGCCCTGATCGACGCCGACGCCGAGCCGGCGGTGACGCGCGCCGTGACGGAGGCGTTCGCCCGGGCGGGCCACCGGCCGCCGCGCATCACCGCGGCGGCGCCCTCGGCCGGCGCCCACCGCGTGCTGTGAGGCAGGGGGGCGGCCGACCCGGAGCGCCGGCCGCGCCCCAACCGTCCCACCCGTCCCACCCGTCCCAACCGTCCCCACCGCCGCCCGACCGAGGCCCACCGCCGCCCGCCCGCCCGTGCCTAGCCTGGGCCGCCCGATCAACGATCATGAACCGGACAACTCGACGCCGGGATCACCCTCCTCGACACCGCCGACATCTACGGCGGCCGCGGAGGCTCCGAGTCCACCTCGGCCAGGCCCTCAAGGGCCGCCGCGACCAGGTCGTCCTCGCCACCAAGTTCGGCTACGACGGCGTGGACATGGGCTACGGGCGGACCCGCCGGCAGGGCGGTGTGAGACCCCGCCGGCCCGGGACCCGGCGCGGGTCCCGGGCCGGCTTCGGCTCCGACGAGGGCGTCAGGAGACGATGTCCTTGCGGGCGAAGCCGCGGAAGGCGAGCGCGACCAGGACGATCGCGCAGGACACCGACACCGCCGCCCCCTTCACCATGCCCGCCCACTCCAGGTTCGGCTGGAGGGCGTCCGCCCAGGCGAACTGCCAGTGCGCGGGCAGGAACTCGCGCCAGGACCCCAGCGCCGTCACCGCGTCCAGCACATTGCCGACGATCGTCAGCCCGACCGCCCCGCCCACCGCGCCCAGCGGCGCGTCCGTCCGCGTCGACAGCCAGAACGCCAGGCCGGCCGTGACCAGCTGGGACACGAAGACGTACGCCACCACCAGCGCGAGCCGCGGCAGCGCGTCCCCGGCCGCCAGGATCCCGCCGGCCGGCAGCTTCAGCGGCCCCCACCCGTACGCGGCCGTGCCCGCCGCCAGCGCCACCGCCGGCAGCAGCACGATGGCCGCCAGGCTGAAGCCCAGCGCCACCACCAGCTTGCTCCACAGCAGCCGGGCCCGGGGCACGGGCGAGGCCAGCAGGTAGCGCAGCGAGGACCAGTTCGCCTCCGAGGCCACCGTGTCCCCGCAGAACAGCGCCACCGGCACCACCAGCAGGAACCCGGCCGACACGAACAGGCAGGTGGCCGCGAAGTTCGTGCCCGAGGCCGTCGCGGTGTCGATGAACGTGATCCGGTTGTCCCGGCCGCCGTCGTCCCGGCCGCCGCCCACCGCGAACGCGATGATCATCACGAAGGGCAGTGCGGCCAGCACCCCGCCCATCACCAGCGTCCGGCGCCGGCGCCACTGCCGCAGCGCCTCCACCCGCAGCGGCAGGGTCCGCCCCGGCCGGTAGCCGGGCGCCCCCTCCGCCGCGGCGCCGCCCGTGCTCTTCACACGGCCCGTGCTCTTCACACCGCTCGCGCCGCTCACGCCGTGCCTCCGATCAGGGTCAGGAATGCGTCCTCCAGCCGCCGGTGCGGGCCCACCCCGCTCACCGGCACCTCCAGCCGCACCAGTTCGGCGACCAGTTCCGCGGCCGTCGCACCGCCGAGCCGTACGAGCAGCCCCTCCCCGCAGGCCGCGGCGGACTCCACCCCCTCCAGGGCCGCCACCTTCGCGACGGTCCCCTCGTCCACCGGCCCGTCGACGGCGACCAGCAGCGTGTCCCCGCCACCGGTGATCTCGGCGACCTCGCCCGCCTGCACCAGCCGCCCGCGGTCCATGACCACGAGATGGGTACAGGACTGCTCGACCTCCGACAGCAGGTGGCTGGAGACGATCACCGTGCGGCCGCCGGCGGCGTACCGGATCATCACGTCCCGCATCTCCCGGATCTGCGGCGGGTCCAGACCGTTCGTCGGCTCGTCGAGGATCAGCAGGTCCGGCAGGCCGAGCATGGCCTGGGCGATGGCGAGCCGCTGCCGCATGCCCTGCGAGTACGTGCGCACCGCGCGCTCCAGCGCGTCGCCGAGTCCGGCGGTCTCGAGGGCCTGCGCCATGTGCGCGTCCCCGGCGGGCCGCCCGGTGGCCTGCCAGTACAGCTCCAGATTGGCCCGGCCCGACAGGTGCGGCAGGAACCCGGCCCCCTCGACGAAGGCCCCGACCCGCGACAGCACCGGGGCTCCGGGCCGCACCGGGTGCCCGAACACCCGGATCTCCCCGGCGTCCGGCGTGATCAGCCCCATCAGCATCCGCAGGGTGGTGGTCTTCCCGGCGCCGTTGGGCCCGAGCAGGCCCAGCACCTGGCCCCGCTCCACCCGGAACGACAGGTCCCGCACCGCGTACCGGTCCTGCCCCTTCGCGTACCGCTTCGTCAGGCCCCTGATGTCCAGCGGTACGTCGTCGCCCGGCCCGGGGGCGGGGAGCACGGTGCCCGCCGGAGCCCCCGGCTGCGGTTCCGGCGCGTACGCCGGCGCCCCGGTCCGGCCGGGCCGGCGGATCCCCAGCAGCGCCGCCGCCACCAGCACCGCACCCAGCGGCAGCCCCCAGGTCCACGCGGGCAGCCCCGCCGCGGCCGTCCGCACCCCGTCGGCCACGGGTACCGCCAGCGGCCCCTGCACGGTGACCGTGTACGAGGCCGGGGCCGCCGGGGACGCGTAGCCGAGGTCGGTGGCCGCCACGACGAGCCGCAGCCGGTGACCGGCCTGCACGGCGTGGTCGACGGCGGGCAGCCGCAGCTCCACGGTCCGGCCCTGCTGCGCGTCCTCCACCCGCAGCGGGGCGACCAGCTGATGGGGCAGCACCTGCTGCCGCCCGTCCGGCCCGACGTCGTACACCTTGCCGAAGAGGACGGCCGATCCGTCCGCGGCCGTCGACCGCACCGTCAACGTGACGGTCGGCGCACCGGTGATCCGCACTTCCTCGGACAGCGGCTCCGTGTCGAACCGGGCGTGCTGCCCGGGGAAGTCCAGGGACAGACCGGCCCCGAAGGCGGCCAGCCGGCCGCCGATCCCCGGCACGGAGGACAGCGCGGACGGCGTCCCGCCCGCCGGATTGGCGAAGGTCTGCTCCCGGTCCCGGTCCCGGCCGCTGCCGCCGCCCGCCAGGGCGAACTCCCGGCGGCCCGCGGTCAGCCCGGGATAGCGCTCGCCGGTCGCGCCGCGCAGCCGCACCGCGCCGTCGGTGGAGTCGATGCCCCCGGAGCGGGAGACGCGGAACGCCGGGCCGGTGTCCGCGCCCGCGTCGCCCTTGAGGTGGCGGTCGAACCAGGCCGCCACCCGGGCCTCGACCCGGCCGGCCTCGCGCATCCCGCCGTCGTGCCCGCCTGCCGCCCAGTCCACGGCCACGGGCGCGCCGTTCGCGGCGATGGCCCGCGCCATGGCGTCGGCCTGGTCCAGCGGGAAGAGGGAGTCGTCCTGGCCCTGCACGATGAGCGCCGGAACCCTGATCCGGTCCGCGACCGCCGACGGGCTGCGCCGCTCCAGCAGCGCGCGGGCCTCGGCGTCGGGCCTCCCGGAGACCGCGACCCGCTCGTACATCGCGCACAGCTGGGGCAGGAACCGCCCGCACGCCGTGGTGCCAGCCGCAGGGGCGCCGTCCGCGCGGCGATCGGACTCCGCGGCGGTAGCCGACGGGCCGGCGGGCCCCGCCCCCGCCGACGGGTCGGCGGACGCCTCCGCCGGCCGGCCCGGCTGCATGCCGCCCGCCGAACCGGTGGTGAAGAACAGCCCCGCCCACAGGTTCTTGAACACCCCTTGCGGGAAGAGGGAGTCCGCGAGGTTCCAGTACGTGATCTGCGGGGCGATCGCGTCCACCCGGCTGTCGTACCCGGCGGCCAGCAGCGCGACCGCCCCGCCGTACGAGGCCCCGGCGACGCCGACCCGCGGATCCCCGGCCGCGTCGAGCCGCACCTCGGGGCGCGACGCGAGCCAGTCGACCAGCCGGGACACACGTCCTTGACCTCGTACTCGGGGTCGTTCAGCCCGATCTGCCCGCCCGAGCGGCCGAAGCCGCGCGCCGACCAGGTCAGCACCGCGTACCCGTCCCGGGCCAGCCGCTCCGCCTGCGCGCGGACGTCGTCCTTGCTGCCGCCGAAGCCGTGGCCCAGCAGCACCGCCGGACGCTTCTGCGCGCCCGGGGCGGTGAAGTACGAGGTGTCGATCCCGGCGCCCGCCATCTGGAGCACCCGGTCCTCGCGGCGTACGGGCGGCTCCTCGCCCGACGCGGCGGCCGCCCAGGTCCCGGCGCCCGCGACGACGGCGAGTGCGGCCGCGCCCGCGATCAGGCGGCTTCGGCGGCGCCGGGGCAGCGGGAGCTTCGGCAGTCGGAGCGTCATACCGGCACCCTAGACGGATCACCGGCCCGCGCTGAGCGCCCTCAGGCGGAGCCGCCCACATCCTTGAGGACTAGCCGGGCGCCTGCCGGTGTACCGCATCCGCGGTATGTCCTTCCCCCCACCCCGCCCCTTCCCGAAACCGGGGGTTGCGACCCCGCCCGCCGCCCGCCGGGCGCTGCGCGCCCGGCCCCCGGGGGTCCGCCCCCGGACCCCGCTCCTCGAACGCCGGAGGGGCTGGATTCTTGCGCCTCAAACACCGGAGCGGCTGGATTTTTGCGCCGCACCCCGGGCGGCGGGAGGATGGCGGCATGCTGCTCGCCGAGGTCGCGCGCGTCTCCCGGGAGGTCGCCGAGACCGCCGCCCGGTCCCGCAAGACCGCCCTGCTCGCGGAGCTGTTCGCGGCCGTGCCCGCGGACGAGGCCGCCCTGGTCATCTCGTACCTCGCCGGGCGGCTCCCGCAGGGCCGGCCGGGCCTGGGCTGGCGCACCCTGGGCCGGCCCGTCGCACCCGCGGACCGGCCCACCCTGGGCGTCGCCGAGGTCGACGCGGCGGTGACCGAGCTCGCCGCCCTGGCCGGCCCCGGCTCCCAGGCCGCGCGGAACCGCATCGTCGACGCCCTGTTCGCCGCCGCCACCGAGCCCGAGCAGCGGTTCCTGCGCAGCCTGCTCTCCGGTGGTGCACCGCGACGGGGACGCCGTCCACGTCTACACCCGCTCCCTCGACGAGATCACCGACCGACTGCCGGAGGTGGTGCAGGCGGCGCGGGGGTTCGCGGGGGAGCGGTTCATCCTGGACGGCGAGGTCATCGGCCAGGGCGCGGACGGCCGCCCGGTGCCCTTCCAGGAGATCGCGAGCCGGGTCGGGTCCCGGATCGACGTCGAGACCGCCCGCCGGGCGCTGCCCGTCGCCCCGTACTTCTTCGACGTGCTCGCCGCAGGCGACGACGTCCTGCTCGACCTGCCCGTCCGCGAGCGCCACGCCGTTCTCGCCGTGCTCGTGCCCGAGGACTCCCGGGTCCGCCGGCTCGCCGTCGAGGACCCGGCCGCGCAGGCGGACGAGGCCGAGGAGTTCTGGGCCGAGACGCTGCGCCGCGGCCACGAGGGGGTCATGGCCAAGGCCCTCGACTCCGTGTACGCGGCCGGCCGGCGCGGCAGGCACTGGCTCAAGGTCAAACCCGTGCACACCCTGGACCTCGTCGTGCTCGCCGCCGAATGGGGCCACGGCCGGCGCACGGGGACCCTGTCGAACCTGCACCTGGGCGCCCGGGCCGGCGGCGGCTCGTACGCCATGCTCGGCAAGACCTTCAAGGGGCTGACCGACGAGATGCTGCGCTGGCAGACCGGCCGGCTGCGGGAACTGGCCGTGGCGGACGACGGCCACACCGTGCGGGTCCGGCCGGAGCTGGTCGTCGAGATCGCCTACGACGACCTCCAGCGCTCCCCCCGCTACCCGGCCGGGGTGGCGCTGCGCTTCGCGCGGGTGCTGCGGCACCGGCCCGACAAGAGCGCGGACGAGGCGGACACGGTGGAGACGGTGCTCGGCCGGTCAGGCCGGCCGACGGAGCCCTGACCGGGCGGGCCATCGGGAAGGGCTTTGCCTCAGAGGCAAGACGGATTGCCGATGAGGCAAGGTTCTGGCTCAATCGGGGCATGACACCTGGTCCCCCCGGTCCGGCCGGCCCCGAAGGGGGCGCGCCCGGCACCGACGCCGACGAGCTGCCCGCCGTGGCCCCGCAGCTGCGCGAGCTGCGCCGCCGCGCCGGACTCACCCTCGAGGCCGCCGCGGCCCGGGCCCGGCTCTCGCCCGCCCACCTCTCCCGCCTGGAGACGGGGCGGCGTCAGCCCTCGCTGCCGCTGCTGCTCGGACTCGCCCGCACCTACGGTACGACGGTCTCCGAGCTGCTCGGCGAGACCCCCGCCGCGGCCGATCCCGTCGTACGCGCGGGCGGTCCGGGGGCCCGCGAGGCCGACGGCTGGACGTACTGGCAGGCCGGCGGCTCCGGCCGCGGCATGCAGGCGCTGCGCGTGCACGTCCCGTACGGCGACCGCAGCCAGGGCGAGCTGGTCCGCGTCCATCCCGGCGAGGAGTGGCTGCACGTCCTCAAGGGGCGGCTGCGGCTGCACCTGGGCGAGGCCGAGTACCTGCTGGAACCCGGCGACAGCGCCCACTTCGACTCGCTCACCCCGCACCGGATCGCCGCGGCCACCCGCGCGGGAGCCGACCTGCTGTTCGTCCACACGCTGCTCCAGAGCAGCCTTGCCGGCCTGTGCCTCGGCGGCGGCAGCACCGGCGCAGGCACCGGCCCGGGCAGCGGCGGCGGCCGCCCGACCACCCACCACTGAAAGCCAAGGAGCACCGCACCACCATGCGCATGCAGATGAAGTTCCCGCGCGGACTGCTGATACGGCTGATCGCCTACCTGTTCGTCGGCCACCTCTTCGCCTTCTTCGTCTACCTCCTCTTCCTCCTCGGCGGGGAGAACCAGTAGCGGCGGCCCGCGGAGATTTCCCCGCGCGGCTCTGGGAACCTCGGGATCCTGTCGCTACCCTCCGCGCATGATTCCCACGGTTGTCTGGGGCACCGGCAACGTCGGCCGTCTGGCCATCCGTGCCGTGGAGGCCCATCCGGCGCTGGAACTGGCCGCCGTCATCGTCCACCATCCCGACAAGGTCGGCCGCGACGCGGGCCGGCTCGCCGGCCTCGCGTACGACACCGGGGTCGCGGCCACCCACGACGCCGAGGCGGTCCTCGCGACCCGGCCGCGCGCCGTCGTCTACGCGGCCACCGGCGACATCCGCCCCGACGGCGCCCTCGCCGACATCACCCGGGCCATCCGGGCCGGGGCGGTCGTCGTCAGCCCCGCCCTCTACCCGCTCTACGACCACCGCAGCGCCCCGCCCGAGTTCCGCGATCCGGTGGCGGCCGCCGTCGCGGAGGGCGGCGGCTCGCTCTTCGCCTCCGGCGTCGACCCCGGCTGGGGCAACGACGTGCTCCCGCTCCTGGTCAGCGGACTGGGCACCGCCATCGACGCCATCCGCTGCCAGGAGATATTCGACTACTCCGGCTACGACCAGCCCGACTCCGTACGCGACCTGGTCGGCATGGGCCGGCCCATGGACCACCAGCCGATGATGCTCATGCCGTCCGTCCCGACCATGGTGTGGGGCGGCCAGATACGCATGATGGCCCGCGCCCTCGGCGTCGGACTCGACGGGATCCGCGAGACGGTGGACCGCCGTCCCCTCGACCACACCGTCACCACCCGCACCATGGGCGTCTTCGAGGCCGGCACCCAGGGCGCGATCCGCTTCGAGGTCCAGGGCATCGTCGACGGCGAACCCCGCCTCGTCATCGAACACGTCACCCGCATCCACCCCTCCTGCGCCCCCGACTGGCCGATGCCGCCCGACGGCGGCGACGGCGCCCACCGCGTGGTCATCGAGGGCCGCCCCCGCATCGAGGTCACCGTCGAGGCCACCGACGAGGGCGGGAACCGCTCGGCCGGCGGCAACGCCACCGCCGTCGGCCGCCTGGTCGGCGCCATCGACTGGCTGGTGGGCGCCGGCCCGGGCCTCTACGACGCCCTGGACATCCCGCTGCGCCCCGCCGTCGGCAGACTCGGAAGGAAACGGCCATGACCGCCATGAGGATCGACATCCCCGAAGGACAGCACCCGATCGAGTACGTCTGGGGCGACTTGGTCCCCGGGATCGGGCCGGCCGCCGCGAACTTCTCGCTGTCGGTGTACGCCCACACCACCCTGGGGCTGCGCGAGTTCGAGGCGGCGCGGCTGCGCGTCGCACAGATCAACGGGTGCGCCTTCTGCCTGGACTGGCGCACCGAGCGCGACGGGGAGAAGGTCGAGGAGGAGTTCGCCGACGCGGTCGCCGACTGGCGCACCACGGACCGCTTCGACGAGCGGACCCGGCTCGCGGCGGAGTACGCCGAGCGGTACACCCTCGACCACCACGGCCTCGACGACGCGTTCTGGGAGCGGATGACCGCGCACTACAGCCAGCCGGAGATCGTGGAGCTGACCATGAGCATCGGGTCCTGGCTGGCCTTCGGCCGCCTCAACCACGTGCTCGGCCTCGACAGCGTGTGCGTGCTGCCGGCCCGCTGAGGCCCGGCTGCGCCTACAGGTCGGTGGCGATGATCCTTTCGATGTTGCGCTCGGCGAGGGCGGTGATGGTGACGAACGGGTTCACGCTGGTGTTGCCGGGGATCAGCGCGCCGTCGATCACGTACAGGCCAGGGTGGCCGTGCAGGCGCCCGTGGTTGTCGGTGGCCTTGTTCAGGACCGCGCCGCCGAGCGGATGGTAGGTGAGGTGGTCGCCCCAGACCTTGTGCGTGCCGAACAGGTCGCTGCGGTAGATCGTCCCCTCCCGTGCGTTGATCCGGTCGAAGACGGTCCGGGCCATGTCGATGGACGGCCGCTTCCAGGCGGTCTGCCAGTTCAGCTCGACCCGGCCCGAGGACGCGTTGTACGTGAACTCGGCGCGGTGCGGGTTGCGGGTGATCGACAGGTAGAAGGAGGCGTAGGTCTCGATGCCGGTCGGCAGCGGTGCGATCTCGGCGAAGGCGCCGCCGGCGTCCCAGTTGTCGATGCCGCCGCAGGGGATGGAGGCCTGGACCTTGCCGGTGGGGTCCCACAGGTGGTTGGCGCGCCCGCACATGACGTTGCCGTTGTCGCCCCAGCCCTTGCCGATCTCGTCGTTCAGACCGGGGAGGGCGCCGACGGCCTTCAGCCTGACGAGCAGTTTGCTGGTGCCGACGCTGCCGGCGGCGAAGAAGACGCGGTCCGCCGTCACGGTCTTGGTGGCGGTGGTGGTGCCCGTGGTGTTGATCTGCTCGATGGTGACGGTGTAGCCGCTGCCGGGTGCCGGGGCGACCGAAGCGACCTTGTGGAGGGGGGAGATGGTGACCCGCCCGGTGGCCCTGGCCCGGGCCAGGTAGGTCTGTTGGAGGGACTTCTTGCCGTGGTTGTTGCCGTAGAGGATCTCGCCGGCCACCGCCGACTTCGGGACGGTGCCGGCGGCCTCCTGCTCCATGTAGTCCCAGTCGTAGACGTCCGGGACGAAGACGAAGGGGAATCCGGAGCGCTGGGCGTGCTTGCGGCCGACACGGGCGAACTGGTAGCAGTCCACCGAGTCGAACCAGGCCGGGTCGACCAGGCCGACGCCGAGTCCGGCGTTGGCGCGCGGGTAGTAGGTGGCGTACATCTCCTCGGGGTCCACCGACGGCAGGATCGCGGGGAAGTTCGCCCGTCGCGGGGTGACCGCCATGCCGCCGTTGACCAGCGAGCCGCCGCCGACCCCGCGGCCCTGGTAGACGGTGATGCCGCCCATCTCCTCGGCGTCGAGGATGCCGGTGTAGCGGGGGACGTCCTTGTCGAGGGGGAAGCCGAGGAAGCTGCTCAGCGGCTGCTTCGTCCGGGTCCGCAGCCAGTACGCGCGGTAGTCCGGGCTGGTGGTGTTGCAGAACACCTTGCCGTCCGGGCCCGGGGTGTCCCAGGCCATGCCCATCTCGACCATGTGGACGTCGACGCCGGCCTCGGCGAGCCGCAGGGCGGCGACGGAGCCCCCGTAACCGGTACCGATGACCAGGACCGGTACGCGGGCCCCGGACTCGATCGGCCCGGCTGCGAGGGCCGGCGCGGCGGTCCGGCTCCGGGCGTGGGCAGGCCGGGTGTGCCCGGCCAGGGCGGCGGCCCCGAGAAGGGAACCTGTTCCCGCCATGAATCCGCGCCGCGAGATTCCCTTGGAGTCGTTTCCGTGCAGGGTCCTGTCGCTCATGTGACGTTCCTCACTCTCGACGGAATGGGAACGAGTTCTACTGCGACGGGGTGGTGAAGTCACTACCCGTGAACGGGAAACTTTCGGCCGCTCGCGCCGTGCGCGACGGCGGCTCCCCGCGCCTCCCGGTCTGACTGAAGTTCCAGGCAGGCCACAGGGATTTGACTGAATATTCAGTCAACGAGGGGGAGGGCCCGCCCTCGGCGGCTCCAGCGGGGGAGCGGCCAGCGAGCAGTGGGTGCGGCACTGCGGATGGCACGCGCCCGGCCGGGGCGCGCGTACGGTCGCCCAGGCCAGGGCGGCGCCCACGGCCAGCGCGCCCGCGCACCACACCATGGCCCGCCCGAACGCGCTGTCGAACCGGGCCGCCGAGAGGTAGGCGTCCGGCCCCATCCCGGCCAGCAGCGGCAGCGCCGCCACGGCCAGCAGCCCCGCCACCCGCGCCGCGGCGTTGTTGATGCCGCTGGCGAGGCCCGCCCGGCCCGGGTCCACCGAGGCGAGCACGGCCTCCGTCAGCGGTGCCACCAGCGTCACCAGGCCCATGCCCAGCACGACCATCCCCGGCAGCACGTCCCCCGCGTACGAGGCCCCGGGCCCCACCCGCAGCATCAGCAGCATTCCGGCCGCGCACAGCAGCGGCCCCACCGTCAGGGGGATCCGCGGCCCGATCCGCTCCCCGAGCGCCCCGGCCCGGGACGAGAGCAGCAGCATCAGCACGGTCGTCGGAAGCAGCGCGGCCCCGGCGGCCAGGGCCGAGTAGCCGGAGACCACCTGGAGCTGGAGCACGATCAGGAAGAAGAACCCGCCGAGGGCCGCGTACACGCACAGCGTGACCAGGTTGACCGCGGTGAACTGCCGGGACGCGAAGATGCCGGGCGGCATCATCGGTTCGGCCCGCCGCCGCTCGACGTACACGAACGCGACCGACAGCAGCACGCCGACGACCGCCGCCGCGACCACCGCGGGCGACCCGGAGCGCGCCTCGATCAGCGCGTACGTCACCAGGCCGAGGGCCACCGCGCCCAGCACCGCGCCGAGCACGTCGAACCGCCCCCGTGCCGCCGGATCACGTGATTCCGGAACATGCCGCAGGGCCACCGGCACGCACACCGCGGCCAGGGGCACGTTCAGCAGGAACACCCAGCGCCAGCCGGGCCCGTCCACCAGCCAGCCGCCCAGGAACGGCCCCACCGCTGCGCCCACCCCGCCGAACCCCGACCACAGGCCCACGGCCCTGGCCCGGTCCCCGGTCGCGATCGAGCCCTGGATCAGCGCCAGGGATCCCGGGGTCAGCAGCGCACCGCCCACGCCCTGGAGGGCGCGCGCCGCGATCAGGACCCCCTCGTTGGGGGCGATGCCGCACAGCAGCGAGGCGGCGGCGAACCACACCACGCCCAGCACGAAGATCCGGCGCCGCCCGAACCGGTCGCCGAGCGCCCCGCCGACCAGGATCAGGCCGGCCAGGGTCAGCAGGTACGCGTTCACGATCCACTGGAGTACGGCCAGATCCGCGCCGAAGTCCCGGCCGATGCTGGGCAGGGCGACGTTCACCACGGTGGAGTCGAGCAGGGCCATCGTCGAGCCGAGCACCGTGACCAGCACGATCCACCGGCCCCGGGCGGAGGCGAGCGCCACCCCGGGCCCGCTCCCGCCACCGGGCACGGCACCGGGCACGGCACCGGGCGCGGCACCGGAGGCGTCGCCGGGCACGGCATCGGGCGTCGCACCCGAAGGGCCACCGGGGCCGGCGTCGGACCCCTGCGGCCCGCCGTCCGGCGCCGGCTCGCGAGGAGCTGGACCGTTCATGTCCCCAGGCTCGCTCCCGCGCCGTGGAAAGGCCACCCGGACGGACGACGGACGGATACACCGACGCACGGACACACAGGCGGACGGTCGGTCTGTCGGGCGGCCGTGTCTCCGTCTCATTAGGCGCTCTTGTAGTGAGCATGACGTCTCCTTCACCATTGCCGCGCACGTCACGCACGCCCTATCCGCACGACCTGCACACGGCGTACGAGGAGACACACGTGGCCCAACGCGACACCCGACGATCCCGTCGATCCCGGCACCCCTTACGCGCGGCGCTCGCCGCCCTCACCGCAGCGCTGCTCCTGCCCCTCGGCGCGGGCGCCGCAGCCGCCGCACCGGAACCCGGCCCCAATCCGAGTGCGGCCGAGCGCAAGATCGAGCCCAAGCTCCGCGCCCAGCTCGGCGACTCCGGCAAAGCCGCCTTCTGGGTCTACCTCGACAGCGCCGCCGACCTGAGCGCCGCGCAGCGGCAGACCACCCGGGCGGCCAAGGCGGAAACGGTCCTGCGGAGCAAGCGCGAGCACGCCGCGCGCAGCCAGGCCGGGCTCCTCAAGGCCCTGGACGGCGCCCAGGCCGAGTACACCTCGTACTGGATCGTCAACGCGGTCCGCGTCGTCGGCACCGAGAAGCTCGCCGGCACCCTCGCCCAGCGCTCCGAGGTCTCCCGCATCGACGCCGACGACAAGGTCACCCTCCCCGCGCCCGCCGACGGCACGCGGGAGAAGACGGCGGCCGACGCCGTCGAGTGGAACATCGACCGGATCAAGGCCACCCAGGTGTGGGACCGGTTCGGCGTGCGCGGCGAGGGCATCGTCGTCGCCAACATCGACAGCGGCGTGGACCACACCCACCCCGCGGTGAACGCCCAGTACCGCGGCCGGAACGCCGACGGGACCCACGACCACAACCACAACTGGTTCGACCCCGCCGGCATCTGCCCCACAGCGGCCCCGTGCGACAACAACGACCACGGCACCCACACCATGGGCACCATGGTCGGCGACGACGGCACCAACCGGATCGGCGTGGCCCCCGGCGCCCGCTGGATCGCCGCTAAGGGCTGCGAGACCAACTCCTGCTCCGAGGCCTCCCTCCTCGCCGCCGGCCAGTGGATCGTCGCCCCGACCGACCTGAACGGGCAGAACCCGCGCCCCGACCTCGCCCCGCACATCGTCAACAACTCCTGGGGCAGCGCCGCGCACGACGACTGGTACCGCCAGATCGTCGACGCCTGGCGGGCCGCCGGCATCTTCCCCGCCTTCTCCAACGGCAACGCCGGCCCCAACTGCTCCACGAGCGGATCCCCCGGCGACTACCCCGGCTCCTACAGCTCCGGGGCCTTCGACATCAACGGCACCATCGCCGCGTTCTCCTCGCGCGGGGCGGGCCCCGGCGGCATCGTCAAGCCGAACATCGCCGCCCCCGGCGTGAACGTGCGCTCCTCGGTCCCCGGCGGCGGCTACGAGGCCTTCTCCGGCACCTCGATGGCCTCCCCTCACACCGCGGCCACCGTCGCCCTGCTCTGGTCCGCCGCCCCCGCCCTCGAGGGCGACATCGCGCAGACCGAGGCACTGCTCGGCGCCACCGCCCAGGACACCGACAACAACCAGTGCGGCGGCACCGCCGCCAACAACAACGTCTTCGGCGAGGGCAAGCTCGACGCGCTCGCCGCCGTCACCTCCGCCCCGCGCGGCGCGACCGGCGCCCTGAGCGGCACCGTCCGCTCCGGCGGTACCCCGCTCGCCGGCGTCAAGGTCACCGCCACCGGCCCGATCGCCCGTACGGCGACCACCGGAGCCGACGGCACCTACTCCTTCCGCTCCCTGTCGGTGGGCTCGTACACCCTCACGGCCGCGAAGTTCGGCTACGGCCAGGAGACCGCCACCGCGACGGTCACCGAGAACACCACCGCCACCGGCGACTTCACCCTCACCCAGGCCCCCTCCGGCAAGGTCACCGGCACCGTCACCGCGCCCGCCGGGCCCGCCGCGGGCGCCGCCGTCACCGTCGCCGACACCCCCGTGACCGCGACAGCCGACGACCAGGGCCGCTTCGAGGTCACCCTGCCGCACGGCACGTACGAGATCCGGGCCGGCCACGCCTCCCGCTGCGTGACCGGCGGCAGCGCCCAGGCGGTCGTCGCCGGCGACACCACCGTCGCCATCACCCTGCCCGAGCGCACCGACGGCTACGGGTACGCCTGCTCCACCCCGAACGGCCGCCCCTACCAGGCCGGCACCCGGCAGCTCGCGCTGACCGGCGACAACACCACCGAGCGCGTCGACCTCCCGTTCCCGCTCCCGCTGTACGGCAAGACGTACGGGCAGGCCTGGATCGGCACGAACGGCACGGTCAGCTTCGGCGGCGCCCACACCGGCGACATCAACGGGGACCTCCCGAGCACCGCCACGCCCAACGCGGCCCTCTACCCCTTCTGGGACGACCTCGTCGTCGGCCCGGCCGGCAGCGGCTCGGGCGTCTTCACCGCCGTCACCGGCACCGCACCGCACCGGCAGTACGTGATCGAGTGGCGGAACGTGGCCCACTGGTCGGCCCAGGCCGACACCTTCTCCTTCTCGGCGGCGGTCGGCGAGGACGGCAGCGTCACCTACGCGTACAAGGGGACCGGCGGCTCCGGCATCAAGGGCGGCTCCACCGCCACGGTCGGCGTGGAGAACGCGACCGGCACGGACGCCTTCACGTACTCCTTCAACACGCCCGTCATCAGTGACGGCCTGACCGTCTCCTTCCGCACCACCAAGACCGGCGTCGTCGCGGGCCGGGTGCTCGACGCCAACGACGGCGGCGGCGTCGCCGGCGCGACCGTCACCGTCGGCATCGGCAGCGACGCCGTCACGGCGACCACCACGGCCGACGGCAGCTACGCCCTCCAGGCCCGCGCCGGCCGCAACTCCGTCACGATCCTGGCCGAGTCGTACCGGGGCCTCACCGAGGCGCTGCACGTCCAGCCGGGTGACGTCACCACGCTCACCCCGTCGCTGGCCACCGGCCGGGTCGCCGCCTCCCAGCCGTCGGTGGAGGTCGTCCTCGCCGCCGACCGGAAGCGCACCCGCACCCTCGGCCTCACCAACACGGGCACCATCGACACGGCCTTCACCGTGGCCGAGGACGCGCCCTGGCTGACGGCCACCGCCGACACGGCGAACCTCCCGGTCGGGGGCAAGGCCACCGTCACCCTGAACGTCGACACCACCGGCCTGGCCGCCGGCTCGGTCCTCACCGCAGACCTGCGGATCGGCTCGGTCAGCGGCCGCAGCCCGGTGCTCACCGTGCCGGTGAAGGTCGTGGTCCCGCGCTACCAGGTCGCCCTGGACGCCGGATCCGACCGCGCGGTCACGGACACCCTGGGCGAGAGCTGGTCCCCGGACCGCAGGTACACCCCCGGCTCGTACGGTTACCAGGGCAGCGGCTCGGTGCGGTCCACCGGCCGCGGCATCGCCGGGACGGACGAGCAGCAGCTCTTCCGCAGCGCCCGCGAGGGCATGTACGAGTACCGCTTCGACAACGTCCCGAACGGCACGTACACGGTGGAACTCGGCTTCGCGGAGCTGTCGTCCACCAGGCCGAACAAGCGGGTCTTCGACGTCCTCGCCGAGGGCACGCAGGTCCTGCCGTCCCTGGACATCGCCCTGGAGGCGGGCAGCTACGCCGCCGTGACCCGCACCTACACGGTCACGGTCACGGACGGGGTCCTCAACCTCCGCTTCGTCACGCACACCGGCTTCGGCAAGCCGCTGCTGAACACGCTGCGGGTGACGGACCGGCCCGACAAGAACCAGCCGGGCAACCGGCCGGCCAGGTAGGGGAGCACGGCTCCTCCGGCTGACCGGGGGCGGGGCGCCGCGGGCGTCCCGCCCCCTTCCGCTGCCGCGGTGCATTCGGGTGGCGGGCGGCGGCCCTGCTGCGGCGCGCCCGGGAGGGCGGCCCGGCGGTCGCTAGCGTGGGGCACCATGACGCTCCTGAGCGACGACCGAACGGGCTGCGGCGACGCGGCGGACCGGATCCGGCGGGTGCTGGAGTCCGCCGACCCGGAGGCCGTCTGGGCGGTCGGCGGACCGGACGGGATCCTGGCCCGCTCGGACAGCCCCGGGACCGGCCCCGAGACCGGACCGGGGCACGACGGATCCGGGTACGACGCCCCCGGGTACGACGTCGGCGCCCTGGCAGGTGTCCTCGCCCTGTGGCCCGTGATCGGAAGCCTCGTCGCCGAAGAGGCCCTGTACCTGCACACCCCGCTGACCGCCTACGGGACCGAGGCCGCCGCCGGAACCCCCGCCGGCACCACCACCCACCACCTGCTCACCCACGCGGACGGCCGCGCCACCCCCGCCGCGACCGCCGCACTCACACGCCTCGCCGAGCACCTCGGCGGCGGCCCGCTCCCCGAACTCGCCGCAGCCCGCGTCTGGCAGCCGCTCGGCATGGCCGGCACCCGCTTCGCCGACGGCACCCTGTACGCCCCCCTGCCCGACCTCGCCCGCTTCCTCGGCCACCTGCTGTCCGCGGCGGACCACCCCGTCCCGCGCTCCTGGACGGCCGAGTCCCTGCGCATCCGGACCGGCGAACTCACCCCTCCCCGCGGCCTCCTGTGGCATCCCGCCGCACACGGCACCTGGACCCACGGCGACAGCGCCGCCGTCTGGGTCCACCCGGCCCGCCACCGCTGGGCGGTCCTGCTCCCGGCCGACCCCCGGGGCCCGCTGCGCAGGCCCTTCCGCGAGGCGGTGTTCGCGCCCCCGCCCGGTTCCTGAGCGCCGGCCGGCCGCCGTCACGCCGGAGCCGCGGCCGCGTCGCCCGTACGGCTGTGCCCGCCGGGGCGGGGTCCGGCCGCCGCCCCGGCGCGGACGCGCCCGTACGGACGCGCCCGCCCGGCCCCGGCCCACGCGTGCTCGGAGCGCGGCCCTTCCAAGATCGACGTACGGTGAGCTCGAAGTCACCGACCGCTGGTTCCCGGCTGTGCGGAGGTACCGGATGCGCATGCTCCACTACGCCGCCCCCGGCGGGCCGACCCGGGCGGCCGTCACGCGGGGGAGGCGCGGGCCGACGGAACGCGCCGGGCGCGCCGA
Source organism: Streptomyces sp. NPDC043854 (assembly GCF_056436005.1). Taxonomy (NCBI): domain Bacteria; kingdom Bacillati; phylum Actinomycetota; class Actinomycetes; order Kitasatosporales; family Streptomycetaceae; genus Streptomyces; species Streptomyces sp. NPDC043854. The sequence continues at coordinate 395,081 of NZ_JBWKDK010000001.1, forward strand.
GTCCGTGCGGTTCGCCGCCACCCGGGCGATCCCCTTCTTCGTCCGCAGCGTCCCCGGCGCCCGCCCGGCGTTCTCCGCGGAGACCCTGCGGGAGCTGCGGGCCCGCCACGGCGGGGCGCCCGTCCTGGTCCGCGGCCTGTCCGGCCCGGTGCTCGTCCTGCTGGACCCCCGTGAACTGCGCCAGTTCTACGCCGAACCGGTCGCCGAACCGGTCACCGAAACGGTCACCGAACCGGTCGGCGGGGCGGGCGGTGCGGGTGCTCCCGCCGGAGCGGGCTGCGCAGCCGCGGAGCCCGCGCTGCTCTCCGGCGAGGCACTGCACACCGTCGTCACCGAGGAGGCCGGGCAGCTGGCCGCGTCCACCACCCTCGAACTGGTCCGGGTCCGGCAGGCCGTGGCCCGTGCCGCCCGGCGGATCGTGCTCGGCGGCCGGGGCGCCGTACCCGTACCCGGGCCGGGAGGCCGCGCATCCGCGGGCCTGCTCGGCCTGCTGCGCCGCCGGGGCCGCGCGGAGCTCGGGGTTCCCGCCGACGGGCACGCCCCGGCCCGGCGCACGGCCCCGTACGCCGATCCCGCGGGCCCCTTCCACCCCTGGATGCGGGCCTTGGACACCGTCCCCGCGACCGTCCTGCGCACCCTGCTGCTGCTCGGCGCGCATCCCGCCGAGCAGGAGGCGGCGGCCGCGGAGGCCGCCGGATGCGCCGCACCCGAGGGCCTCGCCCGGCTGGAGGCCTGTGTCCGGGAGTCGCTGCGGCTGTACCCGGCGGTGCCCGACCTGGTCCGGGTCACCCGGACCGGGACCGAGTGGCGCGGGGTGCGGCACCCGGCCGGCACCCGCGTGCTGCTGCCCGTCCACTTCCTCCAGCGCGACCCCGAACACGTGCCCGCCGCGCACGTCTTCGTCCCGGGCCGCTGGAAAACACCAGGCGCGGACGGGGACATCCGCATGTCCCCGTTCGGCCACGGACCCGGCCGCTGCCCGGGCAGCCGGCTGGGGCTGCTGGTGGCCACCGGACTGTGCGCCGAGGTGCTGCGCCGCCGCCGGATCACGGGCGTCCGGCCGGTGCTGGACCCGCCGGGTCCGCTGCCCGCCGTACTCGACCCGCGCGCCATCCGGCTGACCCTCACCCGCCGCTGACACACCGCCGCCGACGGCGCGCCCGCCTCTTCCTCTTCCTTACCCCGACACCACATCCCGCGAGGATTTCCATGTCCGACGCCGCGACCTCCTCCGTGTCCACCGACCCGGACGCCGATCTGCTGGGCGCCGTGTCCCGCGAACTCGCCGACGCCGCCGACGCCGTCGCGGAGGCCGCCCGCTACGCCTCCGAACTGGCCCTCGGCCCCCGCATCCCGATCGCAGACCCCGACTGCCCCGCCGGCCACGGCGCCCCCCGCAGCCGCGGCGGCCGGAGCCGGCTCGCCCGCCGCGCGCTGCTGCGCACCCTCACCGACCCGGCGGGCCTGGGCTGGGCCCCGCGCGGCCGGGGCGTCGCGCGGGCCGGCTGGCTCGCCGGGATCCTGACCGGCCGCGAGAGCCTCGCCGTCAGCCTCGCCGTCTGCGGGCTCAAGGCCCGGATCCGGGCGACCGGCCTGGACCGGCCGGAGCTGCTGGCCGACCCCGACGGGGCGGCGCTGCTGCGGGCCGTGGACGAGGACCGGCAGGCCGTGGCCGCCCGGGTGTTCCGCCGGGTGGTGCGGGAGCAGGGCACCGAGCACGCCTTCACCGCTCTGGCCCCCGCCTTCGCCGACGTGTTCGCCTGGCGCGCCCTGACCGACGCGAACCCGTTCAACGACCACGCCGGATGGCAGGTGGCGACCGGACGGGCCGCCACCGCCGAGCCGCTCCTCGGCCTCGGCGCCGCCGTCCGGGCCTTCCTGCACCGCGACCGGGCCCGCGGACGCGCCCCGGGCCGCGGAGCCGGCCGGAGGGCGGGCCGCGACCCGGGGGCCGCCCCCGCCCCACCCCCACCCGTCGGACACCGGGGCTGCGTCCACACCATGGGACTCCTCGGCACGGGCGGCCTCCTGCTCGTCCAGCCCTGGCGCGCCCGGTGAGGGCGGCCCTGCGGCTGCGGTCGTCCCGGCCGGACCCGGTGGAGGGCCTGCGCGCCCACTGCGCGGCCCTGCGCGCCCACGCCGAGCGGCTGGCCGCGGCCGCCGGTGAACTGGAGCGGCAGGACAGCCCGCACGCCGCCGCCTTCCGGAGCGAGGTCGCGGAGCTGGCCGAGCGCTGCGCGACCGCCGCGAGCGGTCTCGCCCTCGCCGTGGCCCGGCTCCAGGGGCGGTGAACGAACGAGTCCGCTGCCGCCCGCCGGCAGCCGGTCCCTGCTGATCGCCGGCCGCTGATCCCCGGCCGTCCGGCAGGTTCAGGGGCGGTGCGGGGCGGGCAGTGCGGCCAGGGCCGCGAGGGCCTGCCCGGCGGTCTTCTCGGGACTGCGGGAGACGTCGACGGCGACGCCCGCTTCGTCCGCCTGGAGCGGCTCCAGCGTGGCGAACTGCGAATCCAGCAGGGCGGCGGGCATGAAGTGTCCCGTCCGCTCCGCCATCCGCCGCTCGATCAGCGTGCGTTCGCCGGTGAGGTGGACGAACACCGCGTCGGGCGCGGCGGCGCGCAGCCGGTCGCGGTAGGCCCGCTTGAGCGCAGAGCACGACACCACCGCGCCCCGCCCGGCCGGCAGTCGGCGGATCCGGTCGGCGATGGCGTCCAGCCAGGGCAGGCGGTCCTCGTCGTCCAGCGGGACGCCCGCCGACATCTTGGCGACGTTGGCCGGCGGGTGGAGGTCGTCGCCCTCCGTGTACGGGACGCCGAGGGCGTCCGCGAGCAGCCGGCCCACGGTCGTCTTGCCCGTGCCTGCCACCCCCATGACCACCACCGCCACCTGCCGGCTGCCGCCGCTCACCGGCCGGGGGCCGCCGTGCGCGGGGTGGTCTGCTGCACCGCCCACCGGTTGCCGTCCGGGTCCGAGAAGCGGACGTACGAACCCCAGGGCAGGTCCTCGATCTCGCTCACCTCCACGCCCCGCCCCTTGAGGTCCGCGTACGCCTCCTCGACGTCCGCCACGACCACCTGCATGTTGTCCAGCGATCCCGGGGCCATGCGGGTGAGCCCCTTGCCCAGGGCGATCGAGCAGGCGGACCCGGGCGGGGTCAGCTGCACGAAGCGGATCTCCTCGCTGACGGTGACGTCGTGGTCGGCGTGGAAACCGACCCGCTCGTAGAAGGCCTTGGCCCGGTCGACGTCGGTGACGGGGACGGCGACCAGCTCCAGCTTGATGTCCATCTCCTGCTCCACGGTGCTCGCTTGGTGCTCGCTCGGTGCCTGCTCGGTGCCGGCTCGGCGCTTGCCCGGTGCGGGGCCTCCCCGCATCATGCGCCCGCCGGCCGGCGGGCGCCGCCCAGCACGCGCGTACGGCCCGCGCGCCGGGCCCGCCCGGCACCCGCCTCAGGCGCCGGCCGGCGCCGTCTCGGCCGGCGCGTACCCGGCCGGCGCGTACCCGGCCGGCGCGAACTGGGTCCGGTACAGCTCCTCGTACCGTCCGCCCGCGGCCAGCAGACCGCTGTGCGTACCGCGCTCCACGATCCGGCCGTCCTCGACCACCAGGATCTGGTCGGCCGCCTGCACCGTCGACAGCCGGTGCGCGATCACCACCGCGGTCCGGCCCGCCAGGGCTTCGCCCAGCGCCTCCTGCACCGCCGCCTCGGAGGTGGAGTCCAGGTGCGCCGTGGCCTCGTCCAGGATCACCACCCGCTGCCGGGCCAGCAGCAGCCGGGCGATGGTCAGCCGCTGCCGCTCCCCGCCCGACAGCCGGTACCCGCGTTCGCCGACCACCGTGTCCAGGCCGTCCGGGAGCGAGGCGACCAGCCCGTCCAGCCGCGAGCGGCGCAGCGCCTCCCACAGCTCCTCCTCGGTGGCCTCGGGCCGGGCCAGCAGCAGGTTGGCCCGTACCGATTCGTGGAAGAGGTGCCCGTCCTGGGTGACCATGCCGAGGGTCTCGCGGATCGAGTCGGCGCTGAGGTCCCGTACGTCGACCCCGCCGAGGCGCACGGAGCCCGCGTCCGCGTCGTACAGGCGGGGCAGCAACTGCGCGATGGTGGACTTCCCGGCGCCGGAGGAGCCGACCAGGGCGATCATCCGGCCGGGCTCGGCCCGGAACGACACCTCGTGCAGGACCCGGTCGCCGCCGCGGGCGTCGAGGGCCGCGACATCCTCCAGGGAGGCGAGCGAGACCTTGTCGGGGGAGGGGTAGCCGAAGGAGACCCGGTCGAACTCGACGGAGACCGGCCCGTCCGGGACCCTGCGGGCGTCCGGCTTCTGCGCGATGAGCGGTTCCAGGTCGAGGATCTCGAAGACCCGCTCGAAGCTCACCAGGGCGCTCATCACCTCCACGCGGGCGCCGGCCAGCGCGGTCAGCGGGGCGTACAGCCGGGTGAGCAGCAGGGCCAGGGCGACGACGCTCCCGGCGTCCAGGGTGCCGCGCAGGGCGAAGTACCCGCCGAGCCCGTAGACCAGCGCGAGGGCGAGGGCCGAGACCAGGGTGAGCGCGGTGATGAACGCCGACTGCGCCATCGCCGTGCGGATGCCGATGTCGCGGACCCGGCCCGCCCGGGCGGCGAACTCCGCGGACTCGTCGGCCGGCCGTCCGAACAGCTTGACCAGGGTGGCGCCGGGCGCGGAGAACCGTTCGGTCATCTGGGTGCCCATGGCGGCGTTGAGGGCGGACGCCTCCCGCTGGAGCGCGGCCATGCGCGCCCCCATCCGGCGGGCCGGGACCACGAACACGGGCAGGAGCAGCAGGGCCAGCAGGGTGATCTGCCAGGAGATGCCCAGCATGACGGCCAGCGTCAGCAGCAGGGTCACGGTGTTGGCGACCACCCCGGACAGGGTGTTGCTGAACGCCCGCTGGGCGCCGATGACGTCGTTGCCCAGCCGGCTGACCAGGGCGCCGGTCCGGGTCCGGGTGAAGAAGGCGACCGGCATCCGCTGGACGTGGTCGAAGACCGCCCTCCGCAGGTCGAGGATCAGCCCCTCGCCGAGGGTGGCCGACAGTTTGCGGGCCAGCAGCCCGAGTCCGGCCTCCGCGACCGCGATCAGCGCGATGAGCAGGGCGAACCGGACGACGGTGGAGGAGTCCCGGCCGTCGACGATCGCGGTGACGACCCGGCTGGCCAGCACCGGGGTGGCGACCGCGAGCAGGGCGGCCACGATGCTGAGGAGGAGGAACAGGGTCAGCCCGCGGCGGTGCGGGCGGGCGAACGCGGCGATCCGGCGCAGGCTCGCCCGGGAGACGGGGCGGCGGTCCTGCTGGGCGTCGATCACGCTGCGCAGTGAGGTCCAGGCGGTGACTTCCATGTCCATGAGGGGAACGCTAGAACCTCAACCAATCTTGAGGTCAACCGTCGCGCCCCACCGCGAACTGCACCGCCTGCCCAAGGCCTTTACCCATACCTGACCTGCCCATGGTCCGGGGCCGGGCGGTGCGATAGATTCGGCCACTCCCGGCCCCTCCCACCGGTTCCCTTCCAACCCCCGCGAAGACAGGCTTCACAATGAGCGACATCGTCAACGGACTTGGCCGTACCAGCGCCTACGGCGCCCTGGGCCTGGTCCTGCTGATCCTCGGGATCGTCCTGGTGGACGTGCTGACACCCGGGAAGCTCCCGAAGCAGATCTGGGAGGAGCGCAACCGCAACGCGGCCATCACGCTGAGCTCGGCCCTCCTCGGCATCGGCGGGATCGTGTTCACCTCGATCTGGACGACGTACGAGACCTTCGGCAAGGGCCTGCTGTCCACGGCCGCCTTCGGCATCCTCGGCCTGGTCCTGATGGCGCTGGCCTTCCTGGTGCTGGACTGGGTGACCCCGGGCAAGCTCGGCGCCATAGTGGTCGACCCGGAGCCCCACCCGGCGGTCTGGGTGACGGCCTGCTGCAACCTGGCCGTGGCCGCCATCGTCGCGGCCTCGATCGCCTGACCCGAGCACCCGCGCGAGAGCGCCGCACCCGGCGGGGAGCGGCGCTCTCGTCGTACCGCGGGATCAGGCCAGGCCCAGCGCGAACACCGCGTACCCGGCCGCCAGCAGTCCGGCAGCCGTCCGCCGCACCGCCGTCGCCCCCGTCCACGGCTCCTCGAACCGCCGCGCGTACCGGGCGATGCCCACCAGCAGCACCGCGAACACCGGCAGCCACGCCAGCCGCGCCGCGATCCAGACCGGGCTGTCCGGAGCCGTCGTCAGACCCGCCACCCCGCCCGCGAACGAGCCGGGAACGGCCGCCGCCAGCATGGCCGTCTGGTGCCAGCACAGGATCGTCATCGCGCACAGGTTGACCACCACCACCGGCGCCCACAGCGCCGGCCGCTCCAGCAGCCGCGCCAGCCGGTCCCGCAGCAGCATCGCCGCCCCCGACTGCGCCGCGGCCAGCGCCGGCACCAGCAGCGACGGGGGGTGCGAGTTGGTCCGCTCCGCGCCCGGTACGCCGACCATCGACGCCGGGTAGTGGAACACCACGAGCAGCACCGCGAACAGCAGGCCCCCGCCCGCCAGCAGCAGCCGGGCCCCGCGCCGCCCGATCCGCCGCTCGCCCCACGACACCCCCAGCTGGTAGGCGAACAGCCAGCCGGGCAGGATGTTCAGCACCGCCAGCCAGGACGGCACGGACCCGGCGAACGGCCCGTACCGCAGGAAGTCCACCACCGCGACCGAGGCGAGCAGCGGGGCCGCCGCCCACCCGCCGAGCCGCCGGGCGGCCCGCACGCAGTACGGGGTCAGTGCGGTCACCACCAGGTACACCCCGACGAACCACAGCGGCTGGATCACCAGCGTCGCCGCGGTCCGCAGCGTCACCTCCGGCACCCCGGCCGCGTAGAGGACCGGCGCGGCCAGCGCCCACACCGCCGCGACCCCGAGCACCGGCCGCCCCAGCCGGGCGAACCGGCCCCGCAGCCAGGCCCCGGTGGACCCCTCGCGCCGGTGGTACGACAACACCGAGGCGTGGCCGCCGACCAGGAAGAAGATGCCGAGCATCTGCAGCACCCAGCTCGCCGGCGCGAGCGCCGCGAACGCGGAGAGCGGGCTGGCGTTGTGCAGTCCGCCGTCGGGGTCGAGGGTGAACCCGCCGAGCAGCCAGTGCCCGGTCGGCACGGCCAGCAGTGCGAGGGCCCGCAGCCCGTCGAGCGCCCGGTCCCGGTGGGCGGGCGTCCGCCGCTCGATGCGGTCGGCCGTCCGCCGCAGCACGGCCGCGGCGCTCACTGCACCTGCCCCTTCGCGATCGCGGCGAACGCCGCCAGCGACTGGGTTCCGGGCACGAAGTACCCGGTGTGGCCGCGGACATCGGCGGCCGGCACCGTACGGGCGCCGAAGGCGGGCGAGGCCGGGTCGGCGCCGTGGCCGAGCCCGGCGAACGCCACGTTCGGCACGTCCGCGATCCAGTCCGACGGCCCCCGCGCCGCCCAGATCCGGGCCCGGGTGCGCAGGCCGGCGGCGGTGTCGGCGCGCAGGCCGGGGGAGCCGGACACGACGATGTCGGAGGCGTCCGTGTGCCGGGCCGCGAGCCCGCACACCACCGACCCGTAACTGTGCCCGAACAGCACCGGATCGGGCGCCCCGACCGCGTCGAGCCCCGCGGTGAACCGGGCCAGCCGGACCGCCCCCGCCTCCGCGAGCCGGCCGGCGGCCGCGTCCAGGCCGACGCCGACGGGGGTCGTGTAGCCGGTCCACGCCACCACGGCGGTGTCCCCGCCGGCCGCGGCGTGCAGCGAACGGGCCATTCCGGCCGGGCCGGTGTGCGGGGTGCGGCCGGCGTCGTGGGAAGCGGCGTCGTTGTCGGACCCCGGTACCACCACCGCGACGTGCGCGGCCCGCTCCAGGTCCCCGAACACCTCGGCGACCTGCCCGCGCCCCCGCGGGTCGAAGGCGAGGACCTGCCGTCCGGGCGCGGCGAGCGGGGCGAAGCGCGCCTGCCCCGTGGCCGCCACCGCCAGCCGGTTGGCCTCGTACCGCAGGGCGAGGGGGGCACCGTCCAGATTGCCGACCACCAGCGGGTGGCGCCGGGCGAGCTCCCGCCGCCCCGCCTCGTCGAGCCCGGCGAAGAAGCGGGCCACCTCGTACGGGGACGCGGTCGCCGGATCGGGCAGCGGCCGCCCGGACGTGGTGTCGGCCCGCCACGCGGACGTGCCCGGCGGCGGGCCGGTGACCGCCTCCTGAAGGCTGTCTCCGGCGGCCCATCCGGCGGTCCCCGCGACCACGGCCACCGCCAGCGCGGCAGTGGCCAGGGTCCTTCCGAAGCGGCGCATTCCCCTTCTCCTCTCCTCGTGACGCCGAGGAAGGTAGGAAGGAGGTGTCCGCCGCCGCGTCGGACCGCGGAGCCAAGCCGGATGTCATACCCCGGTAGGGGGTGGAGGAGCCGCGGCCGGCGGGTGCAGGTGCCTGCCCCGGCAGCGGGTTGGGGAGCCCGGCAGCGGGTGGAGGGAGCCCGGCAGCAGGGCAGGAGGTCAGCCGCCGTCGCCGGGCCGCACCACTCCCGCCTCGTACGCGAAGATCACGGCCTGCGCCCGGTCGCGGAGGTCCAGCTTGGCCAGCACCCGCCCGATGTGCGTCTTCACCGTCTGCTCGGCCACCACCAGGTGCCCGGCGATCTCCTGGTTCGACAGCCCCCGTGCGATCAGCTCCAGCACCTCGGACTCCCTCGGGGTCAGCCCCTTCAGCCGGAGCGCCGGATCCCGGCGCGGGGCCGGCCGCTGCTGCACGAGGTCCGCGATCAGGCGCCGCGTCACCGAGGGCGCCAGCAGCGCCTCGCCCGACGCGACGACGCGGACCGCCGAGATCAGGTCGGCCGGCGGCGCGTCCTTCAGCAGGAACCCGGATGCGCCGGCGCGCAGCGCCTCGTACACGTAGTCGTCGATGTCGAAGGTGGTCAGCATCAGCACCTTCGGCCGGTGCACCACCCCGGGCGGCGGGTCGAGGATCTCCCGGGCCGCGCTCAGCCCGTCCAGCTCCGGCATCCGCACGTCCATCAGGACCACGTCCGGGTGGACCGACCGGGCCAGGGCCACCCCCTGCCGCCCGTCGGGGGCCTCGCCCACCACATCGATGTCGGCCTGTGCCGACAGCAGCGCGGCGAACCCCGCGCGCACCATGGCCTGGTCGTCGACGATGATCACTCGGATGGTCAACTGGTGTCCTCGCTCGATCCGTTCAGCGGCAGGCGGGCGGCGACCCGGAAGCCGCCGTCGGGCAGCGGACCGGTGTCCAGCGTCCCGCCCGTCAACCGTACGCGCTCGCACATCCCCACCAGGCCGTGCCCGGTGCCCGCGGTCTCCAGCACCGGCACACCCTCCTGGCCGGGCCCGTTGACGACGAGGACGAGGACCTCCTGCGCGTCGTACGCCACCGAGACGCGGGCCCGTGCCCCGGGTGCGTGCCGCACCACGTTCGCGAGCGCCTCCTGCACGATCCGGTACGCCGACAGGTCCACGGCCGGCGGCGCCGCCCTGTCCGCCCCGGCGGCCAGCGACAACTCCACCGGCTGCCCGGCCCGTACGGTCGCCTCGACGAGCTGCTGGATGCGGCCGATGCCGGGCTGCGGGGCCCGTTCGGCGCCGGTGCCGGCGCCCGATCCGCCGTCGGCTCCGGGCGTTCCGTCCGCGTCCGCCCCGCTCGCCCGGTCGCTGCGCAGTACGGTCAGCAGCCGCCGCATCTCGCCCAGCGACTCCCGCGCGCTCGCCGCGATCGCCGCGAACTCCTCGCGCACCGGCTCCGCCATGCCCGGCAGCCGGTACGGCGCGGAATCCGCCTGCACGGTGATCACCGACATGTGGTGCGCCACCACGTCGTGCAACTCCCGGGCGATCCGGGCCCGTTCCTCCAGCAGTGTGCGCCGGGCCCGTTCCGCCTCGCTGATGCTCTCCTGCTCGGCGATCCGCTGCTGGGCGTCGCCGAGTCCGCGCAGGGATCCCGTCACCGCGAGCAGGGCCCCGCCGAGGACGAAGAGGAGGGCGACGGTGTCCGTCGTCCCGGCCGGATGGAAGAACCCCAGCACCACCCCGACCGCACCCGTGGCCAGCCAGACCCCGATCAGCGTCCTGACGGGCTCGCGCAGCCCCAGGCACACCATCACCACCAGGTAGCCGACGATCGCCATCGGGGTCCACGGCCAGGCAACTCCGGCCAGGCCGTCCGACCCGAGCACCACCAGCGCCCCCACGGTGTCCGCGCCCAGCACGATCGCCCAGGCGCGCACCGGCCGTGTCACGGCCAGCAGCAGCGGCACGGTCTGGGCCACGCCCAGCGCCCCCGCCCAGCCGCCGCCGGCCCCGTAGGAGTCGGTCAGCACGACGACCGTGACCGGCAGGAGGGCCGCCACGAAGGCTGCGGCGACGGCGAAGGGCAGCAGCCGCTGCCAGGCCTTCGGCGCCTGCGCGAACAGGGGTTCACCCGGCCGGGCGGGGGAGCGCAGCAGCAGCCGGCCGAGCCGGGCCGGCGTCGCCCGCGCGGCGGCCGAGGCCGGGGCCGGGGCGGGGGTGGGGGTGGGGGCGGGCGCCGCGACGCCGGACGCGGGCGGGGCCGCGTCCCTCTGTGCGGCGGCGGGCCCGGGCGTACGGGGGCGCCGGCGGAACCGGGAACGGCGGCGGGGCTCATCACGATCGCTCATGGTCCGACCAGCGTAGGCGCCGCGCGGTCGCCGGGCCGGGGCCGGGCCGGACCCGGGACCGCACGCCGCCCGGACCGGCATCGCGCCCCCGGGCAACGGGAGTTCGGCCGAATATCGCTCCTGCCGCGGCTGACGATCTTGCAGACTGTGGCCCATGAGCGCACCCGGAACCACCGCCACGCCCCCGGCACCGGCCCCCGCTGCGGCCGGCGTCACGGCCGCCGCCACGCTCGGCCTGCTGGCCGCCTGGGCCCTGCACGACACGGAGGAGATCGCGACGATGGGGCGCTGGTCCCGCGACCGGGTCCCCGTCCTGCGCGCACGCCACCCCCGGGTGCCCGACCGGGTGTGGGACCGCCTCGGGTCGGTGGACGGGCGGGAGTTCGCCACCGCCGTCGCCGTCGCGGCCGTCGTGGTGGGCGCGGCGGCCGCCGACGGCCACCGCACCGGCGGGAGGTCCGCCTTCTACCAGGCCTCCCTGAACGCCTTCGGCCTGCACGGCCTGGTCCACGTCGCGCAGGCCGCCGCCACCCGCGGCTACACCCCCGGCGTGGTCACCTCGCCGCTGCTCGTGGTCCCGTTCACCGTCTGGGCCCGTGGCCGGCTCCGGCGCGCCGGGGTGCTGCGGCCGACGCGGCCGCGCGATGCGGTGCTCGGGCTGGCCCTGGCCGCCGCCACCGCGGCTGGCGCGCAGGCCGCTGCCCGGCGGATCGTGCGCCGTACCGGGCCGGCCGTCTGACAGAGGCCCGGCGGGCCGGTGTGAGCCCGGCCGGCACTGCGGCTCGGACAGGCGTGCCGGACCGTCGCCCCGTCAGGCCGTCGGCCCGCCATCCGGACCATCCGGGACGTCGGCCCGTTCCTCGCGGCCGTCCCGCTCGTTGACCCGGTGTGACCCCACCCACCGCCGGAGCAGCGGGCTTGCACCCCGAAGCGATCCCCCCTTCGGCTTCAGCCGAGGGGGAGACCGCCGGAAGGCAGCCGGAGCAGTTGCCGGCCATCGCGGCCCCGGGCGTCGGTGAGCGGGCCGACGCCGCGGCCGACGCCGCCTGCCACCTCCACGACGCCGTCGCCCCCTGGAACTCCGCCCGGACCGGCGGGTGGAGCCGTACGGCGGCCGAGGACGCCGCCGAGACCATCGAGACCACCGCACACGCGCTGGCGTACCTCCACCCGAGCGCCGAGGCCATCCTGGCGCCGGTCCACGCCGCCCTCGCCGACCTGCGCCGCCGGTTCTCCCTCGCGCCCGCCGACCCGCTGACCGCCGCGGAGGTTCCGACGGCGCCCCGCAGCGTGGGCAACCCGCGGCGGACCCGCTGGGCGCGGGTGGTCACCCCGCCGCTGCCTCGGCAACGGCCTTCTGGTACAGCTTCCTGACGTCGGCGCCGAAGTAGGAGCTGTACGAGGTGTCCGCGGTGTCCCCGCCGGTCTTCCAGCCGCCGATGACCCCGACCACGTCCCCCGTCTCGGTCTCCTTGTCGTAGCGGGTCAGGAACGGGCCTCCGCTGGTGCCGCCCGGGTACCCGGTGCAGTCGATCCGCAGGAACGACCCCGGGATGCCCGGATCGGTGCTGGTGAACCTCGTCGTGCGGTTCACGCACAGCCGCGGCCGTGCCGCGGACGCCGGGTAGCCGATCAGCGTCACCTGCGGGTGCGCGTAGCCCGCGTCGGTGACCAGCCGGTTCCCGCCGACCACCTCCTCCACCGGGAACCCGTCGGCATCCGGGCCGACCTGCGCGAACGCCGCGTCGAGGGTTGCCGCCCCGTCCGCCCCGAGGCTCTTGTACCGCGGGTCGATCCACACCTTCGACCGTCCCTGCGCGTCCCGCAACACCGGGAACATGCCGTACGGCTGCGGGTTCTCCGCCGTGTACAGCGGTACGAAAGCCACCTGCCGGGCATCGGTGCCGAGCAGGCAGTGCGCCGCGCTGAGCACCAGGTTGCGGCCGGGGGAGGAGACCACGCTGGCGGTGCAGAAGTATGCGCCGCCGCCCTTCATGACGAACATCCGGCCGACGACCGGGATCCCGTCGAAGTCCCTGCCGGTGCCGGGGTCGGCGGCCGCGGCCGGCCCGTCGGGGCCGCTCGCGTTGACGGGGGCGGCGGACGCCATCCGGTCGGCCGTCCAGAACGCCTCCGCCTCCCGGGCGGACCACCGGCCGGTCGTCGGCGGCAGGCCGCTGCCCGCCTCGGCCACGGGCAGCGGCCCGCCCGGCAGCAGCAGGGCGACCGCCATCGCCGCCACCGTCAACAGTCTTCGCATGTCGGACTCCTTGGGGCTCCGCTAGACGGCCTGGGGGAAACGGAACAGCCGCCCGGGGTCGTGGGCGCGCCGGACCTCTTCGAGGCGGGCGAGGTTCGGCCCGTAGTAGGCCGTGCGCCAGCCGGTCAGCTTCGGGTCGGTGTAGTTCTGGTACGCGCGCCCGCCCGCCCAGGGGCGCAGGTCCTGCCAGAGCGCGTCGAGCCAGGCCAGGTGCCGGGCCGTCCCGGCGGGCGTGGCGGTGTCCGGCCAGTAGGCCAGGTACTGGGTGAGGAAGGCGCTGTCGCGGTGCACGAACGCGGTGTCGGCGGGTGCGGGCCGGTTGACGGCGCCGCCGCAGTCCCCGGTGAACTGCACGACGCCCAGCCCGCCGGCGGGCACGTCCCGTGCGTACCGGCGCATCCGGGCCAGGACCGCGGCCACCGCGGCGTCCGGGAGCCCCGCGGCCGGCCAGAAGTCCGAGCGGGCGCCGTAGGAGTCCCGGCCGATCCGGCCCTCGGCGCCGCGGCCGGGCAGCGTGCCCGGCAGCCGGCACTGGGCGGCGGACCGCTCCGGGCAGCCGGACATCGCCCGCAGGGTCTCCTCGTAGCCGCGGACGACGGCCCGGGAGTCCCGGGGCGGGCTGCCGACCAGGTCGGCCAGCCGGGTCAGCTGCCGGTCCAGCTCGGCGCGCCCGTCGAGGCAGAGCACGCGGACGGCGGGCGGGGGCGGCGGGCCGGACGGAAGGAGGAACTCCACCTGGCTCCAGAACGGTTCGGGCAGGGCGGCCAGCCAGCGCTGCCAGCCGCGGAGCACGGCCGCCGAGTCGGCGTCGGTGCCGGACCAGTGGAGTTCGGCGTAGGCGCAGTCCGCGGCCGGGTGGGTGTCGAAGCGGAGTTCGGTGACCACGGCGAAGTTGCCGCCCCCGCCGCCGCGCAGGGCCCAGAACAGGTCCGGGTCCCCGGTGGCGTCGACCTCCCGGACGACTCCGTCCGGGGTGACCGCGGTCGCGCCGGTGAGACGGTCGCAGGTGGCCCCGTACGCCCGGGAGGCGAGGCCCAGCCCGCCGCCGAGGGTGAGCCCGGCGATTCCCACGGTGGGGCACAGGCCGGTCGGGATGCCGCGGCCGTGTGCGGCGAGGGTCCGGTTGACGTCGCCGAGCCGGGCGCCGGCGCCGATCCGCACCCCGGTCCCCGACACGGCCACCCCGTCCATGGCGCTGACGTCGACGACGAGCCCGCCTGCGCAGGTCGACCAGCCGGCGTAGCTGTGCCCGCCGGAGCGCGGGACGACCGGCACCGCCGAACGGCGGGCGAAGTCCAGGCAGACGGCCACGTCGCCGGCGTGCGCCGGATAGGCCACGGCGGCCGGGGCGACGGTGTCGTAGCGCGGCTGGAACAGCTGCCGGGCCTCCGGGTAGTCGGGGTCGCCCGGCAGGACGATCCGCCCGTCGATGCCGCGGGCGAGCGCCCCGTGGTCCGGGCCCCGGGCGGGCGCTCCCGCCCGGGCAGCCGACCCGGCGCCGGAAGCGATGCCCGCCCGGGCGCCGGAACCCGTGCCCGACCCGGCGGCTGCCCCGGCGCCGGACCCGGCGGACGACCCGGCGGCCGACCCGGCGGCCGCGAGGACGGCCAAGGGTGCGCCGGCCAGGAGCCGGCGGCGGTGGAGGCTCATTCCTCCTTCCTGCCACCGCCCGCGCCGATCGCCGTGCAGGCGGGCCCGCCGCCGCCCCGCTGCCCCCCGAACGGCCGACGGCCGTCCGGCGGGCCGTCAGTGCCCCGGAGCCGCCCCCCGCCGGGGGCCTCCGGGTTCCGCCTCCGGGGCCGTCCGCTCCCCGTCGCCGGCCCGGCGGGCCAGCAGGAAGCCCTGCGGGCCCGACTCGCGGGGGCCGGGCTGCCGCACCAGGCGGGCCACCTCGGCCAGCCCGGCGTCGGCCAGCAGTCCGGCGATCAGGTCCGGCGGGGTCCAGTACACGTCCAGGTCGACCCGGTGCCCGTACGCGTGCTCCAGGCGGATCCGCCGGTCGCCCGCCTTGAACGCGATCAGCAGATGCCCGCCCGGCGCCAGCACCCGCGCGAACTCCGCGAACAGCGGCGGCAGTCCGGCCGGCGGGGTGTGCACGGTGGAGTACCAGGCCAGGACCCCGCCGAGCACGCCGTCCGACACGTCCAGCGCGCCCATCGAGCCCACCTCGAACCGCAGGCCCGGAAAGCTCCGCCGGGCCACCGCCACCATCGCCGGCGACAGATCGACCCCGAAGGCCCGCAGGCCGAGCGCATCCAGATGGGCGGTGATCCGGCCCGGACCGCAGCCCAGGTCGGCGACCACCCGCCCGGCCGCCCCGCCGCCCTCCCCGCCCCGCACGCACTCGGCGAAGGCCGACAGCATGGCCCGGTCGAGCGGTCTGCCGTCCAGGTCCGACCCGAGCAGCCGGGCGTAGTCGACGGCGACGGCGTCGTAGGACGCCCGTACGGAGCTCAGGTACGAGGTCTCGCTCATGCCCCCGGAGACTAGCCCGCGCGCCCGCCCGGCTCACCCCCGATCAGCGGGTTGTCCAGGCCGGTCCACTGGTCGCCCGGGATCCCCGGGCTCAGCCTCATCAGGGTCAGCGCCTTGGCCGGCAGCGGAGCGCCCAGCAGCGCCCCCGTGTCGGCGGTGGGCGCCAGCCCGGCCACCGCCCGCCCGAGCACCTCCGCGAAGGCCGCCGCCGAGCCCGCCGTGGCGCCCAGGGATCCGGCCAGCAGGGAGCCGAACAGCTTGCGCCGCAGGGCGGTCACGTCGTCGGTGATCAGCCGGCCCGACACCGGCGGCACCGGCAGGCCGTGCCGGGCGAGGCGGGCCGGGCTGATCCGGATGTCGGCCAGATCCCGGTAGACCAGCCGCAGCGGGGTGTCGTCGGGGGAGAGGACCACGAGGAGGTTCTGCCCGTGGGCCTCCAGCGCCACCCCGAGGTCCAGCACCCGCAGGCACACGGAGAGCGCGAGGCGGGCGAACGCCGCCTGCCAGGCCGCCGAGCGGGCGAACGGCGCCCCGGCCAGCGCCGCCACCGGCACGACCCGCTCGCCCGCCGCCGCGTCCGCGTACACCTCCGGCGGTTCGCGCAGCACGGCGGCCAGGTCCGGGCTGTGCGCCGACGCGGCGCCCAGGGTGCGGGTGATGTGCAGCCGTCCGTCCAGCCGTTCGGCCAGCGCCTGGGCGAAGGCGGACACGGCGGCCGCCGTCTCGATCGAATAGCCCGAGATGTCCCGCACGGAGGAGGTCAGCCGGGTGCTCAGCGCCGTCTTGACGTGCGGACCGCCCGCCGCCGGGCTGAGCGTGCGCAGCGACATCAGCGGATGCGCCGCCCCGCCCGGGCGCAGCGCGTCCGCGCCCCGGCCCGTCTGCTGCAGGCCCATCTGCTTCAAGACGTGCTCCGCCTGCCAGGGGTGCACGGGCAGCAGGATCCGGCCTTCCGCCCGCAGCTCGGCCGGCCAGACGCCCGTGACCAGGCACTCCTCGGCCCGTACGGCCACCAGCCCGAGCTGCACCACCGGCCGGTGCTCGGGGGCGTACGCCAGCTGCTCGGCCACCGAGAACCCGGGGCGGGAGCGGCAGTTCGGATGGTACGGGTGCCCGTCGACCACCCGCTGCTCCCACTTCCAGGCGGTATCCGGATCCGGCTCGCCCGCGGGGGGCTGCCCCGCACGCGACAGGGCCAGGGAGGCGGTGCTGCCGTCGAGCTCGGCGGCGAACGCGTTCCCGTGCGGCACCCGCAGGGCCGCCATCAGCCGCCCGGCCTGCCGGTACGGGGTGCCGTCGAGGAGGAGCTCGGTCACGCGCGAACCGGTCGCGTACGGGTCCGGCGGCGGACCCTCCAGCCGCCTGCCGTCGGACAGCAGCAGGGCCAGGCCGCCGGAGCCCCGCTCGCGGCGCACCACCCACGGCAGCGGTTCGTACGCCAGCGCCCGCCACAGCCGGGTCAGCACCGCGGCCCGCGCACCGCCGAGCGCGGACCCGTACGGGGCGCCGAGTGCGGGGTGCACGTCGGCCAGTTCGGCGGATACGGCCTCTTCGGCCGGGGAGTCGGGGAGGCTCATGCTGGGGTGCAGGGCCCTGCTCCTCTCGCTCTCGCGGATGGTTGTGGTGATCACGTCATCATCGCGGATACTGATGATCACGGCCGGTCGTCCGCCCAGCGGGCCTCCGGCGCATGGGATGGACCGAATGGAATCCGTGGACCTCAACGCCGTCGCCGACGCACGCGCCGCCGCCCCCCTGCTCAACTGCCTGCTGCGGGAGGCGGCCGACCCCGAGGACGCAGGCGTCCACCGGCTGCGCGGCAGCGGCCGCCTGCTGCGGGTGCGCCCCGGCCGCCGGCCCGCACACCCCGAACTGGGCACGGACGAAGGCTGGCGCCCGCTCAGCCACACCGAACTGGTGAAGCTGGTCGCCGACGAACTCCTGCGGTACACGGGCACACCGAACGACGAGCTCCCGGTCGAGATGGCCGACAGCCGCGAGGCCATCGCCGCACTGCTCGCCGCCCGGGCCGCCGCCGAACCGCCCGAGGACCCGTACGTCCTGTCCGAGCAGTCCCTCGTCATGGGCCACCCGCACCACCCCGCGCCCAAGGCCCGGGGCGGTGCGCCCGCCGCGCGCTGGCTGCCGTACGCGCCGGAGGCCCACGCCCGCTTCCCGCTGGTCTTCCTCGGGCTCCGCGAGGACCAGGTGGCGGAGGAGGGCGGGCCGGCCGCCGCCGATGCCATCGACGCCCTGGCCGCCCTCCAGGACGGTCCCCGCCCGCCCGCCGGCTACCGGCTGCTGCCCGCCCACCCCTGGCAGCTGGAACTGCTCGACGGCTCCGCCGCGGTCCGTGCGGCGTTCGCCGACGGGCGGCTGCTGCACCTCGGCCGGGGGAGGCGGCCCGCCTGGCCCACCGCCTCGGTCCGGACGCTGTACGTGCCCGGGGGCGGGGCCGGGGAGGACGCCGGCGGTGGGGCCGCCGGTGAGGCCGTCGGCGACCTCTTCGTGAAGTTCAGCCTCGACGTCCGGATCACCAACGACGTACGCCGGCTGTGGCGGCACGACCTGCTGAAGCTGCGCCGCACGGACGCGGCCGTCGAGGCGGGCTTCGCCGCGCTGCGGAGCACCGGGTCGAACGCCGCCTGGCTCCCCGACCGCGGCTACCGCACCGCCGCCTTCGCCTTCGAGGAACTCGCGGTGCTGGTCCGCGACGGGCTGCGCGCGCACCTGGTGCCCGGGGCCGTGCCCGTGCTCGCCGCCTCGCTCGCCGAGGGGTACGCGGACAGCCCGCTCGCCCGCACCGGCGACCCGGCCGGCTGGTGGCGGGCCTACCTGCGCCAGGTTGTGCCGCCGGTGCTGGAGCTGTTCGCCCGGCACGGAGCCGTCCTCGAGGCCCACCTCCAGAACACCCTGGTCGCGTTCGACGGGCAGGGCATGCCGGTACAGGCCCTCTTCCGCGACGCGGAGGGCGTGAAACTGCTGCCGGAGCCGGACCGGGCGGCCGCCTGGCAGCGCCTGGTCTACTGCCTGGTCGTCAACCACCTGGCGGAGGTGGCCGGAGCCCTCGCCGAGGCGCACCCCGGCGCGGCCGGGCCGGTGTGGCCCGCGGTGCGCGAGGAGTTCCTGCGCTACGACGCCGAACGGGGCCTGCCGGAGGTCGCGGAACTGCTCGCCGCCCCCGCTCTGCCGGCCAAGACGAACCTGCTGCTGCGCTGGACCCGGGCGGACGGCGCGGACGCCCGCTACATCCCGCTGCCGAACCCGCTGCGGTAAGGGCGGGGGCGGGGGCGGGGCGCACGGGGAGGCGGTGGCGGGATCCGGCCAAGGTGGTATGCGGGACCCCTGATCCGACTGATCGTCACCTGCGTGCCTCCGGAGCCGGCGGACTGCTCCTCCGTAGGGCCGAGCGCATGGGGTGTGCTCGAAGCTGCTTGGTTATCGGACAGTTCGAGCAGCTTTCTCCAACTGATCTCTGCGGGTCGCTATGTTGCCAGGCGCATGCCAAAGCGGTGTGTCCGTGACTCCGGACCGCACGAGGAGCTGCACCATGACATTGCTCGGCATTCGCACGAGTCCGCGCACGCGCTGGCGAGGGCACCTCGCCGCACTGGCCGCCGGGGGCCTGGCCATGGCGGGGCTGGCCGCCGCCGGGCCGATCAGCCTCCCCGCCGCCGCCGCGGCCGCGGCCCCGGCCCGCGCCGCGGCCATGGCCACGGCGGGCCACGTCACCGGGTTCTCCCGGTCGGGGAACACCTTCACCGTCACCGCGTCCAGCGGCGCCAAGGCCCGCGTCGTCATCGCCCGGGGCGACATCTTCCGGCTCTGGCTCTCGCCCGACGGCTCCTTCACCCACGACCCGGCCGGCTCCGACCTGGCCGCCACCACCGACTTCGGCCCCGTCGGCGCCGGCTGGACCGACGCGGGCTCCCACTACCGGATCACCACCGGTTCGCTGAACATCCGCGTCCACAAGTCGCCCCTGAAGTTCTCCGTCTACCGCGCCGACAACGCCACCCTCGTCTGGGAGGAGAGCCGGCCCACCGCATGGACCGGCAGCCGGACCACCCAGTACCTGACCCGCGGTGCGGACGAGCAGTTCTACGGCACCGGCCTGCGGCTCGGGGAGTGGGCGCTGCGCGGCAAGACCGTGCCGGTGGCCGTCGACAACAAGTGGCGCGAGAACAGCAACGCCAGTCCGGTCCCCTTCTACATGTCCACCAACGGTTACGGCGTGATGCGCAACACCTGGGCCCCCGGCTCGTACGGCTTCGGCGCCCCCACCACCCTCACCCACGACGAGAAGCGGTTCGACGCCTGGTACTTCACCGGCGACTCCCTGAAATCCGTGCTCGACGGCTACACCGACGTGAGCGGCAAGCCGTTCCTGGCCCCGCTGTGGGGCCTGGAGCTCGGCAACGCCGACTGCTTCAACGCCTCCAACCCCGACTACCAGGGCGACCACGGCCGGCCCCGCCACCAGACCACCCCCGACGTGGTCGGGTACGCGGCCGACGCCCGGGCCGCCGACATGCCCTCCGGCTGGTTCCTGCCCAACGACGGCTACGGCTGCGGCTACACCACGCCGCTGAAGCCCACCGTGGACGCCCTCGCGGCCAAGGGCTTCAGGACCGGGCTGTGGACCTCCACCGGGCTGTCCGGGATCGCCGACGAGGTCGGCACCGCCGGCACCCGGGCGGTCAAGACCGACGTCGCCTGGATCGGCAGCGGTCACAAGTACGCCTTCGACGGGGTCCAGCAGGCCGTCGAGGGCATCGAGAAGAACTCCGACGCCCGCCGCTTCGTGTGGACCGTCGACGGCTGGGCCGGCACCCAGCGCAACGCCGTCGTCTGGACCGGCGACACGTACGGCACCTGGGACGACATGCGCTGGCACGTCCCAGCCATCGCCGGGGCCGGCCTCTCCGGGCTCAACTACGCCGCCGGCGACGTCGACGGCATCTTCGGCGGCAGCCCGCAGACGTACACCCGCGACCTCCAGTGGAAGGCCTTCACCCCCGCCTTCATGACCATGTCCGGCTGGGGCGCGGTGAACCCCGCCGCCGGCTACCAGGACAAGCAGCCCTGGCGGTTCGCCGAACCGTACCTCTCCGTCAACCGGAAGTACCTCCAGCTGAAGATGCGGCTGATGCCGTACCTCTACACGATGAGCCGCACCGCCCACGAGACCGGCGTGCCCAGCACCCGCGCCATGGTCCTCGAACACCCCGACGATCCGGTGGCCCGCGGCAACCTCACCAGCGGCCAGTTCATGGCCGGCGACTCCTTCCTCGTCGCGCCGGTCGTCTCCGACACCTCCGTCCGCGACGGCATCTACCTGCCCGCAGGGACGTGGACGGACTACTGGACGGGGAAGACGTACGCCGGGCCGGGCTGGCTGAACGGGTACCGGGCGCCCCTCGACACCCTGCCGCTGTTCGTCAAGGGCGGCGCGATCGTCCCGATGTGGCCGCAGATGAACCACACCGGGGAGAAGCCCGTCTCCACCCTCACCTACGACATCCACCCGCGCGGTGCCTCCTCGTTCAGCCTGTACGAGGACGACGGGCTCACCCGCGCCCACCTGTCCGGCGCGTACGCCCGGCAGCAGGTCGACGTCACCGCCCCGACGGCCGGATCCGGCACGGTCACCGTCTCCGTGGGCGCCCCCGCCGGCGACTACGCCGGCAAGCCCGCCGCCCGCGGCTACGAGTTCACCCTCCATGTGGCGTCCGCCCCCGGCCGGGTCACCGCGGACGGCGCCGCCCTCGTCGGCCTGACCTCCAAGGCCGCCTACGACGCGGCCGCGACCGGCTGGTTCTTCGACCCCGCCGACCGCGGCGGCATCCTGTGGGTGAAGTCCGGTACAAAGTCGGGCGCGTTCAGCGTCACCGCCACCGGTACCACCGTCCCGGCCGCCGACCCGGTCCCGGCCGCTTCCTCCAGCCTGCCGTCCACGCCCTGACCGGCCCGATCCGGTCCGGCCCGGATCGGCCCGGGCGTCAGGCGTCCCCGAGTGCGGCCCGGCACTCCAGGAGGGCCGGGCCGCTCAGCAGTTCCTGCCAGCGGTCGAACAGAGCGCGCAGCTCCGGGCCGTGCACCGCCCGGAACGCGGGGTCGGTGCGGGCGAGGTCCAGCTCGTTCGCGGCGGTCAGCTCGGCGAAGTCCCGCCGCGCCCGCAGGTCCGGGGCGTGGACCCGGCCGGTGAACCGGTCCCGGAAGGCCGGCTGCCCGGCGGTGAGCGAGGGGTACGAGGCCGAGCGGTCGCAGCCGGCGTACAGGTAGGCGATCCCCTCGGCCTCGGCCCCGATGACCGCGGCCAGTTCGGCCCGCCGGCCGACCGGCAGCAGGGCGGTGGCGAAGCCGTCCGTGCCGTAGAACGCGTGGCACAGCCCGGCGAGCCGCAGCTCGGGCCGTGCGCCCCAGGACGCGAGCAGCGCCTGCACGCGCGTGAGGTGCGCCAGGAGCGTCCCGCCGGGATGCGGGATCCGCTCGGCGCCCAGCCCGCGCAGCAGCGCGAGTGCGCCCGCCGCGCGGCCGTCGCGGCTGTCGCCGCCCTCGGGGGACTTCCGGGACTTCGGGGGCTCGGGGGACTGCGGTGCTGCCGGGGTGGCCATGGCTCGATTCCCGTTCTCGTGGGCGGGTCGGCACCCGTCACCGCCCACTCCTGCGTCCGGACCGGCGGAGCGGGCGGGGACGGGTTGCCGCCCTGGGACCCGCAACGATCGTTGTCCACCCGTACATCCAAGTCAATCCTCTGATTTCCTATCAACCTCCAAGCGATAGCTTGGATCCATGACTCTCGACGACCTTCGTGTCTTCGTGGCCGTCTGCCGGGCCGGCAGCCTCAGCGCCGTCGCCCGCGACCTCGGCTGCACCCAGTCCGCCGTCAGCCAGCACGTCCGCCGCCTGGAGAAGCAGACCGGCACGGCCCTGCTCGCCCGCCACGCCCGCGGCGTCGTCGCCACCGAGGCCGGCCGGATCCTCCAGGCGGCCGCCGCCGACGGCATCTCCGGCCTCGACCGGGCGCTGCGCCGGCTGGAGGACCTCGTCCGCGGGGACACCGGGTCGGTCCGCATCACCACGGGCGCGACGACCGTGCGGCACTTCATGTCCGAGGCGGTCGTCGGCTTCCGCCGCCGCCACCCGAACATCAGCCTGGAGTTCCAGACCGAGAACTCCAGCCGCAGCTGCTTCGACGCCCTGGCCGCCGACGACCTGGACCTCGCCTGGATCACCATCGGCAAGCCGGTGCGCGGCATCGAGCAGCGCCCCGTCATGGAACTGCCCTGGGTCCTCGCGGTCGGCGCCGACGACCCCCTCGCCTCCCGGCCCCGCATCGACACCGCCGACCTGGCCGGCATCCGCCACATCCGGCTCCCGGAGAACTCCACCTCCCGCGCCCACCTCGACGCCGCCCTCGCCGAAGCCGGCATCGCCATCCGCTCCGACACCGGCGTGGCCGACTGGGACACCGCCCTGCTGCTGGCCGAACTAGGGCTGGGCCACGCCGTGGTGCCCGCCCTGCCCGGCTGGCAGGTACCCGGATCCGGCGGGCCGCTGCGGCTCGTCCCGATCCCCGCCCTGCCGCCCCTCCCGGTCGGCTGGGCGGTCCGCCGCTGGTCCGCCCTGTCCCCGCTGGCCCGGGTCTTCGCCGACGACGTCGCCCGCAGCTGCCGGGCGCGCGCCGCGCGGCAGGAGTGACGCCGGCAGCAGCCCGACCCCGGCCAGGGCGGCCAGTACGAGCAGCGCCGCCGGCGAGGCCCCCGCGCCCGCGGCGACGGCGATCCCGAGCACGGGCCCCACGTTCATCGCGGTCTGCTTGAGTCCCCCGACGACTCCCGCGTACCCGGGCGGGGCGTCGCCGACCACGGTCCCGGTGGCGGTCACCATGACGGCGGCGAAGCCCGCGCCGAGCACCGCGAACGCCGCCGTGACCGCCGGCCCGGACCACAGGCAGAGCCCGGCGACACCGACGACGACCAGGGCCGTTCCGGCGAGCGCGGTCCGCCGCGGCCCCCATCGCCGCAGCAGCATCCCGGCCGCCGGTGCACCGGCGACCATGCACGCGGTCAGCGGCAGCACCAGCAGGCCGGTGGCGAGCGGGTCCAGCCCCCGCCGCTCCTGGAGCAGGAACGTGGCCGTGAACAGGGCCCCGAACATGCCCGCGGAGACGCACAGCAGCAGCGCCATCGATGCGGCGACCGGCACCGACCGCGCCACGGCGGGCGGCACCAGCGGCTCCGTCGCGCGCCGTTCGCGGCGCACGAACAGCATGCCGAGCCCCGCGGCCCCGCCGAGCCCCAGCAGGGTCGGGACCGACAGCCATCCGTGCCCGGGTACGCCGGCCAGCGCGTGCACGAGGACCGCGAGGGCGGCCGCGAGCAGCGCCGCGCCCACCGGCTGCGACCCGCCGGGGGCGGTCCGGTCCGGCGCGGGTGCCCGTACGGCGAGCACCAGGACGGCGATCACCACGGCCACCGGCACGTTCAGCACGAACACCGACCGCCAGCCCGCCTGCGCGACCAGCAGCCCGCCGAGCAGCGGCCCGGCCGCCGCGGCCGCCCCGATCGCCCCGGTACGGAGGGCCACCGGCCCGGCGAGCCGGTCGGCCGGGTACGCCAGTCGGAGCAGGGCGAGCGTCGCCGGCTGGAGCAGCGCCCCGAACAGGCCCTGTACGGCCCGCAGGGCGATCACCCAGCCGACGCCGGGAGCCGCCGCGATGCCCGCCGAGGCCGCGGCGAAGCCCAGGGCCCCGACCAGCAGCAGCCGGTCGTGCCCGTACCGGTCGCCGAGGCGGCCGGCGATGACGAGGAAGGCGGCCACGGCGAGCAGGTAGGCGGTGCTGGTCCACTGCACCTGCGCCACGCTCGCCCCGAGATCGCGGCGCAGGGCCGGCTGCGCCACGCTGAGCACCGTTCCGTCGAGGGCGACGAGCATCGCCCCGGCGACGCTGACCGCCAGCGCGATCCGCTGCCTCATGATCCGGCCCCGCCGAGGTGGGCGTCGAGGGCCGCGTCGACGAGCCTCCCGACGTACTCCTCCCCGTCGGCCCCGAGGACGAGCGGCAGGCTGCCCCAGGCCCACAGCTGGGCCACCCCGTGCAGGTTGGCCCACAGTGCGGCCGCCGTGACCTCGGCATCCGCCGTCGTGCCGCAGCGGGAGACCAGGGAGACGAGCAGCTCGAACAGCGGCAGCGTCGAGGTGCGCAGCCTCGGCTGCCCGGTGTCCTCCTGCCCCGTGCCGTCCAGCAGGTCGTGGCGGAACATCAGCTCGAACATGCCGCGGTGCTCCAGCGCGTAGCCCACGTACGCCGTGCCCAGCGCCCGGATCCGCTCGCGCGGCGAGGACGCCCGCGCCGTCGCGGCGGCGAACCGGCTGCCGAGGTCGGCGAAGCCGCGCCGGGCGATCGCCGACAGCAGGGCGTGGTGGGTGGGGAAGTGGCGGCGGGGCGCGCCGTGCGACACGCCCGCCCGGCGGGCGATCTCGCGCAGCCCGACGGCGGCGGTGCCCTCGGCCAGCACGAGTTCGACGCCCACGTCGATGAGCCGTTCCCGAAGGGGTCTCTCCTGGTCCATGAGCCCTGTCTATCCGATCTTGGTAGACGGTGTCTACTCAATGGCCGTGGCGATGGCCGCACCACCGGCCGCGGCCGGGCCGAAAGGGTCCGTGGAGGGGATGATGGAGTCACCGGGTCCGTCGGCGACGCAGAGCAGGAGGTGTAGCGGCCATGGCTGAGCACGACGGCGGTCCGTCGGCGCGGAAGCTGGAGGAAGGCAGGCTGCTCAAGGAGCTGGAGGCCATCCACCGCACCCGCCACGAGACCCTGCTGCACGGGTCGGACGACGCGCTGGTCACCCACACGCAGCGGATGAACGAGCTGGAGCACGAGTACGTGCGCCGCCACCCGCAGCGCGCCCAGACGGCAGCGCGCACCCGCTCGGGCGCCCGTGCCCGCACGAGCGCGGAGGAGGAGAAGCCCGACGGCACCTGACCCGCGCGTTCAGTCCGGCCGGACCGTACCGCCGCCCCCGAGCACCGCCGGCGGGGCCGCCGGCGCCGGGCCCAGCGTCGTCGTCCCCGGGGCGGCACGGTGCCCCAGACCGGTCCGGTACGCGTCCAGCGCGGCTTCGGTGCGGCCGGTGCGCCGCAGCAGGTCGCCCAGCAGCCGGCACAGGTCCGCCAGGTCCCCGCTGGCCCCGCTCCGCTCCAGCAGGGCCAGCGCCTGCACGTAGTGCCGCTCGGCGCACTCGGTCTCCCCGCGCTCCTCCGCCATCAGGCCGAGCAGCCGGTGCGCCCCGCCCGCGTGCACCGCCCCGTGGCTGTCGCCCAGCTCCAGCAGGCCCGCGAGCAGCTCGGCCGCCTCCTCGCCGCGGCCGAGCCGGCGCAGCACGTCCGCGAGCTCCACCTCCACCTGCGCCGTGTACAGGGCGGCGCGCCGGGCCGCCAGCATGTCCCGGGCCGTGCGCAGCTCGGCCTCCGCCGCCACCAGGTCGCCGTTCTGCGCCTGCACGTAGCCCCGCATCCAGTGGCAGTGCGCCAGATCCGTCCGCAGCCGCAGCTGCCGGTAGATCGCCTGGGCCTTCGCGAGGGAGGCGTCGGCATCGGCCGTGCGCCCCGCAGCCAGGAACGTGCGCGCCACCTGCCGGTGCATCCCCGCCACCAGCGCCGGGTCGTCGACGCGCGGGGCCAGGGTGAGGGCGATCTCGGCGGCGTGGGCCGCCCGCGCGTGGGCGCCCATGTCGATGTACGGGCCGATCACCGCCGCGTACAGCAGCACCAGCGCCTCGGGGTCGGCCAGCCCGCTCGCGTCCAGCTCGTCGATCGCCGACTCCAGCAGGTAGCAGGCGTAGCGCAGCTCCCCGGCGAGCAGGTGGGCGACGGCCCGCCCGCGGACCGCGCGGGCCCGCCGGGGCAGCGGCTCGGCGGCCAGCAGCCGCTCGGCGGCCTCGAAGTGCCCGATGGCCGCTGCCAGTTCGCCTGACTCCAGGGCGCAGTCGCCCAGCCCGAGGAGCGCCTCCGCCTGCTCGGCCGCGAGGCCGAGCCGTTCGGCGTCCGCCAGCAGCTGCCGGTAGCGGGCCGTGGCCTCGGCGGCTTCGCCGGTCGCCAGGGTGCGCTGGGCGTCGGTGAGGGCGAGCCGCAGCTCGGTGGCCAGACGTGCGGGACGGCCCGTGGCGAGCTCCTCGTACGAGGTGCCGAGCCGCTCGGCGAGGAAGCGCAGCGCCGCCTCCGAGGGCCTGACCTTGCCCGCCTCCAGGGTGGAGATGTAGGCGGCGGTGTACGAGGGCTCCGCCAACGCCCGCTGTGTCAGCCCGCGTTCGGCACGCATCCGGGCAACCCTGCGACCGATCTCGGCCGGTTCGTCCATGAAGACCCCCTGCTGGTTCCAACTCCCCAGTATTCAGGGGTGGCAGACCATTGCACACGTCCCCGGGCCGCCCCTAGTTTAAGCAGCCGCTTCACTGCATTTACTCGACTGCTTAACTGCCTTTCCCGGGGGAGGACTTCATGGACCATGCCGTCCGGACGGCCCTGCGCGGAGCCGTCGCCGTGGCCGGCGCGACCGCGCTGCTGCTGGCCGCGGGCCCGGTCGGAGCGACCGCCGCACCCGCGCCCGTACCACCGTCCGCGTCCGCGTCCGCGTCCGCGCCCGCTGCACCGGCCGCGGCTGCCGGAACCGGTCCCCGGGTGGAGGTGCCGGGGCCGGAGGACGGCTCCGTCGCGGGATCCGGCCACGTCCGGGTGCCCGCCGCAGGCCGCGCCAAGGACGGGGCGCGCCTCTCCGAGGCCGATCGGGCCGCCGACGGCACCGTCACCAAGATCGTCGACGGTGGGCCGGCCGCGGACCGCCTCGACATCGTGGTCGTCGGCGACGGCTACACCAGCGCCGAGCTGGACCGCTTCCACGCCGACGCCCAGGCCAAATGGGCCGAGATCGCCGCCGTCGAGCCGTACGCCACCTACCGGAACCTCTTCAACGTCTGGACCGTCGACGCCGTCTCCCACGACTCCGGCGTCACCGGCGACCCCACCCCCGCCACCGTCCGCGACACCGCCCTCGGCTCGTACTTCTGGTGCGAGGACATCGAACGGCTGCTGTGCATCGACCAGCCGAAGGTGGACGCGTACGTGGCGAAGGCACCCGACGCCGACCTCGTCCTCGTCCTCGCCAACAGCGCCAAGTACGGCGGCGCCGGCTACAACGAGCGCAGCGCCACCCTCGGCTACGAGGGCATCTCCACCGCCTCCGCGGGCAACGCCAAGTCCGGCCAGGTCGCCATCCACGAGACCGGCCACTCCCTCGGCAAGCTCGCCGACGAGTACTTCTACCCCGGCACCCCCGGCTACGAGAAGTACGAGGGCCCCGAGCCCGCCGACTCCAACAGCTCCGCCCTGCCCGCCGACCGGATGGCCGCCGAGCAGGCCAAGTGGTACCGGTGGCTCGGCGAGCCGTCACCCGACGGCGGCACCGTCGGCACGTACGAGGGCGGCGGCTACTACGTCACCGGCCTCTACCGGCCCACCGACAGCTCACTCATGCGGGTCCTCGGCAAGCCCTTCAACCTGCCCGGCACCGAAGCGATGATCGGCGGCTTCTACCAGCACGCCCGACCGGTCACCCCCCTCACCCCGACCTCCCGCACCCTGCGGCTGCACCACACGGCGAAGGTCTCCGTACCCCGGCTCACCGGCCCCGACGGGCGGCAGCTCGACGTCCGCTGGCACCTCGACGGGCGGGAGCTGAAGCGCCTCGCCGGCCGGACCGAGGTCGCGGTGGCCGAGCTCTGGCTGCTCGACCTGCGCAACCACCGGCTGTCCGTCACCGTCGAGGACCGCACCCCCGCCGTGCGCGACCCGAAGACGGCCCGCACCCTGCGCGCCACGGTCGGCTGGAACGTCCGCCTCTGAGCACCGCCCCGCCCGCACAACGCGCCGGCTACGCCGCCCGGTCCGGGCGGGCGGCGTACGTCCAGAACGCGCGCATCACCTCGGGCGGGGTCGGGCCGCTCAGCTCCACCTGCGTCAGCAGCACGGCGACGGTGCCCGTCGACGGCGTGATGTGGGCCGCCGTCCCCGTGCCGCCGATCCAGCCGTACCGCCCGACCACGTTCCACGGATTCCGCGGCACCACGTCCACGGAGCCGCCGAACCCCCACCCCTGGCCCTCCAGGAACAGTTCGGCGCCCGCGCGCTGATCGGGAGTCAGCCAGTCGGTGGTCATCCGCTGCACCGACCCCTCGGTCAGGATCCGGCCCCGGCCGCCGCCGAGGGAGCCACCGGCGAGCAACATCCGGCAGAAGGCGGCGACGTCGTCGGCCGTCGAGACCAGGCCGCCCCCGCCGGACGGGAACGGCGGGGCGCTGCTCCACTGCCCGTGGGGCGCGTCGACCAGCTCGAGCCCGCCGCCGGCCGCGCGGTACTGGCTGGTGAACCGGCCCAGATCGGCGGCCGGCACCTCGAAACCGGTGTCGGCCATGCCCAGCGGATCGAAGACCCGCTCCTCCAGGAACTCGGGCAGGGACCTCCCCGACACCCTGGCGACCAGCACGCCGAGGATGTCCGAGCACGTGTCGTACAGCCAGGCCTCGCCCGGCTGGTGCAGCAGCGGGATCCGCGACAGGGCCCCCATCCACACGTCCGGCGGCGGTACCTCCTGCGGCCGCGGCGGCCCCTGCCGCAGCTCGCTGAACAGCGGCCGGACGGCGGGCAGCGAGAAGTCGTCGGAGAAGCCGATCCCGGCGCGGAAGGTGAGCAGGTCGAACACGGTCACCGGGCGGGCCGCCGGCACCACGTCCTCGACCGGGCCCGCGGGCGTCCGCACGACGACGGGCGAGGCCAGCTCCGGCAGCCACGGCGCGACCGGGTCGTCCAGCGCACACCGGCCCTCCTCGACCAGCATCATCACCGCTGCAGCCGTGACGGGCTTGGTCAGCGAGGCGATCCGGAAGATCGAGTCCCGGACCATCGGGGCGGTCCCCTCCGTATCCGCCGACCCGACCGCGGCGACCTCCACCTGGCCGGCGCGGTCCACCAGCGCCACCGCGCCGGGCAGCGCGCCGCCGTTCACAAAGGACGCCAGGACCTCGCGCAGACCGGTCATCACTTCCGCCTCTCCGCCGCAGCGCCGTCGGGTTCCGGACGCACGGCCCGGTTCGCCCGATAACCGCTGGCCCGGGCACCTGCCGCATCCTAGGGTTCCGCTCATGAAGATCACCGGCGCCCACGCCACGGACCGAGCCGTTTCCCTCATCACGCAGGCACTGCGCGACGCGGCCCACCTCGACTGGGCCGGCCGCGCGGCCGGTCTGGAATGGAGCTGCCACGACACGGCGGTCCACATCGTCAACGACTTCACCGTGTACGCCGCCCGGCTCACGGCCCGCGCGCAGGGCCCGCTCGCGGTCGATCGGTACACCGCCCCCGGCGCCCCGCCCGCCGAACTGCTCGAGGCCATGGCCGCCACCGGCGCCCGGCTGACCGCCGCCGTGGCCGCGGCCGGGCCCGACGCCCGTGCCTGGCACCCGTACGGAACTGCCGACGCGGACGGCTTCGCCGCGATGGGCGTCGTCGAAGCGCTGGTGCACACCCGCGACATCCTCGACGCCCTCGGCGTACCCGGCTTCGCCCCCGACCCGGAGCTGTGCCGCTTCGCCCTGGACCGGCTCTTCCCCCACACGCCCCGCGACGCGGCCGCCCCCTGGCCGACCCTGCTGTGGGCGACGGGCCGGACCGCCCTCCCCGGCCTGCCCCGCCTCGGCGCCTGGCGCTGGTACGCCGAACCCGTCCCGGCCGGCAGCCGCATCGTGCTCTGCGAGGTCACCCCGGACGTCGCCGACGACCTCCACGCCGGCGGCAGCGGCGGCTTCGCCTGGCCCGAGGACGGACCCGGCGAGGGCACCCGGTTCGCCGCCGGCATGACGGCCACGGCGTACCGGGAGGGCACGTACCGCCCGGGCTGGGGCCCGTACGCCGTCGTCCGCACGCACGACCGCCGCGCGATCGGCGGCATCGGCTTCCACGCCGCCCCGGACGCCGACGGGAACACCGAGATCGGCTACGACCTCGTCCCGTCGGCCCGGGGCAACGGCTTCGCCACCGACGCGCTGAACGGCCTGGCCGCATGGGCCTTCGGGCAGCCCGGCCCGGCCGTCCTCCTGCACGCCTCGGTCGACGAGGACAACACCCCCTCCCACGGGGTCGTCGAACGGGCCGGCTTCGAGCGCACCGGAACCGCCGGAGGGCAGGTCCGGTACGCCCTGCGGGCCCCCGGAGGCGGCCGTCAGTAGCCGCAGTCGTGGACCCACTTGTGGGAGGAGATCCGGTCGTTCCACTCCCACGGGATGTTGCCGGCGGAGCCGTTGGGCGCACAGGTGGAGGCCCCGCCGTAGTTGATGTTCTCGTAGACGCGCACGTCCCCGTAGGAGCCGGCGTAGCCGTTGTTCCACCAGGACGACGCCTTGTCGTTCATGTCGAAGGTGCCGCTGGCGCCGCACGTGCGCCAGTCGGCGTCGTTGCTCGCCCAGCCGCACACGGCCCCGCCGCGGTTGGTGTGCTCCCACACCCAGTAGTTGCCGTCCGCGGCCAGGCCGGAGGCATCGGCCGGGGCGGCGCCCGCCGTGGTCAGCACGGCGGGGACGGCCAGCAGCGAAGCGGTGAGCGACCCCGCCAGGAACAGGCTGCGGTACTTACGCATCGGACCCTCCAGAGGTCTCGGTGGTGGTGTCGTGCTCGGACTGCGTGAGGCGCCGCGCCCTCGGCAGCGCCTCGTGCTGGAGCCGCCACCTCAGCGTGAGCTCCGCCCGGTGCCGGGAACGGAGTTCCTCGCCGTAGGCGCGGTCCAGAGCCTGGGAGACCCGGGCCAGCGGGGTGCCGGTCGCACAGGTCGCTTCGACGACGGCCAGCTCGGCCGCGGCCGCGTCCGCCTCGGCCGGCGGCAGGTCCTCGCCGTACCGGGCGGCGGCCTGCCGGGACTCGTCGGGGGTGGCGTGGGGCCGGCCCGCCGCCTTCATGCACGCGGCCCACTCGGCGACCGCGCCGGTGTACCGCGCGTCCTCGCGGACCCGCGCCTCCCGCACCGGCCGCAGGTTCATCGTGACGACCTTCACCCGGAACCAGGTCGCCGGATCGCCGTACAGGGTGCGCTGCGCGTCCGCGATGCAGCCGTCCGCGGAAGCGGTGACCACCATCCCGGTGGGCGCCTTCACCGACAGCCCCACGGGGGCGGCGCCCATCAGCGCGGCACGGGCGGCCGCGCGCCGGGGCGCCGACAGCTGCCGGAAGTACCGCTGGTTGGGATCGTCCTCGCGGGCCCGGGCGGCGGCCCGCTCCTCGGCGCCGCCGTAGCCGTGCTGCCCGGCCCACACGACGTCGTCCACCGCGTACGGGAAGGAGCGCGTGCTCGTGTCCCGCCCCTCGGTCACCGCGTACGGGAACCCCCGCGCCGCCATGCACCGGCTGATCAGGACCTGCTCGGCCCGCGCCAGCGTACGGGACTCGGCGGCGCTCGGCTCCCGGACGGCCCCCTGCGCGGCGGACCCGCAGCCGTCCAGGACCAGGACGGTTGCCAGGGCCGCGGCCGTGGCGGTGGCGGCGGCCGCCGCGGCGACGGTGCGGTGTCGGTCCACCCGGGACTCCTTCTTGACGCGGTGCGGTGTGCGGTCGACCCAGGTCTAGCGGCGATCCGTTGTTCGGCGTCGGGGCGGCGCAGGCGAACAAACAACCGCCGAACAATCCGCACGGGAAGGCACGAAGCCGATCATCCGGGGAAGGGAAGGGGCATGGCCCGCAAGGAGCGCCCGCTCGAAGGCGACGACGGACCGCTGCTGCGGTTCGCCGCCGCCCTGCGCCGCCTGCGCCACGACGCAGGCTCCCCGCCCTACCGCCGCCTCGCGGCCCGCGCCCACTACTCGGTGGCCACCCTGTCCGAGGCGGCGGCCGGCCGGCGGCTGCCGAGCCTGGACGTGACCCTCGCCTACGTCCGCGCCTGCGGCGGCGACACGGCGGAATGGGAGCGCCGCTGGCACTGCGCCGCCGCCGAACTGTCCGCCGGCCACCCCGGCCCGGACACCGAACCCGCTGACGGGCAGGGCGGCGACCCGCCGCAGGACGGTCCCGGAGGCGTCCCGTACGTCGGCCTGGCCGCGTTCCGGGCCGAGGACGCCGGCCTGTTCTTCGGCCGGGAGCGGCTCGTCGAAGACCTCCTGGCCACCCTGGCCCGCCACCGGGTCGTGGCCCTCGTCGGCGCCTCCGGAGCCGGCAAGTCCTCCCTCCTGCACGCCGGACTGCTGCCCCGGCTCCGGCAGGACGCCCCGCACACCGCGGCCCGCGTCCTGACCCCCGGAACGGACCCCCCGGCGCGGCTGGAGGAGGCCCTCGCCGCGCCCCGCGAGCCCGCGACCGCCGCAGAACTCGTCCTGGTCGTCGACCAGTTCGAGGAGGTCTTCACCGTGTGCCCGGACCCCGCCGCCCGGAACCGGTTCATCGCCGCCCTCGTCGGGGAGGCGCATCGGCCCGGCTCCCGCTGCCGCGTCGTCCTCGGCGTCCGCGCCGACTTCTACGCCCACTGCACCCGCCACGCCCCGCTCGTCGGGGTCCTGCGCGACGCGCAGACCGTCGTCGGCCCCATGACCGCGGCCGAACTGCGCCGCGCCGTCGTCGAACCGGCCCGCCGGGCCGGCCTCACCGTGGAGGGAGCCCTCCAGGCCACCCTCGTCGCCCACGCGCACGGACAGGTCGGCGCCCTGCCCCTGCTGTCCCACGCCCTGCTGGAAACCTGGCGGCGGCGCCGCGGGGCGGCCCTGACCCTGGACGGCTTCCAAGCCGCGGGCGGCTTCGAAGGAGCCCTCGCCCAGTCCGCGGAAGCCCTCCACGCCTCCCTCACCGGCCGTCAGCAGCAGCTGGCCCAGCGGATCTTCGTCCACCTCATCGCCCTCGGCGAGGGCACCGAGGACACCAAGCGGCCCGTCGCCCGCGACGAGCTGCCCTCGGACGCCGACACCGCGACCGTGCTGGCCCGCGCCGCCCGGCTGCGCCTGCTCACCCTCGACGACGGCCGCGTCGAGCTCACCCACGAGGCGCTGATCCGCGCCTGGCCGCGGCTGCGCGGCTGGCTCACCGACGACCGCGAACGCCTGCGGCTGCACCGCCGCCTGTCCGAAGCCGCCCGCGCCTGGGAGAACCTGGGGCGCGACCCCGGTGCCCTCTACCGGGGCACCCGGCTCGCCCTCGCCCGCGACCTCGCCGCCGGCCACGGCACCGGACTCACCGCCGCGGAGCGGGACTTCCTCGACGCCGGCCTCGCGGCCGAGGAGGCCGCCGGGAACTCGGCCCGCCGCCGCGCCCGCCGCCTGGGCTACCTCGTCGCCCTGCTCGCCGCCCTCGTCGTGATCGCGGGAGTCGCCACCGCCAGCGCCGTCCGGGCCGGCGCCGAGGTGACCCGGCAGCGCAACGACGCCGTCGCCCGGAACCTCGCCGACAGCACGGGCGACCTCACCACCACCGAGCCCGGGCTGGCCGTCCAGCTCAGCCTGGCCGCGTACCGCCTCTCGCCCACCCCGAAGACCCGCGACAGCCTGGTCAGCGCCCTGATGACGACACTGCCGGCGCACCCCAAGGAGGTCGTCGCCCTCGCCTACCGCCCCGACGGCCGGCAGCTGGCGACCGCCAGCGGCGACCACACCGCCCGGCTGTGGCGGACCAGCGGCACCGACCGGCCCGTCGCCGTGGCCACGCTGACCGGGCACGCCGGCGACGTCCGCACCGTGGCCTACCGCCCCGACGGCCGTGCCCTGGCCACCGGGTCCGCCGACGGCACCGCCCGGCTGTGGGACGTGTCCGACCCGGCTCGGCCCGCCGCACTGGCCTCGCTCACCGGGCACGGAGGCGAGGTGCGCGCCCTCGCCTACAGCCCTGACGGACACACGCTCGCCACCTCCGGCAGCGACGGCAGCGTGGGCCTGTGGGACCTGGCCGACGCCGCCCGCCCCGTCCTCCTCGCCCGGCTCGGCGACCACCGCGACGCCGTCCGCGCGGTCGCCTTCGCCCCGGACGGCCGCACGCTGGCCAGCGCGGGGGAGGACGCCACCGTCCGGCTCACCGATGTGGCCGATCCGCGCCACCCGGCCCCGCTGGCCGCCCTGGAAGGCCACGACACCGCCGTGTTCTCCGTCGCCTTCAGCCCCGACGGCGGCGTCCTCGCCTCCGCGGGCGGCGGCCGCTCCCCGATCCGGCTGTGGAACATCGCCGACCCGCGGCGGCCCGCCCCGCTCGCCACCCTCACCGGCCACACCGACGTCGTCGGCTCCGTGGTGTTCAGCCCCGACGGGCGCACCCTCGCCAGCGCGAGCGACGACCGCACCGTCCGCATGTGGAGCGTGGCCCGCCCCGCCCGACCCGGGCCGCTCACCACCCTCACCGGCCATGCCACCGCCGTCGGCTCGGTCGCCTTCAGTCCCGACGGCACCGTGCTGGCCTCCGGCGGCTTCGACACCACCGTCCGGCTGGCGGGAACCGACCTCGCCCGGGTGATCGCCGGGGCGTGCGCCCACACCGGTCCCCGGATCACCCGGACGCAGTGGGCCGCCCACCTGCCGTACGTCTCCTACTCACCCCCCTGCGCCGGCCTGGAGCACCCCTGAGCGGGCACGGACCGCCCGCTGATGCGCCCGGAGTTCCCTTCGCCGGGCAGCAGGGTCCGCGGGCCGGGCGGGAGCCCCCGACGCCGGCCTCGGCGGCGGACGCCCGACACCGGCCGCGAACCGATCGACCGGGTGGTGCACGAGTCCGTCGACTCCCACGGCGTACCTGCGGGCCGAACCGGACGCGATCAGCGTCTCCTGAGCGCATCCCCGGCCGCCTGCCCGTCACCCTCGCGGACGATGGGCAGACCCTCCTGTGGTCGCAGCACCGATCCGACTCCGAGACGATGATCACCTTCGCGTTCCGCGCGTAGGTTCGGCACCATGAACCGACGCCACGCCACCACGGCTGCCGCCTTGGGCGCCCTGCTCCTTCCGCTCGTCCTCACCGCCGCCGGGACCGCCTCCGCGGCCGGGCCGGCCCCGGCCGCGCCGGCCGCGCCGGCCGCCGCGTCCGCGCCCGCCACCACCGGGGTGGTCCTGCCCGAACTGCCTCGCCCCACCGGCCGGTTCGCCGTAGGACAGGAGACCCTCCACCTCGTCGACCACAGCCGCACCGACCCCTGGGCCGGGTCCGGACCGCGCGAGCTGATGGTCACCATGCGCTACCCGGCCCACCGCGGCACGGGCGGCCCCGTGGCCCCTTACCTGACCCGGGACGAGGCCCGCGCGCTGATCACCGACCGCAAGCTGGACGAGCTGGTCCCGGTCGAGAGCCTGGCCGGGACCAAGGCGTACGCCCGCTCCGGCGCGCGCCCCGTCGCCGGCCGCCACCCCTTGGTCGTCCTCTCGCCCGGCTTCACCGTCCCGCGCGGCACGCTCACCGCGCTGGCCGAGGAACTCGCCTCCCGCGGCTACGTGGTCGCCGCCGTGGACCACGCGTACGAGACCGTCGGCACCTCCTTCCCCGGCGGGCGCCTGCTGACCTGCAAGGCCTGCGACATCGTCCGGGAGACGAAGGACTACAAGCCGGTGTCGGACAACCGCGCCCGCGACGTGTCCTTCCTGCTGGACCGGCTCACCGGGCACCGTCCCGCCTGGCGGAACGCCGGCCTGATCGACCGCAACCGGATCGCCATGGCGGGCCACTCCATCGGCGGCTCCACCGCGGCCGCCGTGATGGCCTCCGACCCGCGGGTGCGCGCCGGGATCGACATGGACGGCGGGCTGTTCACGCCCGTGCCCGAGGGCGGCCTCGGCGGACGCCCGTTCCTGCTCCTGGGCGCGGCGGACATGGTGCCCGGCGGCGGCCCGGTCGACAACCCGGCCGGCTGGGACCGCAACTGGCCCCGTCTCGACGGCTGGAAGCGGTGGATCACCTTCGCCGACTCCCACCACTTCACCTTCACCGACTGGCCCGCGTTCAGTGACGGGCTCGGGCTGCCGAGGATGACCCCGCTGCCCGGCGACCGCTCGGTCGAGCTGACCCGCCGCTACGTCGGGGCCTTCTTCGACCTGCACCTCAAGGGCATACCGCAGCCGCTGCTGGACGGCCCGGCCGCCGATGCGCCCGAGGTGCGCTTCCACAGCCCCTGACGGCCCCGATTACCGCAGGCCGGCGGCGTTTCGGCAGGATGGGGGCATGACCGAGATCCGCACCCCCCGCCTCCTCCTGCGCCGCTGGGACGACGACGACCTCGTCCCCCTGTCGGAGATCAACGCCGATCCGGCGGTGATGCGCTGGATCGGCGACGGCTCCCCGCTCGACCTGGAGCAGACCGCAGACGAGATCGGGCGGTGGGAGGACGAATGGGACGAGGAGGGCTTCGGCCTCTTCGCCGTCGAACTGCTGGCGTCCGGTGAGCTGATCGGCGCGGTCGGGCTGTCGGTGCCCGAGCACCTGCCCGAACTGCTGCCCGCCGTCGACATCCGCTGGCGGCTCGGCCGCCCCTACTGGGGGCAGGGCTATGCCTCCGAGGCCGCCCAGGCCACCCTGGAGTTCGCCCTCCAGGACCGCGGCCTGGACCGGGTGGTCGCCGTGGTCCGGGCCGGCGACCGGGCCTCCGACAACGTGGCCGAGAAGCTCGGCATGGCACCCGAGGGGGAGGCCACCGACCCCGAGCACGGGCACCTGCTGCGGGTGTACGGCATCGACCTCACCGAGTACGAGGCCTGACCCCGCACCCGCCAGGCCGGGCGCGGCGCTCCGTCGCCGTGCCCCGGCCGCCTGCCCGCTCCGCCGCCGGCCGCCCGTCAGGCCGCGCAGGTGTCCAGCATCGTCGTGAGCATCTTCTTCTCCGCCTCGGTGACCGTCAGACCGTAGGCGGACTTCACCGTCGTCCACGCCCGCCCGTACAGGCACCAGGCCGACCTGTCCGGCGGCTGCCACTGGTCCGGGCTCTGGTCGCCCTTCGACCGGTTCGACGCCGCCGTGACCGCCAGCAGCTGGGGGCGGGCCAGGTCGTTGGCGAACGCCTTCCGCCTGGCGGCGTCCCACGCCGCCGCGCCCGAACGCCACCCCTCGGCGAGCGGCACCATGTGGTCGATGTCCATCTTGGAGGCGTCGGTCACCACCACCCCGTCGTACAGGCTCCTCCACCTCCCGGAGACCGCCCGGCACTCCGCGTCCTGCACCACGTCCGCCCCGTCGCGCCGGAGGACCGCCTCGCGCGTGTTGCAGGTCCCGCCCTGCTCCGCCCAGTGCGTGAACTTGGCCCGGCTGTATCCGGCCATCGTCCCCACCGGCGCCACCGTCAGCCCGGCCAGCTGCGTACGGGCCGCCTCGACTCCCACCATGCCCGGCAGGAGCTCCCCGCCGCCCGCCTTGCCGTCGCCCGCCGGCGGCGACGCGGAGGGCCCTGCCGGTGCCGGCGGTGCGGAGGCCCCGGAGTCCGCCCCGTCCGTGCCGCTCGACGTACAGCCCACCGCGGCCAGCAGCAGCGAAGCAGCCAGCACCGCACCCCGCACCCGTATCTGACGTCCCATGAGCCCACCCCGAGAACCGGTTCGCACACCGTCTCGAAAACAGTACCCAGAGCCGGATATTTGATCCATTGTCCTGGCTCCGCGGCAGCCCGGAGGCCCTGATGCGGGCCCCCTCGAAGGGCGTTGTCAGTGGCCCTCGCTAATCTCCCCGCATACCGCAGCTCAGGGGGGCTTTTCGGCCATGCCCGGCGCTGCGCGGAATTCGGATCGGGCAGGCGGAAGGGCGCGAGGCACATGGCTTGGCTGGCGGCGGGCGAGGGATACGAGATCGCCCTGATGGAAGGAAAGGTGGCGGCACGGTCCACCACCGGGCGCACGGCGGGACGGCAGCTGAAATCGCTGCCCAAGGCCCTCCGCGACCACCCCGAGGTGGACCGGCTGCGCCGGCTCGCCGAATGGCTCGACCGGCACGAGGCGGCCTGCATCGCCCAGGTCGACACCTGGATGGTGTCCTCCCTGCCCGTGCCCACCGCCCTGCTCGCCCGGGTCTGGCCGGACGAGGCGTGGCAGAACGCGCTGCGCGACCTCGCCGTCGTCGGCGACGACCCGGACGAGGTGGGCTTCCTGCGTGATGCCACCGCCTCCGGCGAGCTGAAGGTGGTCAACCTCGACGGCGAGACCGTGCGGCTCTCCCCGCGCACCGTGACCCTGCCCCACCCCGTGCTGCTGCCCGACCTGGACGACGTACGGGACTTCGCGGCCGAACTCGGCATCGTGCAGCGCGTCGAGCAGATCCACCGGGCGACCTGGCTCAAGCCCGAGGGGCTCGCGGCCAAGGACACCGAGGTCCGCGACTACGCGGGCGGCGTCTTCCCCAACCGGTTCGGACTGGCCGCGCGCGCCACCGGCCTCGGCTACCGCGTCTCGGGCGGCTACGCCACCTGCGCGGTCCGCGACACCGGCCGGGCCACCGAGGCCGCGGTCTGGATCGGCGAGCCCTACTACGAGGCCGAGGCCACCACCGGCGCCCTGACCTGGCACGACGGTGACGGCAGGGCGGTGCGCCTGACCGAGGTCGGACCGGTCGCCTGGTCCGAGGGCATGCGCATGGCCGCCGCACTGTACGCCGGACGCAAGATCGAAGAGGGCAAGGACGCACGATGACCACCACGACCACCGACGCGACCGCGACCACCGACGCGGCCACCGCCGCGACCGGGGCCGAACTGCTCCTGAAGGCCGGCGCCGTGCTCCCGGTCGGCACCGACGGCGCGGGACCCTCCGCCGTCGACCTGACCGCCCGCACCTACCGCCACGCCGCCCTCCCCGACGGCCGCGTCGTCGTCCGGCTCGCCGCCGCCGAACTCGGCCCCGCCGAGGACCTGGCCGCCGGCTTCCTCGGCCTCGTCCCCGACGAGGGCGAGCCGCCCGTCGTCGGCCTCGGCCAGCGCCAGGCCCTCGGCTTCCCCGAATGGGTCCTCGTCCACCACCCCGAGGACGGCCACCACGCCCTCGCCGTCGTCCCCGAACTCGACCGGGTCGCCCGCCAGGCCAAGACCAAGCCCAAGGCCGCCCTCGACGCCTGCCACGAGCTGGCGGGCCGGCTCGCCGCGGCGGTACCGCACTTCCTGCCCGTCGTCTACGAGCAGGCCGCCCGCCTCTTCCTCGCCGTCGAGAACACCGCCTACGCCGCCCAGCTGTTCGGCCGGGCCCGCACCAGCGAGGCCCAGCACGGCCTCACCGTCGACGAGGACCGCCTCGACGCCGTCTTCCTCGAGTTCGCCCTCGCCGGCGCCCTCCCCGTGAAGGTCCTCACCGGCTACGCCAAGGACCTCTCCGCCCGCGTCAGCCCCGCCGACGCCCACGCCCGCTTCCGCCGCCTGTGCGTCCGCCGCACCGCAGGCGGCCTGGCGCCCTCCGCCCAGGCCGCGACCGAGCTGCGCCGCCTCGCCCGCGCCGCCGGCCTCACCGGCAGCCAGGCCGAACAGGAGTACCTCGCCGAACTGCTGCCGCTGCCCGCCACCCTGCGCGCCGCGTACGGCTGGTGGAAGGCCCACCGCACCGCGCTGATCGCCCTGGCCCGCCGCGAGCCCGCCGTACGGGGCACCCTCCTCGAACTGATGCCGCCCGGCGCCGACGGCGAACTGTCCGACCTCTGGCTGGAGGTCCTCGAGGAGTCCGGCGCCACCGCGGGACTCGTCGACGCCGGCCTGCCCGCCGAGCAGCGCTGCGCCGACGGAACCGCCGGCTGGCTGGAGCGCTACCACGCCGCCCGCCACAGCGGCTGGGGCCAGCGGCCCACCCTGCCCGCGCTCCTCGACCTCGTCGCCCGAGCCGCCGACCGGCTGCGCACCGAACTCGCCGAGCCGGGGCGCGAGGCCGGCCTGCGCATCGGCGTCCAGGACGTCGACCTGCTCGACCTGGTCCTCTCCCTCGGGATCCCGGTCGCCGACCCCGACGAGAGCCCCCGCTCGCACCACCGCCACAGCCAGCTGAACCTGGCCGACTGGGCACGCGCCGACCAGCGCCGCGACCTGCTCGCCCTCGCCGCCGACCAGCGGTTCCGGCCCGCGTTCCGGCGCGCCGTCAACTCCTTCGGCGACGCCACCTCCGGCGCCGACGTCATGCGCCGGCTCGCCGCCTCGCCCGGCGGCCGCCCGATGCTCACCGAATGGGTGCAGGACGTCGCCCGCAACTCCAAGGCCGCGGGCCTGCCCGGGCTGCCCGACGCCATCAGCCGGCTGACCTGGCTGCCCGCCGAGGCCCTCGAACTCGCCCGCGAAGAGGTGGCCGCCGCGGCCGCCGCCGACCTCGGCGAGATCCTCGCCCGCACCCTGCGCGGAGGCCTCTTCGAGGAGTTCGCCTGGCCCGCGTACGAGGAGGCACTGGTCGAACTCGCGGACCGGAAGGCGCTGCACCGCAGCAACCTGACCGTCGTCGAGGCCTGGCCCCACCTCATCGTCGCCAACAGCATCCAGGTCCGCGTCATCGACGCCGACTCCACGGTGCTCACCCACGACCTGCGCGTGCCGACCGGCGGCTCGTACCGGTACGGATTCCACTACGTCGACGGGGCGCTGCTCGTCTTCTGGTCCACCTGGGGCAGCGAGGTCCAGGGCTACTGGCACACCAACCCGCAGCACGTCTTCACCCTGAAGACCGACCGCGCCCACTGGTCGCTGCGCTCCGACGAGATCAGCCTCCCCCTGCCCGGCGGCGGCCGCACCGTGGGCGGCGGCGTCCTGCACGTCGGCGACACCGAACTGCCCGCCGAGCGGGCCCTGCTGTCCGACGGCACCTCGTACTGGGTGTGGCGGCGCCTCGAACAGGACAAGGGCTCCGGCTGGTGCGAGTACAACCCGGCCGACGGCACCCACGGCCGATTCTCCCAGCCGGCCTTCCTCACCGACGTACTCAACGCCTACCCCTCGCGGACCAACTTCGCCGCCCACTCCACCTGGCTGCGGCCCGCGCCCACCGTCGAGGGATCCGCCCTCGGCACGCCCGTCGACGGCCTCCTCGGCTGGTGCGCCGTCCGCGTCAAGGACGACGGCTGGTACGGCCGCGACACCGCCGGCCGCACCGTCCGCGTCCCCGCGGACGCCCACATGCCCGCCGCCGCCCTCGCCATCCCCGGCGACGACCGGCCGCGCGCCCTCACCCACCGCTGGCGCGAGCTGAGCATCACCGACCCCGACGGCGTCGTCACCGCGAAGACCAGCGGCGACCACCGCAACGAGGGCTTCGCCACCGGCAGCGTCGACCTCCCGCCGCTGCCCTTCTGGTACGCCCTGCGCCCCCGCGACCCCGAGGGCTCCGCCGCCCTGCGCGCCGCCGACCGGGACACCGCCGCCGCGCTCCTCGCATCGGCCGCCGCCGCGGAGAAGGCGTCCGACCTGCCCGGTCTGGTGAGCGCCGCGTTCCCGCAGACCACCGCGCCCGAGCTGCTCGGCGGCATCATCGAGGTCCTGCGCTTCGCCCTCACCCAGCAGAAGGCCCTGGACGGCGTCGCCGCCCGCCTCGAGTCCGCCGACAGCGCCGCCGCACCCGGCGAACCGGAGGGCCCCACCGACCAGTTCGTCGAGAACGCCCTGCGCGGCGTCATCGGCACCGGCTACTACCAGTGGGGCGCCCAGCGCGACGTCGCCCACCAGTACCTGCACCGCCTCACCGCCGCGATCGCCGACACCGGTGCCACCGCGGTACCGGGCCGGCTCCACTTCGACACGGCCCCGCTGGAGTACTCCGGGCTCCCGTTCACGCCGATGCTCGACCACCCGGCCGCCATCGCCTACCGAGCCGTCGCACCCGGCGCCACCGACGAGCAGCGGGCCGCCCTGTGCGGGCTGCTCGGCACGATCGACGCCCTCGGCCTGGCCTCCGCCGAAGGATCGGCCGACCGCTGGCGCCGCGTCACGGTCCACCTCGACGACCACCACCTGCGCACCCCCGACGGCCTGGGCCGCAGCCTCGCGCACCGCAGCCTGCTCCCGCTCGGCGGCGGCGCCGTCCTCGCCCTCACCGAGCACAGCGCGGGCCTGCCCGGCGGAGGCGCCGAATTCGGGGCGCTGCTCCACGACCCCTCCGGCCGGTTCGCCGTCCCCGGCCCCTACACCCTGCGCGGCGAGGCCCCCGTCGGCGACCGCGAGCGCGGCCCCGGCTGGCTCACCGCCTTCCTCACCGAGGCCGCCGCCCGCGGCCCCGTACCGCTGCGCCCCGAGGCCGCCGACGAGTTCGCCCGCCTGACCGGCGTCTCCGCCACGGCGGCGAAGCTGCTGCTCGCCGGCCTGCCGAACATCGACAGCTACGAGCACAACTTCCTGCCGGCCGAACTGCGCACGGCCCTCGGCGTGAAGGCCGCCGACGCCAAGCACGCCCGCACGGAGCTCAAGGCCCTCGACATCGACCTGCGCCGGTCCCTCGTCGCGGCGCTGCTGCCCGCCGACCCGGCCCGGCTGTGGACCGACGGCCCGGACGCCGCCGCCGCGGCCGAGCTGTGGAACCGGCGCGTGGGCCGCCGTACCTCCGTACCCGAATGGCTGCTCGCCGAGACCACCCGCGCCGTACGGACCTCCTGGCCCACGCACCGCGCCCTCGCCGCCGCCCTCGACCCCGAGGCGTCCCCGGCCCTGGGCACCGACACGGAATGGAAGGTCCAGAACGACCGGGTGGAGCCCTGCACACCGGGCGGGGAGCCGTTCAACGCGACGGTCCTGACCGACACCCTCGCCGTGACCGCCTGGCTCGCCCACCGGCTGCCCGCCGGCGACCCCCTGCGGGCCGCCCTGCCGCCCGTGCTCACCGCCGTACGGCAGCGGCTCGCCGCGCCCGGACTCCTGCTCGACCTCGGGTACTTCGCCCATTTGCCCGACTTCCGCAAGGCCGCAGGCACCCCGACCGAGACCGCGGAGGGCTACGAGCGCTACGGCGCGGTCGTCATGGCCACCCACGACGACCGGCCGCGGCCGGCCCTGCGCACCGCCCTGCTCGACTCCACCGGCTCCGACCCCTACCTGCCGGCCCTGCGCGACGCCGACCAGCAGCCGTCATCGGCCGAAACCGCGCTGCGCTGCGTCCACGACCCGCGGTTCGCGGCGCTGCTCGCCGACCCGGGCGCCCCGGCGGCGGGCGCGGTGGACACGGACGGGACGTGGTGGCCGCAGGACCCGGGCCGGTCGGTGCCGGAGCTGGTGGCCGAGGCGCAGTCCGCGTACGGCGTGGGGGCGGATGCGGCGGTGCTGTACCTGATGCTGCTGGCCATGCCCGACCCCACCGACCGGAACACGGCCCGGTGGACGGGCTGGAAGCCGGCCCGGCTGAAGGCGGCCCGCGCCGAACTGGCCGCCACCGACCTGGTGGTGACGGCCAGCCGCACCCGGGCCGGGCGCTCGCTGTTCCTCCCCGGCCCCTGGGCCGACATGGCCTCCCCGAACCTGCCCGTCGAGCAGTGGAAGCTGCCGATGTACGAGGGCCTCGCCCCCGGCGGCAGCCCGGTACTCCGGGTCCTGGTGCCGGCCGAACCGGTC
Organism: Streptomyces sp. NPDC043854; assembly: GCF_056436005.1. Taxonomy (NCBI): domain Bacteria; kingdom Bacillati; phylum Actinomycetota; class Actinomycetes; order Kitasatosporales; family Streptomycetaceae; genus Streptomyces; species Streptomyces sp. NPDC043854. The sequence goes on from NZ_JBWKDK010000001.1 coordinate 438,992, forward strand.
GCGCACCTCTACCGCAGGGCCTGGCAGCGGGTCACCGACGGCGACGTACCGCGCTTCGAGGAGCTCAAGGTCAAGCGCACCCGCACCCGCCGCCGCTGACGGCACGGCCGGCCGGCGCCACCCGCCGGCCGGCCCCACCCCTCTCCACCTCCGTCGTTCCCTTCCCCTTTTCTCCTTTCCTTTTCTTCCCTTGCCCTTGTTCGAGTTTCCGAGGACTCCCATGACGACCGTCACCGAAGACGCTGCCGCCGCCCCGGCCCGCCAGATGCTGCCCGCCGAAGAGCGGTACGCCACCGAACTCGCCTTCCTCGCCGCCCAGGACACCGGCCCCCGTCCGCCGGGCTGGGCGCTGACCCCGCGCGCCGTCGTCACCTTCGTCTGCGGCAGCGACGGCGCCGAGCTGGCCCTGCCGAAGCGCCGGGCGGGCCTGCCCGCCAAGCTGGTCATCGCCCCCAAGTTCGTCGGCGAGCGCGCCCTCGTCGAACGCTGCGTCGTCACCCTCGCCGGCGAGCGCGGCCTCCTCCTCACCGGCGAGCCCGGCACCGCCAAGTCGATGCTGTCCGAACTGCTCGCCGCCGCCGTCTGCGGCACCAGCGCCCTCACCGTCCAGGGCACCGCCGGCACCACCGAGGACGCCTTCCGCTACGGCTGGAACTACGCCCTGCTGCTCGCCCAGGGCCCCACCCCGCAGGCGCTGGTCGACTCCCCGGTCCTCTCCGCCATGCGGACCGGGCGCGTCGTACGCGTCGAGGAGATCACCCGCTGTCTGCCCGAGGTCCAGGACGCCCTCGTGTCGATCCTGTCCGACCGGCGGGTCAGCGTGCCCGAACTCGCCGCCACCGAGGACGCGGTGGTCGGCGCCGCCCCCGGCTTCACGGTCATCGCCACCGCCAACCTGCGCGACCGCGGCGTCTCCGAGATGTCCGCCGCCCTCAAGCGCCGCTTCAACTTCGAGACCGTGGAACCGATCGCCGACGCGGACGCCGAGGCCACGCTGATCCGCCGCCAGGCGGTCGCCGCCGTCCAGCGCGCGGGCGCCGCCTTCGGCGTCGACGACGCCGTGCTCGACGCGCTCGTCACCGTCTTCCGGGACCTGCGCTCCGGGCGCTCCGCCGAGGGCTGGGACGTGGAACGCCCCGGTACGGTCATGTCCACCGCCGAAGCCGTCCAGGTGGCGACCTCGCTCGGCGTCGCAGCCGCCTACCTGCCGGGGGCAGACGTCCTGGACCTGCTGCCCGGACACCTCCTGGGCGTGGTCCGCAAGGACGACCCCGCCGACCACGGCCGCCTGCTCGGCTACTGGGACGGCCCGGTCCGCCGCCGCGCCGAGGACGGCTCGGCCATGTGGCGCCGCCTGTGGGACCTGCGCGGGAGCCTGCGATGACCACCACCAGCCTGACCCCGGGCGCCCCGGCGCCCGCCGCCGTCCCGGACCCGGACGCCGATCCGCGGGACACCGTGGAGGCGCTCGCCGCGTCCCGGACGCCGTACCTGCTGGGCGTGCGCCACCACAGCCCCGCCCTCGCCGCCGTGGTCCCGGACCTGCTGGACGCCTCCGGGGCCGAGGTCGTCTGCGTCGAGCTGCCCGCCGAGTTCCAGCCGTGGCTGGAGCACCTCGCGGACCCGGAGACGCAGGCCCCCGTCGCCCTCGCCGGCACCGGACCCGACGGCCGACTGGCGTTCTACCCGTTCGCGGACTTCTCCCCGGAACTGGCCGCGATCCGCTGGGCGCGGTCACGCGGCGCCGAGGTGCTGTGCTGCGACCTTCCGCTGTCCGACCCGGGCTGGACCCTGCGCGGCGGCGAACAGGAGGCGGCTGCGGAGCCGGCGGCGGCTGCGGAGCCGACGGCTGCCGAGCCGGTTCCGGACGCGTCCGCCGGCGCGGTCCCGGCCGCGGATCCCGCCGCCGGCTCCGGCCCGCGGGGGCGCTCGTACGCGGGCGCCCTCAGCGCGGCCGGCACCGGCCGGGACGGCGACGACCTGTGGGACCGCGCCGTGGAGGTGCTGGCCCCCGGCTGCACGCCGGAGGCCGTCCGCCGCGCCGCCCTGGGCGTCGGCTGGGCGCTGCGCCAGGACGCGGCCGCCACCGCCGTCCCCGCGGTGGACCTGGCCCGCGAGGCGCGGATGCGTACGGTCATCGCGGCCGCGGCCGCCGGGGGCCGACGCGTCGCCGCCGTGATCGGCGCCTTCCACGCCCCGGCCCTCCTCGACTCCGGCGCGGCCGCGGGGGACCGGGCCGCCGAGGACCCGGCCGCCGGGGGCGGCGCTGATACGGCCCGAGCGGGGGCGGCCAAGGCCGAAGCCGCCGCCGTCACCTCGTTCGTGCCCTACTCCTTCGACCTGCTCGACTCCCGCTCCGGCTACCCCGCCGGCATCCGCGACCCGCTGTGGCAGCAGGCCGTCCTGGAAGCCGGCGGCGACCCCGAGCGGCTGCGGACCGCGGCCTCCGCCGCCGTCACCGGCCTGTGCCGGGAACTGCGCCGGGCCGGCCACACCGCCGGAACCGGGGAAGCCGCCGAAACCCTGCGGCTCGCCTGCGACCTGGCCGTCCTGCGCGGCCTGCCCGCCCCCGGCCGCGGCGAACTCCTCGAGGCCGTCACCACCGTCCTCGGCCAGGGGGAACCGCTGGGCCGCGGCCGGGCACTGGCCCGCGCCCTCGAAGCCGTCTTCGTCGGCACCGGCCGCGGCCGCACCACCCCGCGCGCCCCCCGCTCCGGACTCGGTCCCGGCGTCGAGGCCGAGCTCGCCGAGCTACGGCTGCCCGGCCCCGAGGACCCCGCCTCCCGCGAGGTCCGCCTCGACCCGCTGCGCTCCCCGCTCGACCGGCGCCGCGAGGTCCTCCTCCAGCGGCTGGCCGTCCTGGGAGCCGGGTACGGGGAGCCGCTCGACGTGGCCGCCACCGGCGACGGCACCGCCCTGGGCACCAAGTGGCGGCTGAAGTGGACCCCTTCCGTCCCCGCCCGACTCGACCTCGCCGGGGTCCGCGGCGTCACCGCCGCCCAGGCGGCCGCCGGCACCCTGCGCGACACCGCCCGCCGGACCGCCGCCGACGGCGGCCCGACCCCCGCCCAGATCCTCGCCGGCCTCACCGCCGCCGCACGCTGCGACCTGCCCGAACTGGTCGCCGTACGGCTCGAAGAGGCGGCCGCCACCCTGCCGCAGACCGCGGCCCTGCCCGAGCTGCTGGAGGCGCTGGACCTGCTGGAAGGGCTCTGCCGAGGGCACTTCCCCGTCGACACCGACGCCGTACGCGCCTCCGCCGGCACGCTGACCGGCGACCTGCTCGACGCCGCCGTACGCGCCCTGCCCGGCCTCGCCGGCAGCGAGGACCCGGCCGACGCGCGCGCCCTCGTCGCCCTCGCCGACCGGGCCGCCGCCCGACACCTCGGCCTGCGCATGGACGAGGCCCTCGCCGGCCTCGCGGCCGACGGATCCCCGCTCATGCAGGGCGCGGCGCACGCCGTACGGGTCCTGCTGGACCTCGACGCCGCCGCCGGACTCGGCGACCGCGCCGCCGGCTGGATCGACAGCGCCGCCACCGCCGACGGCCGACGCGCCCTGTCCCGCCGCCTGGGCGGCCTGCTGGCCGCGGCCGGACCGCTGCTCCAGTCCTCCGCAGCCGCCCTCGTCCCGGTCCTCGACCGGGTCGACTCGCTCACCGACCAGGACTTCCTGGACCGGCTCCCGGCCCTGCGCGGCGGGTTCGACGCGCTCGCCCCCGCCGCTCGCGACCGGCTGCTGGCCACCGTCACCGAGCGGCTCGGCGACCGCGTCGACCTCTCCCTCGACGCGCCGCCCGCCCTGCTCGCCCTGTGGGCTGCCGCGGACGCCGCCGGGGCCGCCGCGCTGAAGGGCCTGCCCCGCCCGGGGCACGAGGCCCCGACTGCGGCTGCGACTGCGACGGCGGCTGGGGACTCGGCTTCGGCCTCGGCCCCGGCCGGGACCCCCGTACCCGAATCCGAGCCCGCTCCCGGGCCGTGTGGTGCCGCGACGGCCACCGAGCCGCAGCGGCTCACCCCCGCCGACCGGTGGCGGCTGCTCCTCGGCCGGCAGCGCGACAGGCTGCCCGCCGGCGCCCGCCGCTACGCCCGGGCCCTGGACGAGCTGTACGGCGCGGGCCGCGGCGAGGGTTCCGCCGACCTGGACGGCGGCGGCACGGGCAGCGGCGGAGGCCAGGACGCTTCGTTCCCCACGGCCCGTGAATGGGCCGAGGAACTCGAGGCGATCTTCGGCACGGAGGTCCGGGAGGAGGTGCTCGCAGCCGCCGCCGACTCGGGCCGCACCGACGTGCTGACCCAGCTCGACCCGGCCGCCGCGCGCCCCTCCGTGGAACTGCTCAGCTCGGTGCTGTCCCTCGCCGGCGGCCTGCCGGAAGCCCAGCTCGCCAAGCTGCGCCCGCTGGTCCGCCGCCTCGTCGACGAGCTCGCCAAGGAGCTGGCCACCCGGCTGCGCCCGGCGCTGTCCGGCCTCAACACCCCGCGCCCCAGTCGCCGCCCCGGCGGCCGGCTCGACCTGGACCGCACCCTGCGGGCCAACCTCGCCCACACCCGCCGCCTCGACGACGGCAGCCTCGCCGTGGTCCCGGAGCGGCCCGTCTTCAGCACCCGGGCCCGCCGCGAGGCCGACTGGCGGCTGATCCTGGTGGTCGACGTCTCCGGCTCGATGGAGGCCTCGGTCATCTGGTCGGCGCTGACCGCCGCCGTCCTCGGCGGTGTCCCGACCCTGTCCACGCACTTCCTGGCGTTCTCCACGCAGGTCGTGGACTTCACCGACCGGGTCGACGACCCGCTGTCGCTGCTGCTGGAGGTCCGCGTGGGCGGCGGCACGCACATCGCGGCGGGCCTGGCCCACGCCCGTTCCCTCATCACCGTGCCGAGCCGCACCCTCGTCGTCGTGGTCAGCGACTTCGAGGAGGGCGCACCGATCGGCGGACTCCTCGCAGAGGTGCGCGCGCTGGCCGCGTCCGGTGCCCACCTGCTCGGCTGCGCCGCGCTCGACGACACCGGCACCCCCCGCTACTCGGTGCCCGTCGCCCGGCAGCTCGTCGCCGCCGGCATGCCGGTGGCCGCCCTCAGCCCGCTCGCCCTCGCCCGCTGGGTGGGCGACCGCCTCCGTGGAGAAACCCGTTGAGCACCGCCCCGTCGCCGCTGCCGCCCGTCGCCCCCGAGGTCCTCGCCGAAGCCGTCGAGAGCCTCACCGCCCGGCTGCGCAAGAAGCTCGACGCCGCCATCGAGGGCTGCGCCGCCGGCACTCCGGCAGCCGAGCGGGCCGACGACGGCAGCATCGGCCTCCGCTTCGGCGAGGACGCCGTCGTGACCCTGCGGCCCGGCCCCGGCGGCGCGGTCACCGCCGCCGAACAGGCCGTCTGCAGCTGCCTGCTGGCGCCGCGCTGCCTGCACCGGGCCGCAGTGCTCGGTGCGGCCCCGCTCGCCGACGCCACACCGCCCGAGGCCGAGCCCGAGGCCGGGCCCGAGGCCGGAGCTGCGGCTGATCCGTCGGAGGTCCCGGCGTCGGAGCCCGCGGCCGCAGCCGGTGCCGCGGCGCCGCAGCGCGTACGGGAGGAGGACGCAGCGCCCGCGGAACCCGTACCCGCCCGGGCCGCCCTGACCCCTGCCCAGACCGCCGCCGCCTCCGCGCTGTGGCGGGCCGCCGCCGAGTCCCTCGCGGCGGGCGCCACGGCCGGCGGCGCGGTCGTCCAGGCCGAGCTGCTGCGCGCCGCCCACACCGCCCGCCTCGCCGGGCTGCCCCGCGCCGAGGCCGCCACCCTGCGGCTCGTCCGCGGCCTGCGCGCCGCGCGGGAGCGCAGCGGCACCCACCGGCTCGCCGACCTCACCGCCGCCTTCCGCGAACTCCTGTATACCGCCGCCGTGCTGGCCTCCGGGTCGGCCGACCCCGCCCTGGCCGGCAGCACCCGGCGCGCCTACCGGCCGGGCGGCAGCCTGCGGGTGCACGGCCTGTGCCGCGAGCCGGTGCTGTCCGCGACCGGATACGGGGGAGTGGTCACCCACCTGCTGGCCCCCGACGGTGGACGCTACTCGGTCTCCGACGTCCGCCCGGGCGGTCTCGCCCGCGCCAAGGGCGCCGGCTCCGCCTCGGTGGCACTCGGCGGCGCCACCCTCGACCACGCGGGCCTGGCGCGCGGAGGACTCCGTATCGCCGGGGCCACGGTGTCGCCCGACGGCCGGCTCGGCGCCGGGCGCGGGGTGCAGGCGACCCCGCTGCCGGGCGTCCGGTGGACCGAGGAACCCGTCGCCGCACTGTTCGCCCGTCCGGCGGCCGAGGCCGTGGCCGCCCAGCTCGCCGACCCCGACCCTGACGCGGCCGGTGCCGAACTGCTGGGCTGCGACGTCACGGTGGTCGGTGCGGCCGGCGAGGACCTCCTGGTCCGCGAGATCCGGACCGGGCAGGCACCGGCCCCGCTGCTGCGGCTGCGGGCCGCCCACCCCCACCCGGAGCTGCCGCACGGGGAGAACCTGCGCCGCATCGCCGCCCACCCGGGCCTGGCGCTGCGCGTCCTCGGCCGGCCCGACCTGGACCGCGCCGCCACCCTGCGGCCCCTCGCCGTCGGGCCGGTGCCGGGTGCGGAGCACACGCTGCGGCTGCCCGAGGAGTGGTTCGGCCGCGCCGACCTCGGCTACGAGCGCCTCCAGGGCAGCCACTTCCCGCCCGGTACCGCCCCCGGAGCGGGACCCCGCACCGCGGACCCCGGGCCGGACCCGCTGGCCGACGCACCACTGTGGCGGGTGCGCCGCCTGCTGGAGACGGGGGTCGCAGGCGGGCGGCGGGCCGTCGCCGAGTCGGCCCGCGGCAGCGCGCCCCTCACCGCGTACGGGCCGCTGCGCCGGGCCGGCTTCACCACGGCCGCGGAGCTGGCGACGGCCCTGGCCGCGGAGGCGGACCGGCGCCCCCGCGACGCGTTCGGCCGCCTCACCGACCCCTCGGCGGACGGCTACGCCTGGGCCTGGCTGGCCGCGGCCACCCACCTGGCCGCCGCCGAACGGTCCCTGGTGGCCGCGTCCTGGTCCTGAACCCGGCGCGGATGCGGGGAAGGCGCGGGCCCGGCCGAGCGGTGCGGGCCGCGCAGCCAGGCGTCGAGTGCGGCCAAGTCGGCGCCGGTGAGCCCGAACCGGGCGTCGTCGCGGTACAGCAGGGCCCGGCCCGGGTGGTGCGCGTCCACCCGGGCCCGGTCCGCGTCGCCGATCCCGTCGCCGACCCGGGCGAACGGCCGCCCGCGAAGGCTACTACCTGTCCCGCGGCTTCGCCCGTACGTGCACGCGCTCGCTCTGCGGGCCGAACAGGCTGAGGATCTCCACCGTCCCCTCCCCGGTGCTGCCGAACCAGTGCGGCAGCCGGGTGTCGAACTCCGCGGCCTCCCCCGCCTTCAGCACGAGGTCGCGTTCGGCGAGGACCAGGCGCAGCCTGCCGCTCAGCACGTACAGCCACTCGTACCCCTCGTGCGTCCGCGGGTCCGGTGTGCTGCGGGCGGCCGGGACGACCATCTTGAACGCCTGTAGTCCGCCGGGGTTCTGGGTCAGCGGCACGATCGTCATGTCCGCCCGCCTGATCGGCTTCAGCCGCACCCGCGGGTCGCCCACGGGCGGCGCCCCGACGAGCTCGTCGAGCGGCACCGCGTGGGCGCGCGCCAGCGGCAGCAGCAGTTCCAGGTTGGGCTTGCGCTCGCCGGACTCGAGGCGGGACAGCGTGCTGACCGAGATGCCGGTGGTCTCCGACAGCCGGGTCAGGGTGATGCCGCGCTTCTTGCGCAGGGCACGCAGCCGCGGACCCACCGAGGCCAGGACAGCGGCATCGTCGTTCGCCATGACGGCAAGCCTACGGTGCCCGGTCGGCGGCCTCCCGGGCGTCCCACAACGCGCACCGGTGCTCCCGCCCGCGTACCGGCCTGTCCTCGGCGAGGGGAGTTGGAGAGGGGGCGCCGGGGGTGGCTCAGCGCCGCTGCAGCGCCCCCCGTACGTACGCCGCCTGGCCGGCGTGCTGCAGGTCGTCGGCGAGGACGCTGACCAGCCGCACCCCCAGGGAGACCGGCGGGTCCCAGCGCTCGTCGACGATCCGTTCGAGGTCGGCCGCGGCGAGCCCGCGGATGAATCCGAGGCTCTGCTCGTGCACGGCGTCGAAGTAGCCCAGCAGCAGGTCGCCCGAGTCGACGCGGACCGTCCCGACCTGCTTCGCGCTGTGCCCGAACCCGGTGTCCCCGGCGGGCAGCGGCAGTGCGAACCGGGCCGCCCAGTCCTGGGCCGTCCAGACCTGTTCGAGGCCCGAGGCGTCCGCCACGTGGTCGTCCTGCACCCGGGTCAGGTGCCACACCAGCCAGGCGATCGAGTTCGCCTGCGGGTCGATCCGGGCGTTGAGCTCCTCGGCCGACAGTCCCTCGACCGCCTCGTGGACCGCCTCCTGGATCCGCCCGTACCCGTCGGCCAGTACCTGTGTCGCTTTCATGCACGTCCTCAGACTCGTCCGTACCGCCGCCGGCATGCGGCATCGGCCGGTGCCGTGTGGCCGCCGGCCGACGCGCTGGACCGTCGACGCCTACATCGGATCCATACCCCGATCGTCGATCTTGCTCTCCTGCTCGCTCTGCTCCCGAAGCCGGCGGGCCTTGTCCTGAAGTCGGCGGCGCTCGTCGGGGTCGGTGGAGCGCTCGGCGGCCCGGTTCAGCTCCTGTGCCTTCTCGCGCAACTGCCGGACACGGCCGCTGGATCCGCCTGAAGCATTCATGATCACTCCTCGGGGGTCGGGGGGAAGAGGGGTGGGAAGAGCGGATTCAGCGAAGCAGCAGTGCCGCCCGGCCGCATCTCGAGCCGTCGCCCCGCATGACCGCCCGGGGCCGGTGCTCCCCCGTTTGCCCCGCGCGAATGGCGCAGCGCGGTCGGGTGACGGTGAAGGGGGGCCGGCGCTGGTCAACCGGTCACCGGGAACCGGGTCGGGGACGGGCGCGGGAGCCGGCGGCTGAGCGGGCGGACGCGGGGGCGGGACCGGCACCGTGCCGGCTCCGCCCCCGCGGCGGCGTGCGCGTACGGGTCCAGGCCAGCAGGTCCTTCTCCTTCCACGTGTTGACGACGAGTTCGGTGGGCACCCCGCACTCCACGGCCCGTTCACAGCCGGTCGGCTGCCAGTCCAGCTGGCCCGGGGCGTGCGCGTCCGTGTCGATCGCGAACAGCGACCCGGCCTCCACCGCGAGCCGCAGCAGCCGGCGCGGCGGGTCCAGCCGCTCGGGCCGGCTGTTGATCTCCACGGCGGTTCCGGATTCGGCGCACGCGGCGAACACCGCCTCGGCGTCGAACTGCGACTCGGGGCGGGTCCGGCCGGTCACGAGCCGTCCTGTGCAGTGGCCCAGCACGTCCATCAGGGGGTTGCGCACGGCGGTGAGCAGGCGCCGGGTCATGGCGGGCGCGTCCATCCGCAGCTTCGAGTGGACGGATGCGACGACCAGGTCCAGCCGGTCCAGCAGTTCCGGTTCCTGGTCGAGGGAGCCGTCGGGGAGGATGTCGCACTCGATACCGGTCAGCAGCCGGAAGGGTGCCCAGGTCTCGTTCAGCCCGGCCACCACCTCGAGTTGTTCGCGCAGCCGTTCCGGGGACAGCCCCCGTGCAACGGTCAGGCTCGGCGAGTGGTCGGTGAGCACGGCCCATTCGTGGCCCAGGGTGGCCGCGGCCCGCCCCATCGCCTCGATCGTGCTGCCGCCGTCGGACCAGTCGGAGTGCAGATGGCAGTCCCCGCGCAGGGCCTGGCGCAGTGCACGGGCGGCGGGTGTGGCGTGCGGCCCGTCGGGGTGTGCCGCGGCCTCCTCCTCCAGCTTCCGGAGGTAGTCCGGGACGGTCCCGCCCAGTGCCTCCCGCACCACCTGTGCGGTTTTCGGGCCGATGCCCTTGACGGCTTCCAGCGTTCCGGCGGCGGTCCGCTGTGCGACCTCGGCCTCGCCCATCCGCGTCAGCGTGTCCGCCGCCGTGCGGAAGGCCCGCACCCGGTAGGTCGGCGCCTGGCCGCGCTCCAGCAGGAAGGCGATCCGTTGCAGTGCCGCGACGGGGTCCATCCGCCACCTCCCGATTTCGCCGGTTCCCTCCCAGTTTCCACCGGATCTTTCCGGGTGCAGGGCGACCCGGGCTCGGCATCAAAGGAATGCTTTGCAAGGTCATAAGTTTGAGTTATGGGGCTATAAACGGGGGGCGGGTGCCGGGTTAGGGTCCCCTTAGTTTAAGGTTCCCTTTGATCCAGTTTTTCGGTCGAAGGGAACATGTCATGCCTCGCCCTCTGCGGGTAGCAATCGTCGGCGCCGGCCCGGCCGGCATCTACGCCGCCGACGCGCTGCTGAAGTCCGAGGCCGCCACCGACCCGGGGGTGTCCATCGACATCTTCGAGCGGATGCCCGCCCCCTTCGGTCTGATCCGGTACGGCGTCGCCCCCGACCACCCGCGGATCAAGGGCATCATCACCGCCCTCCACCAGGTGCTCGACAAGCCGCAGGTCCGCCTCTTCGGCAACGTCGACTACCCGGGCGACATCACCCTCGACGAGCTGCACTCCTTCTACGACGCCGTGGTCTTCTCCACCGGCGCCACCGCGGACCGCGCGCTCCCCATACCCGGCGTCGACCTCGACGGCTCCTACGGTGCCGCCGACTTCGTCTCCTGGTACGACGGCCACCCGGACGTCCCGCGCACCTGGCCGCTGGAGGCCGAGAAGGTCGCCGTCCTCGGCGTCGGCAACGTCGCCCTCGACGTCGCCCGCATCCTCGCCAAGACCGCGGACGAGCTGCTCCCGACCGAGATCCCGGCGAACGTCTACGACGGCCTCAAGGCCAACAAGGCCGTGGAGATCCACGTCTTCGGCCGCCGCGGCCCCGCGCAGGCCAAGTTCAGCCCGATGGAGCTGCGCGAGCTCGACCACTCGCCCAGCATCGAGGTCATCGTCAACCCCGAGGACATCGACTACGACGAGGGCTCGATCGCCACCCGCCGCTCCAACAAGCAGGCGGACATGGTCGCCAAGACCCTGGAGAACTGGGCGATCCGCGACATCGGCGAGCGCCCGCACAAGCTGTTCCTGCACTTCTTCGAGTCGCCCACCGAGGTTCTCGGCGAGGACGGCAAGGTCGTGGGCCTGCGCACCGAGCGCACCGAGCTCGACGGCACCGGCAACGTCAAGGGGACCGGCCAGTTCACCGACTGGGACGTGCAGGCCGTCTACCGGGCCGTCGGCTACCTCTCGGACGAGCTGCCCAAGCTGCCGTGGGACGTCGAGACCGGCACCGTCCCGGACGAGGGCGGCCGCGTGATGGAGGCGGGCGAGCACCTGCAGTCGACGTACGTCACCGGCTGGATCCGGCGCGGCCCGATCGGCCTCATCGGCCACACCAAGGGCGACGCCAACGAGACGATCGCGAACCTCCTCGAGGACCACGCGGCCGGCCGCCTGCACACCCCCGCCGAGCCCGCCCCGGAGGCCGTCGAGGCCTTCCTCGCCGAGCGGGACATCCGCTACACGACGTGGGAGGGCTGGTACCGGCTGGACGCCGCCGAGAAGGCACTGGGCGAGCCGCAGGGCCGTGAGCGCGTGAAGATCGTCGAGCGCGAGGACATGCTCAAGGCCAGCGGGGCCTGATCCCCGGCAGGGGCCCGCCGCCACCGGCGGGCCCCGCTCCGTCTCCGTATCTCACCGGACCGCCAAGAGGCCCTCGGAATCCGGCCGTTGACCCCTGAGGGGGAGTCCGGAGGATCGGCTGCACGGGGGCCGCCCGGGCACTACCGTGGCGGGCATGAGTGCCGATGACCTCGATCCCGAGGACGTGTGGCCGCTGCCGCCGGCCTGGATGTTCGGCTGTGCCAAGTGCGCCCGCCTCTACCGTTCGATGAAGGAGATCCAGGAGGCCACGGCGGAACTGTGGCTGACGGGGGAGCGGGGCATCGACTGGGACCCCATGGACAGCGGCCCCGGCTCGCGGATCCGGCTCGCCCGCCACATGGCCCTCGCCCACCGGGACCTGCTGCCCGACTGGGCCCCGACCTGCGCACGGTGCGCCGAGCACCGGCGCCGGGTCGAGAAGACCGCCCCCTCGGACCCGGGGACCGGGGCCGCCGTCGTGGGCGCCGAGCACCGGGCCGCCCACCTCTTCGTCCCGCCGCGCGGCCTCGGCCTCGTCTAGGTCCGTGCGCCTTGCTAGGTTCCTGTCGTCACAGGAGCCGCAGGAGCCGCAGGAGTCTTGAGGAGGCCGCCATGCACGTCGGACCGGATGGCGTGGCCGTGCCCGGCGGGAGCCGGGTCGGGATCCTGCGCGCCGGCGACCGGCCGGCCGTCGCCTGGAAGAACGGCGGGGGCGTGACCCGGGAGATCGCGGCCTGGCCCGAGGGGGCCGGCATGGACGACTTCGCGTGGCGGGTGAGTCTTGCCGAGGTGGCCGCGGACGGGCCGTTCTCGGCCTTCCCCGGAGTGGACCGTACGCTCACCCTCGCCGAGGGGGCGGGCATGGACCTCACCGTGGCCGGCGCCCGCCGCGTGGTCGGCGAGCGGTACGCGCCGCAGGACTTCCCCGGCGACGCACCGACCGGCTGCCGGCTGCTGGACGGGCCCGTCGTCAACTTCAACGTGATGTACCGCCGGGGCACCGCCCCGGCGGACACCGCCGTCGTCCGCGGCTCGCTCGCGCTCACGGCCGCGCCGGACGAGGTCCTGCTGGTCGTCGCCCTCGAGGGCGGGGCGCGTCTCGAAGCCGACGGCGGGAGCGTGGCCCTCGAGCGCTACGACGCCGCCGTGATCGGCGGATCCCCGGTCGGCGGGCCGTTCACGGGCCTCCTGCGCAGCCCGGGGCACACCGCGGTGGTCCGCCTTCCCGGCCGGCCCGCGTAACGCGCTGCCGCAGGGGGCCGTACTCGCCTCCTAGGCGTTCTTCTCCAGGCCCGGGCGCAGGCGCGCCAGCAGGGCGTACGGCGGGTGTCTCAGATGTCGATGTGGCCCATCAGGCCGCGCTGGTAGTCGAGCTGCGCCTGGCGGATCTCGGCGGCGGTGTTCATGACGAACGGTCCGCTGCGGGCCACCGGCTCGCCGATCGGCTCGCCGGCCAGGACCAGCACCTCGGCGGCCTCACCGGGCGCCGAGACGGCGAACCGCTCCCCGTCCCGGGCGAGGATGGCGAGGTGGCCGTCGGGGAGCTCGGCGTCCGGGGCGGCCGCGGTACCGGACAGGACGTACAGCATGGCGTTGTGCCCGGCCGGGACGCTGAACTCGGCGCGCCCGCCGGCCGCGAGGCGGGCGTGGACGACGAGGACGGGGGTGTGGGTCTCGAACGGGCCGCTCACCCCGTGGGTGGACCCGGTGATCACCGTGAGCTCGGCGGTGCCGTCCTCCGTGGTGACGACCGGGATCTCGTGCGGGGCGGACCCGTACTGGACGCGCGGCGGCGTCGCCTTGAGCCGGGCCGGCAGGTTGACCCAAATCTGCAGCAGGTGCTGCGGGCCGCCCTCGGCGAGCAACTCGGGGGTCGGGCGGGCGAGGTGGACCAGGCCCGAGCCGGCGGTCAGCCACTGGACCTCGCCGGGGTTCATGACCCGCTTGTTCCCCTCGGAGTCGATGTCCTCCATGGCGCCGTCGATGACGTACTGGATGGTCTCGAAACCTCGGTGGGGGTGCGGCGGCGCGCCCTTGGCCTCACCCGGGCCCAGCACGTGCGGGCCGACCTGGTCGACCATGAGGAACGGGTCGACCAGGGGCAGTTCGGGCTGCGGGAAGGGGCGGCGGACCGGGAAGCCCTCGCCCTCGAAGGTGTGGAAGGGGCGGACCACCCGGGCGGTGGAACGAACGGCGGTGGTGGTGATGTCCATGCCCCGAGCGAACGGCATCGCCCGGCGGAGCGTCAACGAGGTCCCGTTTGGTTGTCAGGTCGCCGACGCGATCCGGCCGGGCGGGCCGGCCCGCTCACACGCCCGCCGGGGCGGCGTACGCCGCCCTGCCGGCGTCCGTCCGCTCAGCGCCGGCGCGCCCGGGCCCGGCGTACCAGCACCCCGACGGCCGCGCCCGCCACGGCGATCACGGCCACGCCCGCCGTGGTCCACCAGACGGTGCTGCCGCTGCCGGCCTTCCCGTCGGCGTCCGCGGAGGCCGACGGCGAGGCCGGAGCGGCGGCGGGCGACGGGGACTGCGCCGGAGCCGCGACCGACGGCACGGCCGAAGGTGCGGCCGAGGGCGCGGCCGAGGCGGACGGGTCCACCGGCACGGGAGCGGTCGGCGCCGCGGAACCCGCCGGCGGTACGGGGTCCACGACCGGTACGGCGACCTCGCGTTCGGCATGTCCGAGCGCGGGGAACCCGACGTCGATGGTGACCTTCCAGGTGCCGGGCGGCAGGACCTCGGCCGTGCTCCAGCCGATGCTCCCGCCCTTGTCCCGCACCAGCCGCCACGGCCCCTGCGTACGGGTTCCGTCCACGCTGGTCGCGTTCACGGTGGCGGCGACGTTCTCGTCGACGGCGTCCCCGTCGTTCTCCCAGGTGATGTCGGTGGTGACGTGTCCCTCCCGCTGGCCGGTGACCACGACCTTGAGGGTGTCGCCGTGGGCGTGGGCCGTCGTCGGCACGGCGAGGCCCAGGGCCGGGGCGAGGAAGAGGAGCAGGGCTCCGAGTCCGGTGCGGACGGGAAAGGCGTGTCGTGTGCGCATCGTTGTGGTGCTCCCTGGTGCGGTGGGATGCGAGGGGTCGCCGCAGCCGCTGCGGTGCGAACCGCGCGGTGCCGGCCGCGCGGTGGGGCGCGCGGCGCGGTGCGGTGGGGAGGGTGAACGTAAGGGGCCGGGGGGGGGGGGGGGGGGGGGGGGGGTTTCCCCGCAGGCGTTTGACTCGGGTGGGTGGTCCTCTTTGCCCTTCCCACCGTGGTTTTTTGGGGGGGTGGGGATGTGG